>CAZVOI010000587.1:0-2240 GCA_964628275.1 uncultured Acidobacteriota bacterium | reverse complement strand
GAGCTGGGCGAGCCGGTGCTGAAGCTGCTGCGGCTGGGGAGCCTAGTCTGATCAGGGGACGGGGGCCAGACCGGCGGCGCGCCGGAGGTCGTTGGCGAGGGCGTCGAGGGTCTTCGCCTCCGCCTCTATCGCGCGGCCCTCGGACGTGACGCTGCCCAGGTCCGAAGCGCCCTGGCCCGACATCACGTCGCGCGTCCGCTCGAGCAGGGTGATCGCTCGTCCGAAGAGGCGAAGACTGCGCTGGTGGTGCTCGCGGCACGCGAGCGGTGGGACGATCTGACCCAGGCGGGTCTCCAGGGAGCGTTGGGTGGCGATCAGGCCCTCGATCGCGCTCGTATTGCCCGACATGGCCTGATCGAGGACGCTTCGAGCCAGCGCCTGGGGATCCTGGCTGGTCTTGGCGTCGGCAGCCACGGCGTCCATCTGCTTGAAGTAGGCATCGACCGCCGCTGCATCCGGACCAGCTCCGGCGGGAGAATCGGCCGGAGCCGAGGGACCGGAGGCGGGTTCCTGGCCCCACATCTCGCTGGTAGCCGGCACTCCGGCGGCAGGCACCCCGGTGGACGGAGCGCGGGACCCGTCCGGCATCCCTGCGGCTGTCGATGGGCCGGCGGCCGCGACCGCCGCAGGTGGCGCCGCCGGTGCGGGAGCCGTGACACGACCGAGCAGGAAAGCGACGGCCACCAGGCACGTGGCGCACGCGCCGACGAGTAGACCTACGACCCAGCGGGGCAGGGCGACGGTCGACACGCAGCCATCGTACGCCGAAGGGCTAGGGGGCGCAGCGCTTCACGACCTGCCGAGTAGTGTCGTGGCTGGTGGGAGGGTTCTCGCCGAGGGACGACGCGGCCGACCCGCCCGAGACGGAGAACGGTGGCTAGCGGAACGCGGCCAGGTACTTGAGGCTGCGCGGGATCTGCGCGAGGGCGTTCGGGTGCTCGTCCTCGATGAAGTGCCGCTCGACGCCGGCTTTCTTCGCGGCGCGCAAGACCGACGGCCAGTCGATCATCCCCTCACCGAGCGGGACGCTCGTCTCGTCGGGAGCGTGGCCGTCCGGCTTGCAGACCTCGATGCCCTTCTGGATGTCCTTCAGGTGCGTCGTCGCGATCCGGCCGGGGTAGCGCTCGAACAGCGACACCGGGTCGCAGCCGCCGCGGCGCACCCAGAAGATGTCGGCCTCGAAGGCGACGTGCGCGGGATCGGTCTGCCTGGCGAGCGTGTCGAAGAGGGTGCCCTCGGGCGATTCGACGAACTCGTAGCCGTGGATGTGGTAGATGAAACGCAGGCCAGCGGCCTTCGCGGCTCGACCCCATTTCTCGAAGTTGGCCGCGGCGCCGAGCGCGACCTCGCGCGTGAAGCGCTCCTTGTGGGGGATCCAGGCCAGGCCCGTGTAGCGCGCGCCGAACTCCTGCGCCCGAGCCACGCGCGCGGCCGGGTCCTTCTGCCAGTCGTCGTAGCCGAACAGTGCGCTCGTGACCTTGAGCTCGGCCTTCTTGAGCTCGGCCAGGAAGCCGGGGACCCCGAGCCCGTAATCGCCGCCGCCCTCGACCTCGCGGAAGCCCATCGCCCGGATCTTCGCGAGCGTGCCGGGAACGTCCTTCGGCATGTGCTCGCGCAGGCTGTAGAGCTGAAGGCCCACGGGCGTGCCGAACACCGCGGGCTCCGGTTCGGCGGCGAGCACGCGGGTCAGTGGAGAGCTCGCCGCCGCCGCGGCCAGGCCCGTCTTCAGGAACGTGCGGCGTGACGGAGCACTAGATGGCATCGAACCTCCTGCAGGCCACTCTGGAGAAGGAGCCTACCCGCGACCAGGTCGAACGGAGAGCCTTCACGACGAAGTCGGTTCAGAACGGATCATTCACTCGGAGGGTCGGGCGGCCTCGTGAATGATCCGGGCTAAGTGAAGCGGACGCTCACCAGCTTGCTGACGCCCGGCTCTTCCATGGTCACGCCGTAGAGCTGGTCGGCGATCGACATGGTCTTGCGGGAGTGGGTGATCAGCACGAACTGGGTTTGCTGCTTGAGGCCGTCGAGCATCTTGACGAAGCGGCCGATGTTGGCGTCGTCGAGCGGGGCGTCCACCTCGTCGAGGATGCAGAAGGGCGACGGCTTGTACTGGAAGATCGCGAACAGGAGCGCGATCGCCGTGAGCGCCTTCTCGCCGCCCGAGAGCAGGAGCACGTTCTGCAGCCGCTTGCCGGGCGGCTGCGCCATGATGTCGATCCCGCTCTCGAACAGGTCCT
>CAZVOI010000586.1:0-2448 GCA_964628275.1 uncultured Acidobacteriota bacterium | reverse complement strand
GGGCGCGACATTCTGGCTCTACTACATTGCTCTCGAGCCCTACGTCCGGAGGCTCTGGCCGGAGACGCTGGTCTCATGGAGCCGGCTCCTCTCGGGCCGCTTCAGGGATCCAATGGTGGGCCGCGACATCCTGATCGGCTCGTTGGCAGGGCTCGCGGCCCCCTACCTGGCCTGGCTAGTGATCCTCGGGCCGGGCTGGCTGGGCTCGGCCCCACGCGTCTCGTCCGCCTCGTTCCTCGTCACGGTGCTGGGCGGCCGCTACCTCGCGGGCTGGGTCTTCGGGGCGGTGGCGCTCGCGCTCCAGCTCAGCTTTTCGATGCTGGTGCTTCTCCTGCTGCTCCGCATCCTGCTGCGCCGCCCGCTTCTCGTCGCCGCGTCCTTCGTCTTGGTCATGTCCCTGCCGAGCTTCGGGCTTTTCGGGTCGTGGCTGGGCGGCTTCCATCCGCTGGACCCGATCTTCCTGGGAGCGATGTATGCGGTGATGTATGCGATCCTCACCCGCCTGGGCCTGCTGGCGATGGTGGCCTCAACGCTGCCCATTGGCCTGAGCCTCCTATACCCCGTGATTTCCTTCGACCTTTCGGCTTGGCATGCCGGCATCTTCCTGACGGTCGTGGCGGTCCTTCTGTCCGTGGCCGGGTACGGCTTCCACACGGCCCTTGCGGGCCAGCCGCTTCTCAGCATCAAAGACGACGTCTGACAGGGTCATGAGGTTCCTGCCTTTCGTTCTCAAGCACGTCCGCGCCACGTGGCTGCGCACGGCCAGCACCGTGGTGGCGATGGCGCTGTGCGTCTTCCTGTTCTGCACGCTGCAGAGCGTCCTCTTCCATCTCGACCAGTTCATCGAGAGCCGCAGCCCCCGGCGCCTCATCACGCACAGCGACGTCAGCATCATGGGGGTGGTGCCTCTGGCCCACGCGCGCCGGATCCAAGGCCTGCCCGGCGTGAAGCGGGTGGCGGCCACCCACATCTTCGGGGGCGTGCTGCCGGCTCGGAAGGAAGGCAAGGCGGATCCGGGTGCCGGCGGGGAGACCGATTGGACGGCGGTCTTCCACAACGTCGCGGTCGATGCTGAACCGTTCTTCGCGATGAGCCCCGAGCTGATGGTGCCGCCCGGCCAGTTCCACGACTTCATGAACGACCTGCGCGGCTGCGTGATCGGACGCCGGCTGGCGGAAAAGTTCGGCTGGCAGCTCGGCGACCACTTCTTCCTGCAGAGTTTCGTCGCGGGCATGCGCAAGCAGAGCGGGCCGTTCGAGTTCGTGGTGCGCGGGTTGATCGACACCGACCTTCGGAAGTACCCCGGCACCGACACGGACATGATGTTCTTCCATTTCAAGTACCTGAACGAGGGCCTCGGAGGCGGCCGGACGTGGACGCAACTCTTCACGGTGGAGATCGACGACCCCGCCCGCGCCGCCGAAATCGCCGCCGCCATCGACGCGCAGTTCGAGAACTCCAGCGACGAGACCTACACCGAGACGGAGAGCGCGTTCGCGGCCAACCTCATCTCCATGGCCGGCGACCTCGGCGCGCTCGTGAACGGCATCGGCCTCGCCGTGTGCTTCACGATCCTGCTGGTCACGGCGAACACGATGAGCATGGCGGTGCGCGAACGGCGCACCGAGATCGCGGTCTTGAAGACGGTCGGCTTCAGCAGCAGCCAGGTGATGGGCCTGGTCGTGACCGAGGCGCTGCTGATCGGCGCCGCGGGCGGTGGCTTGGGCACCCTTGGCACACAGCGGGCGCTCTGGGCCCTGAACCGGGCGCCCGAACAGACGTTGCTCGCGATCTCGCACCTCGAGCTTCGGCCGGCGGTGGCTCTCTTCGGCCTCGGCGCCGCGCTGGCGCTCGGCTTCGCCGCGGGCTTCGTGCCCGCCTGGGGGGCGTACCGGGCCAGGATCACGGAAATGCTGAGGAACCCGTAGCCGTGGCGTTGCCGCTCAGCTACAACGTCCGCAACGTCCGTGTGCGGTGGCCGATAGCGCTCTTTGCCATGGCCGGCATCGCTCTCGTGGTGGCCGTCTTCGCCGTGCTGATGGCGATGTCACAGGGGTTCGCGGCGGCGCTGCGAGGAACTGGGCGGCCGGACAACGCCATCGTCGTCTCGCGTGGCTCCAACTCGGAAGCGAGCTCCAGCGTTACGCTCGATCATAGAAACGCGATCCTCGACCACGGGGCTGCCGTCCGCGGACCCGACGGGCCGCTGGCCTCCTGGGAGTGGGTCTCGGTCATGGCGCTGCCGCGGAAGTCCGATGGGCGGCGAACCAACGTAGTGCTCCGTACTGTCACTCCGCTGGGGCTCGAGGTGCGGTCCGGGATCCGCTTGATCGCGGGCCGGCACTTCACGCCTGGCCTGGACGAGGTGGTGGTCGGGCGCCGGATCCTGGACCGCATCCGCGGCCTCGAGCTCGGCGGCATCCTGCGGCACCGGCGCAGACAGCTTCG
>CAZVOI010000585.1:0-3144 GCA_964628275.1 uncultured Acidobacteriota bacterium | reverse complement strand
AGGCCAGGCGGTGGACGCACGCTCGGACATCTTCGCGCTGGGAGCCGTCCTCTACGAGATGCTGTCGGGGCGGCGGGCGTTTCGGCGCGACACGGCGGCGGAAACGCTGACCGCCATCCTGAAAGAAGATCCGCCCGAGCTCGTCCCGGCCTCGGGCCCGGCGCCAGCCCTCGAGTTGATCGTCAAGCGTTGCCTCGAGAAGGATCCGGCCGAGCGATTCCGCTCGGCCCATGATCTCGCCTTCGACCTCGAGAGGCTCTCCAGCCTGCCCGGCCCGACGTCGCCCGCGATCTTGCCGGGGACGGGACGTGCCGTTCGGATATTCACGGCCGCCCTCATCCTCGGCGCCGTCGGCCTCGCGGCATTCGTCGCCGGCCGGCGAGCCGGTCCCGTCGAGGGTGAGCAAGCCCCGCTCACACCGCGGGGCGAGCTTCGTTTTCAGGTCACGCTGCCGGCGGCCGCGGGACGCGTCTCCCACCTCCGACTCTCGCCCGACGGGACCAAGCTCGCCTTCGTCGGAACCGGCTCCGAAGGGAAGAGACAGCTCTGGGTGCACTCGCTCAGCTCTCTCGAAGCGCGACCCCTGGCCGGTACCGAGGGAGTGCGGGGGAGGCACTTCTGGTCCCCGGACAGCCGATCGATCGGCTTCTTCACGCTGGACAAGCTGAAGCGGATCGACGTCTCCGGAGGGCCCGCCCAACTGCTGTGCGCATTGCCCGGGCGCACGAGGTTCGAACCGGGCGGCACCTGGAACGGCGAAGGCGTCGTCCTGTTCAGTATCGGGGATCTTTACCCGCTCTATCGCACGTCCGCGTCGGGCGGGACGGCCGAGGTCCTGATCTGGCACGACAGGGAGCGGGGCGATGTCGGTTACCAGTGGCCGGAGTTCTTGCCCGACGACCGCCACTTCATCTACCAGATTCTTACCGAGGACCCCAAAGACCGTGGTGTCTACGTCGGCTCGCTCGACTCGGCCCAGGCGAAACGGCTGACGGGCCGCGGGAACGAACAGGCGACTTTCGCGCCGCCCGGCTACCTGCTCCTGCGGCGACGACGCGCGCTCCTGGCCCAGCCCTTCGACCCGGCGCGGCTGGCCATCGCCGGCGAGCCCGTGGTGGTGGCGGAAACCGTCAGTGCTTGGGGTTTCTCCGCCTCGGACACGGGGACATTGGCCTACGATTCGAGCGGTCCCGAGATGACGCAGCCCACATGGTTCGATCGGGCAGGCAAGCATCTGGGAACAGTCGGGGAGCCGGGCACTTATCGGCAGATGGCCCTCTCTCCCGACGGGCGGCAGGTTGCCGTCCAGCGGCTCGATCCTCAGTTGGAGACCTCGGACATCTGGCTCATCGACGCGGCCCGGCGCGTTCAATTCGGCGTGACGTTCGACCCGGGAAACGAAACAGATCCCGTCTGGTCTCCCGACGGCCGGCGTCTCGCCTTCAGCGCGGAGGGAGCGGGGCAGGGTCTCTTGTCGATGTACCAGAAAGAGCTCGGCGGCGGCCCCCCGGAACCGGTGCTGCGGCCCGGGGCGGGGCGAGCCTTTGTCGAGGCCTGGTCCCGGGACGCTCGCTTCATCCTCTATGGGGCCGGCTTCGCCGGTCGCGGCGGCTTGTGGGCGGTCCCCCTCTCCGGCGACCTCAAGCCGTTCCCGCTCGTCGCCCCCAGCACTTTCAACAACGACGAGCCCCAGCTTTCGCCAGACGGTCGTTTCCTCGCCTTCGTCTCCGCCGAATCCGGAGCGTACGAGGTCTACGTTCAAGGGTTCCCGGATCCCGGCACGAGGGTTCGCATCTCGACGGAGGGCGGGGGCCAACCGAAGTGGAGAGGGGACGGCAGCGAGCTGTTCTACTTCGCGCCCGACGGGACGGTTATGGCGGTCGACGTCAAGCCCGGGATGATTCGCGAGCCGGGCGCTCCCCGGAGACTCTTCTCCACGCCTCTCACCCCACGCCCCGACTGGGATCAGTACGCGGTGACGGCTGACGGACAGCGCTTCCTCGTCCTGCTGCCGGCCGGCGACACGACTTCGTCCCCGATCACGGTCGTCCTGAATTGGACGGCCGGCCTCAAGAAGTAGTCTTAGCGCGCCTTGTAGACGACGAAGCCGCCGTTCCGGTACGCCTCCGGAAACGACCGGCTCTGCCGGCCGGGCAGCACCAGATAGCTCACCCCGAAGCGCTGCGCGATCTCGCGCAACTCCTCGTCGTTGCGCTTCGGAAGATCGCCCAGGATCTCTACCCGAAGGCCCCACTCGCGCACGAACGGGTCGTCGAAGTACTGCTGGGTGCCGTCCTTCCACTCGGCGACCGTGGTGCGCTCGGAGAAGACCCGGAAACCGGCTTCGCGCGGCGGCGTCAGGAAGACCGCGGTCTTCGGCGTCGACTGGCGCGCCCAATTCTGGACGTCCACCCAGGGCCCGCGCTCCCAGCGCATTCGAGCGCGCGCGTAGGCGTCGGGCGCCAGCCAGAAGAAGGTGAGCACCGCTCCCAAACCGCTCAGCATCGTGCGCGACAGGCCGCCGCGTTCGAGACCGATCTTCACGAGGACGGCGATCGCGGCGGCGGAGAGCACGGTCGCCGAGAGCGCGCGGCCGAAGAAATCGGAGAGGAAGCTGGTCCAGTCGAGCGCGCGGTCGCCCCAGCCGCCGACGAAGATCAGCACCAGCACCGCGGTCAGGCGTGACCAAAGCGCGGGAGTCGGACGGCCGACGGCGGCTTGAAGCACCACGACGACCGGCAGCAGCGACTCGAGGCCGGGCATGAACACGATCGCGCCCGTGACGACCGAGACCGCGCGGCCGACGCCGCCCTCACGGACGCCCGACACGACGCCGGCGGCCACGATCGCCTGCAACAGGAGCATCAGGAAGCGCCAGACGCGGTGCGGCTGGTACTGGAGAACCGCCTTCAGCGGGATGTACTCGGTGAAGACCGTGCCGACCACGAACTGGAGCGCGACACCCGCCAGGAAGAACGCCAGCATCCGGCGCCGGTCGGCGCCGAGCCGAGACGCGGCCAAGAGCGCCAGCGCCAAGAGCGCCGCCGCATCCGGCAGGTCGCCCGAGAACGCGCTCGGGAAGCTGTGGTGCGCCGATCGCAGCTTCAGCAAGTCCAGCCACTCCGTCGTCATCGGCGTGCCACG
>CAZVOI010000584.1:0-8991 GCA_964628275.1 uncultured Acidobacteriota bacterium | reverse complement strand
AGAACCGCAACCTCGCGGCGTCCCGTCCGCAGCCGCTCGAGACCCTGCGCGCGCGACTCGCGGTGTTACGCAGCGCCGACGCGGGCGGGCGCCCGCGGCGGGAGAATGCCGCAACTCTCGAGAGGCTGCGCAGCCTCGGCTATCTCGGCGCCGGAGCCGCGCCCACGAAGGAGCGCTACACGGAGGCCGACGATCCGAAGGCGCTCGTGCCGCTCGACGCCGCGCTGCAGGAGGTGGTGGCCCTCTTCGCCTCGGGGCGGCGCGGCGAAGCGATCGAGAAGTGCCGCGCGCTCGTGCGCGAGCGGCCAGGCATGCCGCTGTCGCTCCTCTACCTGGGCCAGCTCGAGCGCGAGAGCGGCAACCTCGACGGGGGAATCACGGCGCTGCGCCAGGCGCTCGCGCGCAACCCGCAGGACACGGTGACCGCGACGCTGCTCGGTGCCTATTTGACCCAGGCCGGCCGGGCGAACGAAGCGCTCGCACTCCTCGAGCCCTGGGCGACGCGCGCCGAGCCCGACCTCGACGTGCTGATCACCCGCGCGCTCGCCGCGGCCCGGCTTGGCCGCGCCGAGGACGCGCTCGGCGCCATCGAGAAAGCGCGTGCGCTCGATCCCTCGAGCGCGCGCGTGCTGATGGCGCTCGGCAGCGTGAGCCTCAGCGCTGGCCGGCGCGACGCGGCGCGCCAGGCGTTCGAGCAGGCGCTCGCGGAGAACCCGGCCGCGGCGCAAGCCGAGAGCGCGCTCGCGATCATGGCCGGGGAGGACGGCCGTGTGGACGAAGCCCGCGAGCGCTTCCTGCGGGCGCTCGCGGCCGATCCCGCGGAGAACGCGAAGCTGCTGGCGCTCGCCTCGCTGCTCGCCGGTCGCGGGCGGATGGCCGAGGCGCGGCTGTACCTCGAGCTGTTCGCGCAGCAGGCTCCGCCGGCGCTCTTCGCGCGCGAGCTGGAACAGGTGCGCGCCGTGCTGGGCTGGTCGGGGCCGTTCGCGCCGCAGCGCAGATAGAATCGAGCGGATGGGGACCGGAGCACGGCGACGAGCGTTCGTGAGCGGCTGCTGCGCCGCCGGGCTGCTGGCCACGGCCTCGCTGCGCGCGGCGCAGCCGCCCGGTCCGGCCGAGCTGCTCGAGCGGCGGCTGGTCGTGGCCGAGGCGAGCCTGCAGGCGGGCGAGACACAGATGGCCGAGAGCCACTACCGCTCGGCGGTCGGCGAGGGCTTCCTGATGCTCGGGAGCCTCGAGGCCGCCGAGGGGCGGCTCGACCGGGCGCGTGATGCCTTCCGCAGCGCGCTCGCGTCCACCGCCGATGCACGCCAGGCCACCCAGCACCTGGCGATGGCCCTCCTCGAGCTCGGCGAGGCGAAGGAGGCCGTCACGCTGATGACGCACCTCGCCACGCGCAACTCTCGCGACATGGGCATCCGGCGGCTGCTGGCCCAGGCGCTGATCCTCGCGGACCGCCCCGGCGAGGCGCTGCAGGAGCTCGAGGACTCCCGCTCCGTGGCACCCGACGATCTGGAAACGCTCTACGTGCTGGCGGCGGGCCAGCTGCGGATGAAGAAGCTCGAAGCGGCGGAGGCGCTCTTCGCGGAGCTCGCCCGCCGCCGGCCGATCGCCGCGACCCACGTCCTGATCGGGCGCACGTATCGCGACTACGGCGAGTACGCGCGCGCGCGCCGCGCGCTGCGCCAGGCGCTCGCTCTCGACGCGCGAGCGCGTCGCGCCCACTACTACCTGGGGATGGTCGCGGCGATCGAGGACCTGGCCTCGCTCGACGTCGCGATCCGGGAGTTCCAGGACGAGCTGCGGATCGCCCCGGACGACCCGCCGACGAATCTCTCGCTCGGGCTCGCGCTGGTGATGGCACGCCGCTACGAAGAGGCGCTGCCGCCGCTTCAGAAGGCCGTGCTGTGGCAGCCGCCCCAGGCGAGCGCCTTCCACTTCCTGGGCCGCTGCCTGGTGGCACTCGAGCGGCCGGCCGAAGCCAAGCCGGTGCTCGAGCGCGCGCTCGAGCTGGCGCTCGGCTCGGGCCGCGAGGACTCGCAGCTGCGCAACATCCATTACCAGCTGGGCCTCGCGCTGCGACAGCTCGGCGTCGGTGAGCCGGCGGCCGAGCCCGCGGCCGCGCACTTCGCCGAGGCCGAACGCCTGACGGCGCGTCTCGCGGATGGCGCCCGCGAGAGCCTCGACCGCTACCTGCGCGACGCGGCCGGCCCGCCGCCGGCGCTCGGCGTGCCGATGCTGGACACGTCGGCCTTCGCCACACTCTCGGCCGAGGAGCGGGCGGCGCTGCGCGCCCGCGTCGGCACCGCGATCACCCGCGCCAGCTTCAACCTGGGGGTGCTGCAGACCCAGACCGGCCGTTTCGCGCAGGCGGCCGCGGAGTTCGAGCGAGCGGCCACGATCGAACCGGCGTTTCCGCAGCTGCAGTACTCGCTCGGCGTGTCCTGGTTCAACGCCCAGCAGCCGCGCAAGGCGGCGGAGCCGCTGTCGCGGGCACTCGCGGCGACACCCGGGGACCAGAACCTGCGCCGCATGCTGGCGCTCGCGTGGCTCGACGCGGACGAGCCGGCGAAAGCGGCCGAGCTGCTCGCGGGCGACTCGGGACGCGCGGGCGACGCTTCGCTGCAGTACGCCTACGCGCTCGCGCTCGTGCGCAGCGGCCGCGTGGCCGAGGCCGAGCCGGTGTTCGGCCGCCTGATCGCCGAGCACGGCGACACAGCCGAGCTGCACGTGCTGGTGGGCCAGGCAAACGCGCAGCAGGGGGACTACCCGAGTGCCATCGAGTCGCTCGAGCGCGCGCTCGCGCTCAAGCCCGAGGTGGCGGAGGCGAGCTCGGCGCTCGGGATGATCTACCTCGAGCAGGGGCGGCTCGACGACGCCGAGCAAGCGCTGCGGCGCGAGCTCAAGTCGCATCCCAAAGACGGCACCGCCCAGCACCGGCTGGCCGCGGTCCTGGAGCTGTCGGGCCGGCTCGACGAGGCGCTCGCGCTGCTGCGGCAGGTGCTGAAGAGCCGGCCCGACTTCGCGCAGGCGCGGTACTTGTTCGGCAAGATCCTGCTGGCGCAGGGCGCCGCCGAGCCGGCCGCCGAGCAGCTCGAGCTGGCGGCGCGGGCGGCCCCGCAGGACGCCAACATCCACTACCAGCTCGGCCGCGCCTACCAGGCGCTCGGGCGCGAGGAGGCGGCGCGCCAGGAGTTCGCGGTGTTCCAGAAGCTGAAGGACCAGCGGCCGGGGCCGTCGTGATGCGGGTGCTACTCCTCTCTTGTGTCATGGCCGCCGCCGTTGGACCCGCCGCCGGCCAGACCCGGCCCGCCGCCCCCCGGCCGAAGCCGGCCGCTGCGCCCGCGAAGCCCGCCGAGCCGCCCGCGGTCGTACTGGCCCGCGCGGACGAGGCGCTCGCGGCGAAGCGGATCGACGAGGCCTCTCGGCTCTACGCCTCCGTCGCCGAGCGCCACGAGTCCGTGCGCGCGCTCGTCGGGCTCGCGCGGATCCAGGTCGGGCGCGGCAACCCGCGCCTGGCGCTGGAGACGCTCGAGCGCGCCCGCGCGCTCGGCCCCAACTCCGAGGAGGTGCTGTCGGCCTTCGGGCGCGTGGCGCTCGCGGCACGCGTGCCGGTCGTCGCGATCCTGACGCTCGAGCCGCTCGCGCGCATGCTGCCCTCGGTGATGGAGTACCACTACCTGCTCGGCGTCGCGATGATGCAGGCCGGCGACATGCCGAGCGCCGTCTTCGCTCTGCAGGACGCACTCGCGCTCGAGCCCAACCGCAGCGTGACGCTGGTGGCGCTCGGGCTCGCCTTCAACAGCCAGAAGCTCTACGAAGAGGCCAAGGCACCGCTGCTGCGCAGCCTCGAGATCGAGCCCGACAACCTCGAGGCGCTCGCGGCGCTCGCCGAGTCGGAGGAGGGCACGGGCGATCTCGCCGCCTCCGAGACGCACGCCCAGCGCGTGCTGGCGCGCGAGAGCGGCAACGCCATCGCCAACCTGGCGATGGGTCTCGTGCGCATGAAGCAGGAGCGTTACGCGGAGGCGCACGGCTTTCTGGAGCGCGCGATCCTGACCGACCCGCTCTCGGGCAAGGCGCACTACCAGCTGAGCCTCGCCTGCGCCCGGCTCGGCGACGACGCCGGCCAGCAGAAGCATCTGGCCCTCTACCGCTCGGTGCAGCAGCAGGTGGCGCAGCGCCTGGCGGAGCTGCGCGGCGCCGTGGGCGCACAGAAAGACGGAATGAGCCCGTGACGCGAAGTCTGAGCCTGCTGCTGCTCCCGGCTACGGTGGCCCTCGTGCAGGGCCCCGCGGACACGCCGCTCTTCCGCGACATCCGCGCGGAGGCGGGCATCGGCTTCCAGCACCACTCCGCTCCCGAGAAGAAGTTCATCGTCGAGTCGATGAGCGGCGGCGTCGCGGCCTTCGACTACGACAACGACGGGCGCACGGACCTCTACTTCGTCGACTCGCTCACGGTCGACACGGCGAACGACCCGCAGGCGGCGAGAAGCGCCCTCTACCGCAACCTGGGCGGCAACCGCTTCGAGGACGTGACCGACAAGGCCGGCGTCGGCCACCCGGGCTGGGGCATGGGCCTGTGCACGGCCGACGTGGACGGCGACGGCTTCGAGGATATCTACGTCACGAACCTCGGGCCGAATCGCCTGTACCGGAGCAACCGCGACGGCACGTTCAGCGACATCGCGGCCGCGGCGGGGGTGAGTGCCTCGGCGTGGTCGACCGGCTGCGCGTTCGGCGACTACGACCGCGACGGCGACCTGGATCTCTTCGTCAGCCGCTACGTGAAGCTGGATCTCGCGAAGCTGCCGGAGTTCGGCAAGGGCAAGTCATGCGAGTACCGCGGTGTCGCGGTCCAGTGCGGTCCGCGCGGCCTCCCGGGCGAGGGCGACCTGTTGTTCCGCAACGAGGGGAACGGGAAATTCACGGAAGTCGGAGCCGCGGCCGGCGTCCACGACCCGCGCGGGCACTTCGGGCTCGGGGCCGCCTGGTTCGATGCCAACCAGGACGGCTGGCTCGACCTGTACGTGGCGAACGACTCGAACGCCAACTTCCTCTACATCAACCAGAAGGACGGCACATTCAAGGAGACCGGGTTCGCGGCCGGCGTCGCGGTGAGCGAGGACGGCGCCGAGCAGGGCTCGATGGGGCTTGCGATCGGCGACTACGACAACAGCGGGCGCTTCGCCATCTTCATCACCAACTTCTCCGAGGAGTACAACGCGCTCTACCACAACGCCGGGGCCTACTTCAGCGATTGGTCGTTCCGCTCGAAGACGGCCGCGAGCAGCCTGCCGTACGTGGGCTGGGGCACCGCTTTCTTCGACTACGACAACGACGGCTTCCAGGACATCATCGTCGTGAACGGGCACGTCTACCCCCAGCTCGACCAGGCCCGGCTCGGCGCCTCGGCGCCCTATCGGCAGCGGCGGCTTCTCTACCACAACCTCGGCAACGGGACGTTCGAGGAGGTGGCGGCGCGCTACGGCGAGGCGCTCTTGGAGCCGCGCGTGGGGCGTGGCCTCGCGATGACCGACCTCGACGACGACGGGCGCGTCGACCTGGTGCTGAACGACCTCGACGGCTACCCACAGGTGCTACGCAACGTGCTCGAGCCCGTCGGCCACTGGCTCTGGGTCAAGCTGGTGGGCAAGGGGAAGAACACCAGCGCCGTGGGGGCGGTGGTGCGCGTCCAGGCGGGAGCGCTCGCGATGCAACGGCTGGTGCGCAGCGGCTCGAGCTACATCTCGCAGGACGACAAGCGCCAGCACTTCGGCCTCGGGGCCGCGACGCGTGCCGACTGGGTGGAAGTGCTGTGGCCCGACCAGACCACGACCCGGATGGAGAACGTCAAGGCCAACCAGGTGCTCGAGATCCGGCAGCCACGCTAGCGGGGGCGCGGGGGGCGCTCAGCCCCCCGGAAGGCCGGGCCGGTGTCCTTCGCTCCGTTTCGTGAGTGGTCCGCTATTCGATGCTGAAGTCGATCTGTCGCGAGACTGTCGCGTTCGCCTTCTTGTCCATGACCACGACGCGCAGCTCGTAGCGCCCTTTTGGGAGGCCCTCGAGCGGCATGCCGTTCGTCTGCGGCAGCAGCTGCCCGTCCTTGCGCTGGACCTGGATCGGCTGGGGCTGCGACGTCGCGACGAGCGTCTGGCCCTGCCGCAGCTGCGCCTGCAGCACCGCGTCGCTCGCCCCGTCCGCGCCCTGGCGCAGGTTGTAGACGTAGACCTGGAAGAAAAGGTCGTCCCGCGACCGGAAGCGCCGCAGCGCCTGCACGTCGCGCAGGTCGTCGGCCGCGGCCTCGCCGCCCGGTCCGCCGGCCCTGGGCGCCGCCGTTGACAGGAACAGGCCCGAGAGCGTCAGCGTGCCGTCCTTCAGGTCCGGGATCTCGACCCATTGGCTCGCACCGCCCAGCTGCGTGAGCGCCTGGTCGCGCGCGGCGAGCCGGATCTCGTAGCGCCCTGGCGGCAACGCGAGCCGCTGGTAGAAGGGCACGCCTTCCTGACGCGTGCGCGCCACCGCGGCCGCGGCGACCTCGTTCCGGCGCCCGAAGCTGGGCCCGACCGGTTTGCCGGCGGCGTCGTAGACGCCCCCGAGGATGTCGACAGCGAACGCTACCGGGTCGCCCTCGGCCGCGAGCGCCGTCACGTCCACGTGGCCACGCACGATCGCGAGCGAGCCTGTGGGCGGGAGCTCGACGTAGTCGGCGGCGAGGCGTACCGGCAGGCCCGTCTCGAGCCGGGCGGCGTCGAGGACCGCGCGCGCCTCGGACTCCACGATCGGGCGCGGCTCCGGGCTCGCGGCAGCCGTCCGAACGGCAGCGCGGCCCGCGGGCTTGCTGTCGTCGGGCGCCAGGTAGCCGCGCCGGGTGCGCACGACGTAGCTCGCCTGGCGCGGCAGCTTCACCTCGATGCGCCGGAACTTGCCGTCGCGCTTCTTGTTCGCGGGCTCGTACGCCATCAGGTAGTAGCTGTCGTTGTCGGCCAGCACGCGCCGCATCCCGGCGTCGAAGGCGTTGGTGCCCGAGACCAGGAAGCCGCCAGTGTCGGCGGAGATCGTCTCGAGCGTGATGCGGAACAGCTGCGCCGACTGGCGGTCGACGCTCGTCTGCAGGCCGCCGCCCGACGAGGTGGACCCGGCCGTGCTCGCGTCGCTCACCCCAGCTTGGAGACCGCGGCTGTCCACCGCGTACACGACTGCCCCCGAGCGCGTGGCCGCGTCGACGATGGCGCGCAGGTCGCGGCTGCGCTCTTCGCTGGTGCCGGTGCCGACCAGGAAGCCGTCGGAAACCAAGAGGCACAGCTTGCGTCCGGGCAGCGGCGCAAGGCTGCGCAGCACGTCCTCGATCGTGTGAAGCGTGGAGGCCGAGTAGCGCAGCGCGTCGTTCAGCACGGCCCGCGCCTGTCGCTCGGCCTCGCGCTCGGCGATCGTCTCCAGCGCCTCGGCCGAGGCCCCGCCCGCGCCGCCCGCCGCGGCGATGGCACCCGACCCTTCCTGGGTGGCCGCCTGGGGGCTCGTCGGGTTGAGCACGCTGCCCGGTTCGTCGATCAGCTTGCGCCCGGCGAGCTTCCGCGCCGAGCGGTCGCCGCGCAGGATCAGCTCGGCCTGCGCCGGCGTCATCTCCGTGCCCGCCGCCGGCGGCATCGGCGCCGCCTTGAAGCTGAGCTGGGTGATGGACTGCTTGAGGGTGGCGGCGTCCTGGCTCAGCTGCTGCGATCCTGCGGGGGAGCTGGTCGTCAGCAGCGCAGCGAAGTCGTCCGGCCCCAGGAAGTCGTCGACCAGACGGCGCAGGGCTCCCTTCACGAAGTCGAGGTTTCCGGGCGCGATGTGCAGGTCGTCGATCACGATCACGAGGTGGCGTCCGGGGCTCGAGACCGTCTCCGCGGCCGGCTCGGCCGCCGCCGCGGCTGGTTCCGCCGCAGGCGTCGCGGCCGGGGCGCCCGTGCCGCCCGCGCGCAGCCGACCCTCGACGAAGAGGAAGTTGGTGAGACGCTGCGCTTTCTTGTCCTCGAAGACGGCGAAGTCCTCCCGGGTCAGGCCGCGCACGGCCTTGCCGTCGGCCTCCGTCACGACGACGTCGAGCTGGACGACCTCGGCGCGCGCGCCGGGCATCTGCTGCTGGGCCCGCGCCGGAACGCCCGCAGTCAGTGAGGCCCCGAGGACGACGAGGGTCAGGTGAGAGCGCTTCCTTCCCATGGCCCGACTCTACCACCGAGGCTAGCGGCCGCCGCCTTTCGTCAGCCGCTCGAGCTCCTGGAACCAGCCGATCACGACCTTGGCGCGCGAGGCCTGGCGTTTCTCGCCCTTGCCTTCGAACATGACGAAGCCCTGGCCGGACGGCGTCACGTCGTAGTCGGGGAAGTTGAAGCCCGGGAGCAGGATCCCGCGCAGACCCCCGAGGTACGCGCCCTTGAAGACGGGCGCGGGTTTGCCCGCGCGGAAGCGGGTGCCGTCCGAGGCGACGCTGACCGACATCACACCCTCGGCGGTGCGGAAGAAGAGCTCCTTGCCGTCCCGCCGCCAGAGTGGCTGAGCGCCACCGCCGTCCGAGATCTGCCACTTGCCTCCGCCCAGTGGCAGCGTGGCGACGAAGATCTCGAGCCGTCCGGTCTCGTCCGACTCGTAGACGATGAAGCGTCCGTCGGGAGAGAAGTGGGCGCCGCTCTCCTGATAGGGAGTCTGCAGGAGCGGCTCCGGCTCGCCCTTGCCATCCGTCGCCAGGATCCAGGTGTCGGTCCCGCCTTTCGGCCCGGCGCTCTGGATCGCGAGACTCTTGCCGTCCGACGACCAGGAATGCGGCGACGGAAACGTCTGCTTGCCGGGCGGGAGCAGGACCTCGGCCTCGCCGGTGCCGTCGGCGTGCTTCTTGAAGACGCCGTCCTTGCCGTCGACCTCGGACTCGTAGTCGATCCAGCGTCCGTCGGGAGACCAGACCGGGTCGGCGTCGTACTGCGGGCCGAAGGTCACGCGGGTGGCCACGTCGCGGTCC
>CAZVOI010000583.1:0-5898 GCA_964628275.1 uncultured Acidobacteriota bacterium | reverse complement strand
CGTGTCCCCGTTGCCACCCACCCGGGCTGAGTAAAGGATCTGGCCGCCGTCAGGCGACAGCTTCACTACGAAGGGGCCGGTGCACGAGGTCGGCGTCGGTTGGCAAAGTGTGAATGTGGAGGGGAAGTTCGAGCTGTGTGTCCAGCCGGTGACGAATGCGTTGCCGGCGCCGTCCACGGCCAAGGCGGCCGCTTCCGATGTTCCCGAGCCGAGATAGGTCGAATAGAGGAGGGTGTCCCCGGCCGGGTTGATCTTGGCGACGAAGACGTTGGGCGCTGGAAGGGAAAGGTTGGACTGAAACACTCCTGGGGTGGTCGGGAAGTTGGACGACGAAGTCTCCCCGGCTACGTAGGTGTTGCCCTCGAGGTCGACTGCCAGACCCTTATGGAGACCTTCCTCTGCCGAACCGCCGAGATAGCTCGAGTAGACGAGGGCAGGATCGATCCACAGCGTCCGGCGGGCGTCGTAGCGCCCCAGATCGAGGGTGAAGGTCTTCGGGCCGGATATTACGTAACGGCTGGCCACTTCTTCGTTGGTGTCGCCCGCCTTCTGGAACGTCCGGGGGGGCAGCAGCCGCAGCTCGCCGGCCTTCGTGGCAGCCCGCAGCTGACCACGCTCGTCGAGCGTGAGCGACTCGGCGCCCTCCACTTGAAAACGCACCATTCGGGGATCCGCGCCGGGGGACACGACGACGTCGTACTCAAGCGTGCCCTGCTTGCCGTAGAAGATCACGTCGATTCCGGGGTAGACGTTCCGATAGGCCACGCGGCGGTAGGTTGGGACCTTGGTCACCCACTGAGACGGGTCGGGGCCGGTGAGGTAGTTCGACCAGCCCGAGAGAGGCTCCAGCCCTTCGATGAGGGGAGCAGGATTTGCCAGCAGCGGGCTCAAGCGGAGGCTGCTCGCGCCCTCGGAAGTCCGCAGTGTCAGGACGGCTCCCGTGCTCGTGAAGAACGCGGTCAGCCCCCCGGCCCGCGCCAGGTACTTCGCGTCGGACGCGGTTTGGCCTCGATTTGCCTCGAAGGCCATGGGAAGGCCCGCGGACGTGCGCGCGCCGGCGGTGGCCTGGGAATTCGAACGGCCGGCCGGCTGGGCCAGAAGGGGGACGGCGGCGAGGGCTGCCACGATCCCTGAAACGACCCAGCGTCTTTCCACCCGTTCATCCCGCATTTCGACCCCCTTTGCAGCAAGGCAAGGTCAGGACTGCCAGGGTCAGCCACGGCACCCTGAGGCGCTTTCCGCGCTCCGGAACGAGAAAACCGACCACTCCAAGCCGAAGGCAATGCTTCATGATCCCCGCCTCTCGTACTGAGTGTTGGGATCATGGGTCGCGCAGCCCGGTTTGTCGAGCGTCAAAACGCGTCACGCGCGCGTGGCGTACAATGACGCGCTTCACACAAAACGACTGGCTTTGCGTCACAAGGTGCCTCGTACCTACGACTTAGGAAACGAGAATGTCCATCCTGCCCGAGCCGAAGCCGACCGCCTCCGAGCCCCGCGTGGAGGGTCGGCTGGATTCCTGGAAGGAGATCGCCGCCTACCTGAAACGGGGCGTCAGCACGGTTCAGCGCTGGGAACGGACCGAGGACATGCCGGTTCACAGGCTCCCACACGCAAGGTCGGGCTCGCTCTACGCGCATCGGCAGGAGCTCGACGAGTGGTGGCGTCAGCGCAGCGCTCGGCTGGAGGCCGAAGGGGCAGTGCCCGACGAGATGCCTGCGGTGCCGGTCGCCGAGCCCTCCGCTGCCGTCTCCGGTCGTAGTCACGCCCGCCTCTCGGCAAGGGTGCGGGTCGCCCTGTCGAGCCTCGTCATCCTGGCGGCGGGCGCGGCTTACATCGCCTGGCGGGAGCGCCCCATCTCGAAGTCGAGCGTCACCGTCGCGGTGCTGCCGTTCAAGAATCTGGGGGGGAGCGCGGAGGACGACTATCTGGCTGATGGAGTCACCGAAGAAGTGACCACCGGGCTGGCACGTCTCCAGCCCGAGCGCCTCAGCGTGATCGCTCGGACATCGGCGGCGCGCTACAAGGGGGGTCCCAAGTCCATCAGTGATGTCGGCCGCGAGCTGGGTGCCGACTACGTTCTGGAAGGCAGTGTGCGACAGGCCGCCGGCCGCGTTCGAATCACGGCGCAGCTCATCGAGGTCCAGCGTCAGACCCACGTCTGGGCCGAGGCCTACGAGCAGCCGTTGACCGATCTGGTCCGGACCGAGGCCGAGATGGCCGAAGCGATCACCCGGCATTTGTCCGTTCGGCTGCTGAACACGCCGGCTTCGCCAAAGTCGACGCCGAACCCCGAGGCCCATGTGGCCTATCTGAAGGGCCTCTACTTCTGGAACAAGCGCAGCGAGGCGGGGCTGCGGCGAGCGATCGAGCTCTTCCGCGAGGCGATCGAGACCGATCCCGGGTACGCCAAGGCGCACGCCGGACTCGCAACCTCATATGCGCGCCTGGCGACCAGCAGCGATGCGCTGGCCGGCCGCGAGGCACGTGCCCTGGCGGAAGCCGGAGCGCGCCGAGCCCTCGAGTTGGACCCAGACCTGCCCGAAGGGCACGCCGCGCTCTCGGTCGTGCTCTGCCAATTCGATTGGAACTGGAATGCGTGCGAGCGCGAACTGGCGAAAACGGTGGCGCTCGATCCCAACTACGCCAGCGGTCGCCAGTGGCTGGGCGAGCACCTCGTTCAGCGTGGCCTCTTCGAGGACGGTCAACGGGAGTTGAGGGCCGCGCGCGTGCTGGATCCCGTATCGCCAACCATCCACACCAGCTTGGGGATCGCCTACATGTACGGAAAGCGCTACGACGATGCGCTGGCTTGTTTCACACAGGCCCTGGAGATCGACCCCCGGTTCCTGTTGGCTCACCGGGTCAAAGGACTCACGCTGATGCGGCTCGGCCGGAGCGAGGAAGGGCTGGCCTCGCTGCAGCGAGCGCGCTCGATCGATCCTGGCGGGGCACGCGCGATGGCCGACACAGGGTACGCGCTGGCCCGCGCCGGGCGCACCTCGGAAGCGCGGGCGCTGTTGGCCGAGCTTCGGGGAATCGCCCGGCAGCGGCGGGTCTCGCCATACGACCTGGCCGTGCTGCACGTTGGCCTTGGCGACAAAGCGCTCGCGCTCGAGCACCTGGAGAAGGGCTACGCCGACGGCGCTACGGGCGTGCGCTGGCTGCGCGTCGAGCCCATCTTCGACCCGTTGCGAGGCGAGCCGCGCTTCGCGGAGCTGTTGCGGCGGATCGGCCTGCCGGATTAGCCCCCCAAGGCGGCTCGGGGTCGAGTTGCCCCGAGGCCGCCCTTTGCGTGGAGCGTCGCCCTAACGCGTAACGGTTGTGACCGCGAGCGTCCCCGATTCACTCCCCGGGCCGAAGTTAAGGACCCAGATGCGGTAGGTCTGCGGGGTCACGTTGAACGTCACCGTCTCGGGTTTCGCCGTGGTGCTCGTTGTCGCGGCGATTGGGGTGCAGGCCGCAACCTGGGCGAACGTGGTGGCGCTGCAGGTACTTGATGTGACGTAAATATCGAGGTCGTTGGCGGCGAAGGTCCAGTTCAGGGTGGCGGTCGCGGTGCCGGTGCCGTTGATAGTCAAAGGAAAGAAACTCGGAGCCCCTGGGGCTACCCCCACGAACGGCTGCGCCGGCAGGTTTTGCGTGACCGGCTGAGACACCGCCGGCGTCGAGGGGGCCGCCGGGCTTCCTTCGCCTCCGCCACACGCCTGAAGGCCGGCGGCGAGCGCCAGCCCAAGAAACAACCTCATCGCCGACCCGGGCCGTCGCACCGAATCCAGGGGCCGGTTGGCAGAACGGGGGAAGCGGGTTCGAGCGCCCTTTGTCATGATCGATGCTCCTAAAGTTCTCAGGCCATTCGGATCACGGCCGCGGCGGAAAGGCGCGGCGGCCGGTCGGGCCATCCACGAGCCAGGCCCTACCTCTAGACGCGCGGAAAACGGCCGGACTCTCTCATCGCCCTCGCCAATCGTGGAGGTCCGGTCGCGTTCAGGCGATACGGTCCATCCGGTCGAGCTCCAGGATCGTGCCGAGCAGCACGTCGGCGCCCTGGGCGCAGTCCTCGAAGCGCGACAGCTCGCGGGGCGAGTGGCTGATGCCTGCCAGGCTGGGCACGAAGATCATGCCGATCGGACCCAGCCGCGCCATCATCTGGGCATCGTGGCCGGCGCCGCTCGGCAGCGGCATGTGCCGCAAGCCCAGCCGGTCGGCGACCGTGCCGATCACCGATTGGATCGCCGGCGCGGTCGAAGCGCCCTGGTGGCGGCTCGTGAACTGAACCTCGATCTCGGTTCCGGTGGCGGCCGCGATCTCGGCCGCCCGCTTCTTCAAGCGTTCGCCGAGACGCGTCACCTTTTGCGCCTCCAGGTCCCGGAACTCCACCGTCATCGCGACGGCGCCGGGCACGACGTTCGGGGCGTTGGGCGTGACTGCCATTTGCCCCACGGTGCCGACCTGCGCGCCCGGCTCCCCGGTGGCGATCTCGCGCACCGCCTGAACCAGGTGCGAAGCCGCGACCAGCGCGTCCTTGCGCTCCGCCATTGGGGTCGTCCCGGCGTGGTTCGCGAAGCCGCGGACCGTCACGTCGTAGTCGTCGATCGTGACGATGCCGAGCACTACCCCGATCGGGATACCAGCCCTGTCGAGCTTCCCGCCCTGCTCGATGTGCAGCTCCAGATAAGCGTGGAAGGAGCCTGTGGCGCGGCGCGCCTCCGCGATCCGGGCGGGATCTCCGCCGATCCGGCGCAGCGCGTCCGACTTGCGCACGCCGTCCTGGACGCGATCCCATTCGCCGGGCTCGATCTGACCCGCGGCCATGCGGCTGCCGTGGAGGCCGCTGCCGTAGTTGGACTCCTCGGCCGCCCAGATCACGAGCTCGAGCGGGCGCCGCGTGCGGACGTTCTTCTCGATCAGCGTCTGCGCGACCTCGAGCGCGCCCATCGAGCCGACGTCGCCGTCGAAGTTGCCGCCGCCCCGGACCGAGTCGATGTGGGAGCCGAACACGATCGGAAGCTGGGAATCCTCCGGGCCCGGGCGGCGCGCGAGGATGTTGCCCGCGGCGTCGATGCGAGGGGTTAGGCCGATGCCGCGCATCTCGCGCTGCAGCCACTCGCGCGCGGCGACGTCTGCATCGGAGAAGCCGAGCCGGCTCACGCCGTCGGCAAAAGAACCGCCGGCCGGCCTTCCGAAGCCGCTCAGCTCTTCGAGTCGCCGTCGCAGACGAGCGGCGTTGACGCGAGGCTGGACCGCCGGCTGAGCGGCGATGCGATTCGCCGCGCCCAGCGCGGCCAGCCCCGTCACGAAGTGGCGCCGATTCATCGGCGCATCTTAGTCGAGCCTTGTTACTGGCCGGTGTCGTCCGCCGACGGGCCGTAAATCGACGGCACCTTGCTGCCCATCGGCCGCAGGTAGGTGCTGAGCTGGCCGCGATGATGGATCGCGTCGAACAGGAAGCCCCAGACCATGTTCTCGATCGTGTCTTCCCAGGCGGTCTCGCCCATCATCAGCTTGCCGGCCTTCTTCCAGCCAGCGTCGTCCAGCTTCTCGATCTTGGCGGTGACGGCCGCCGCGTTCTTCTCGAAGGTGGCGACGATCTCGTCGACGCTCGCCGGTGTCTTCGCGTCGGGCCACGCCACCGTGCCCTTCTCGAGAATGCCGAGTAGCGCCAGCTCTTCCACGGCCAGCACCCAGGCCAGATCGCCGGCAGTGCGCGCTTTGGGATCGGGCTGATAGCCCAGCTTCGCTTGCGGTACGGCCTTCAGGACCTTGAGGAACGCCGGCAGCTCGGCCTTGCGCCGAGCGACGCAGAACTCGCGATTGGACATTCAAGTCTCCTTGGCTCGAGAGAGAGTGGCTTCCCGAGCACGGCCGGACTATGCACGAACAAAAAGCGAAAGGCAA
>CAZVOI010000582.1:0-1624 GCA_964628275.1 uncultured Acidobacteriota bacterium | reverse complement strand
AACCTCGGCATCCTGACGGCGGCGCTGGTCCTGTGGCGCCGCGATCGCGTGCTGATCTCGGCGCTGCTGCTCGGGCTCGCCAGCTACTCGAAGCCGACCACCGCGCGGCTCGCGCTGCCGCTCGGTCTTGCGCCGCTGCTCGGCGCTGTGCACGGGCGGTTGGCGCCGGCTTTCGTGGAGGCGTTGCGCCGCGCGGCCGTGGTCGTGATCGCGGCGGGTGCTCTCTATTGCGTGAACGCGATCGTGACCGGGGAGGCGAATTACCAGGGCGGCGAGCGCAAGACGTTCTACGGTTCCTTCGCGCCCGGCCTGGACGCCCGCTTCGGCGACAGCGGAAGCTGGATGACCACCGGCAACGTCGGCCCGGTCGTCACCGAGCACGCAGCGGAGGCTCGCGCGATCGACCAGGGCGTGATCGTCCGAGCGGCCAGCGAGATGCGCGATACGTTCGCCCGCAACCTGGGCTATTTCTGGATCGGCCGTTTCGCCGGCGCCGCGCTCTACTTCCTGCCGGTGATGGTCGCTGTCGCCTTCTTCTTGACGCGCGGGCCGCGCGATGCGAGCGGCCTGTTGGCGCTCGCGACGCTGCTGCTTTCCGCGGTCGTCTACGTGTGGTTGATACCGGACAACTGGTACGGCGGCGGCGGCACGGTGGGCAACCGCTATTTTCTGAACCTGCTTCCACTGGTCTTCTTCCTGACGCCGCGCGGCGCTGTGGCGCGAGTCGCGGCAGTGGGATCGCTCGGCGTCTTTTTCGTGCTGCCGATGTTCGCGACACCAATCGAGTCGTCGCTCCAACCGTGGCGGCATGCGCTCCGCCCGGTATTTCGCGTCTTTCCCGCCGAGCTCACGATGCTGAACGACCTCTCGATCTGCGCCGACCCGTGGCGCAAGAAGCAGCCCTTCGGGGATCCGGAAGGCAACGCCGCCCAAGGCCGCAACGCCGACCCGAGTGCTTTCTGGATCTACTTCCCCGACGACGGAACGTACGGCAAGGAGCCGGCTGGTCCAGAGGATGGCTTCTGGATGCGCGGCGGCGCGAGCGCCGAGCTGCTGCTGCGCGCGCTCGAGCCGGTGCGGCGGCTGCGCATTCGCATCGTCGCCGGGCCAGCCGGCGACGTGGTGACGGCTCGAGCCGGCCGCTCGCGAGGAACGGTCGTCTTGCAGCCGCACCAGCGCGGCACCGTCGAGCTGACGCCGGCACACGGCATGCTGTTCTACGACTCGCTCCTGTACGTGGTCCGGATCAGCTCCCGCAGCGGTGCCTCACCGGGGTCCGCCGACCCGCGAACGCTCGGGTCGTTCGTCCACATCGAGCTGGAAGTGGACCGGCGAGCGCGATAGTCCCGATCGCATTCAGTCGATCGGCAGCAGCCTCCGGCGAATGCGATCGCGGTCGACGACGATGATGGAGTGTTCGAGGTCGAGCGCAGCAACCTGGGCGAACACGCGATCGAGGAGGGCCAGCATCTCGCGGTCAGAGTACGAGCCGCCGCGGAAAAGGATGATGCCGGGTCTACTGGCCTTCTGGAGTGCCATCAGCCGCGGATAGTCGAGGTCGGCGGTCAAGACGACGCGGCCTTCGGCGCGAGCTCGTTCGAGGATCTCCGCGTCCGTCGCGGAA
>CAZVOI010000581.1:0-9283 GCA_964628275.1 uncultured Acidobacteriota bacterium | reverse complement strand
GGCTGGTTGCTCTTCTGGGCACGCCAGTACGATCGTGCCGTCGAGCAATACGGAAAGGTTCTCGACTTGAACCCGGATTTTCCGGTGGTGAACTTGACGCTGGGGCTCGCCTACCTACAACGGGCCGAGACGGATCGGGCGGTCACGCAGTTGGAGCGCGCTGTGCAACTCGCCGGAAGAAGCACGGCTGTGGTCGCCCAGCTCGGGCACGCCTACGCTGTAGCCGGCCGGAAGGCCGACGCTCGGCGGATCCTCGACGAGTTGGCGGATCGCTCCAAGCGAGAGTACGTCGGCGCCTACTGGATCGCCCTGCTGCATCATGGTCTGGGACAAGAAGGCGAAGCTCTGAAGTGGCTGGAGAAGGCCTTCCAGGATCGCGAGGCGCTGGTCATCCTGGACGTCGAGCCGCGCTGGGATGGTCTCCGCTCGAACCCCGGCTTCCAGGCGCTCCAACGGCGCGTGGGCTTTTCCGCCGCGTTGCGGCGCTGACGGAAGCATCGCCGCCGCTACGCGGATGACGGCTCTGGCTCGATCACGCCGGAGAACGCCAGCACCCGCAGCATCGAGGTCGGCCAACATCTGCCGGCACGCGCTTGTCCCGGACAGTGCTTCGGGCTTAGCGTCGGCGAGCAGGAGGAGACAACATGGCGAAGAAGAGCGGCGGCGAGGGTGTGTATCGGGTGATCGACGTGATCGGCACGAGCCCAGCCTCGTGGGAAGCAGCCGCCAAGAACGCGGTCGAGACGGCGGCGAAGTCGGTGCGGGACATCCGGATCGCCGAGGTTACCAAGATGGACCTGAAGGTCGAGAACGGCAAGATCGTCGCCTATCGCACGCGTGTTCAACTATCGTTCAAGTACGAAGCCTGACCAGCGACGAGCCGTGACGCGAATCGACGGCATCATGCCGTTGTCGGATACCGACGAGATTCAGTGGAGAGGTCGTCGAGGCCGGAGAGAGGAAAACAGACCTTGCGCCCGGCGGCTGTTCGCTGGTGTGGGACGCCCGGGCGTTCCCGCTCGTTCTGGGAGAGAACGCCCTGGGTCGGGCCTCGGACTGCGCCGTCGAAATCGCCTCGCCGCGGGTCTCGCGGCGCCACGCACGAATCCTGGTCGAGGGCGGTTCGGCGACTATCGAAGATCTGGGTAGCCGGAACGGAACCTTCGTGGGAGGCTCGCGGATCGAAGGACCCGTTGTTCTGGCGGATGGGGACGAGATCAGGATTGGTCCGGCGGTCCTCGTCTTCAGTGGCGCTGGCCGCATGGGCTCAACGCTCAGCGACGGCGGCAGGCGGAGAAAGCCACAGGACGAGAGCTGAGCTGGCGACGGGCGAGATCATTTCCTGGCGGCGCGTGTCAAGGCGACGCATCGGGAGAAGACGCGAGCGTTGATCTCGCGGCTCGAGGGCGGGTTCTCTCCCAGGCCAAGCGTGTGAAGAATCTCGTGGATGATCACCACGTCGGTATAGCTGGCGTTATTCCGCTCCTGCGACTGGAACTGCACCGGACAAATCAGGACGACGCGACTACCCAGCGTCGTAAAGGCCAACACGTGGCCGACCTGACACTGCGACGTGCCCGTGCCGTCGTAGAAGAACAGCGCACGCATGTGCTCGGAGACGCCGCGGCCCGACTCCTGAAGCACGGCTTCGAGCGTGCGGCCCGATGCGTCTTGGAACTCGGAGAGTAGCGACTCGCAAGCCGGCTGAGACAGCCGCCGCGCGGCGCGCTGGAGGGCCGACCGAACCGCCTGGTTCGTCCCGCCGTCGGCCATCCGGACGCTGGAGTGAAGATCAATCCAGGTGTCGTCGGCCAGCGAAGGGCACGCGAAGGCCAGACACGCGACGAAGGCGAATCCGGGTTTCCGACAGCGATCTCCCCAGCTTCCACGATTCCACATCAGCGACTCCTTTTCCGGGAGCCGCTTGGCCAAGCGCGACCGGTTCTCTTCGAGGTTCTGCTAGGAAGATCGCCTGCGGACGCGGTTGAATGTTGCGGATTTCCTTCGAGTATTCTTCGCTCAGCAATGACACTGAAGATCGGCCAGCAGTTGGGGCCCTATGAGGTCACGGGGCCGCTGGGCGCCGGCGGTATGGGCGAGGTGTACCGCGCCCGCGATTCCAAGTGCTCGGGGCTCTGGCCTACATGAGCCCGGAGCAGGCGCGCGGCGAGACGCTCGACAAGCGGACCGACATCTGGTCCTTCGGCTCAGTGCTGTTCGAGATGCAGGCCGGTCGTCGTGCCTTCGACGGCGCGACGACTACCGACTCGATCGCGGCCTCAACGCCATCAATCCCACCGTGCCATACGACAGATGAAGGAGCCGCTTCGACTCCCGCGGGCGCCGACCCTGCGGGTGCGCGCGCTCAGACGAGCGCGCGGAGAACGTCGCGGGGTGTGAAACGGCCGATACCGGCGGAACCGACCGGCGCGCCACGCTTGGCCCAGATCGCGAGCCTCACTCTCTTACCTCGCGCGAGCGGAAGGCGCACGGTCTTTTCCTGGAGTGCCGCAACCTCCCGGCGCCAATCGAGGTGTTCCTGCCACTTCGCCTCGCCGACCAGCAGCTCGCGGCCGTCGCTGCTCTGCGCCACCACGTCCACTTCCATCGGCAGGCCGTCCTGGCCCGGTCCCCACCAGGCGGCCGCCGGCCCCCAGCTCTTCCCGAAGTAACGCGCGCGCGGAACGCTCTCCCGGACCATGTCTTCCCATATCCCGGAAACGTGACGCGACAGCCCCTGCATTACCTGACGCCTCACTTCTGAGATGAGCCGGGCCTGGAGGCGCGAACGGTTGGGCTCGACGAAGGCGAACCACAGCCGCAGAAAGGGGTCGGCGATCCGATACGCGGAGCGCTTGCCGTCCTTGAGCAGCGCCCCGAACGGGACGTCGCGCCGCACCAGGCCGAGATCGTTGAGCCGCGCCAAGGGCCGCGCCAACGATGTCGCCGGCTTGCCCAGCCGTCCAGCTATTTCGGAGAGGCGATGCGCGCCAGCCCCGATCAGCGTCAAGATCGACTGGGCTTGCGTCAGATCGCGCAGGTCGTCGAGCAAGAGCGCCCTTGGCTCGTCATGCAGGACGCCGAGCGGATCCAGGACGAGCGCCTCGATCGCTTCGCCGGTGCTGTGATGGTCCCGCGCCAGCTCCCAATATCGCGGGACGCCTCCCCAGACGGCATAGGCTTCGACGGCCCCAATGTCGTCCCGGATGCCCAGCGCCCGCTTGATCCAACCCGCGCCAAGCGGCTCGACCTTCAGGATCTCGCGCGCACGGCCGAACAGCGGCGCCGAACGGTCGAGCACCAGACCCTGCATCATCCGTTGTGAAGAGCCGGCGAGCACCAAGTGCGGCCGCCGGTTCGGCGGCTGGTCGAGGTGCTTCTGTAAGAGGCTCGGCAACTCGGGAGCGGAGCTGACGAGGCTGGGAAACTCGTCGAGCGCCAGCGCCGCGCCCGGCGGCGCATCCCGCCACCAACGCGTCAAGAGCGCGTCCCAATCCGGATAGCTGACGTCGGCAAAACCACCGAGCAGCCGCGCGATCTCCGCGGCCAGCGCGGCTCGCTGAAGACGCCCCTCACGGTCGTCGGCGACGTAGTACACCGACCGGCCTCTCGGCAAACCCTCGAGCAGAACGCGTGACTTTCCGCAGCGGCGGCGCCCGTAGAGCACGACCAGCGAGCCGTCCCTGCGACTGACTGCGGAACGCAGCCGCTCGAGCTCTCGGCTTCGATCCAAGAAGGCCAACCGCACGGCTTATTATGCTACAGATACATTATGTCGTAGAAGCTACTTCAAAGAGCTCCGGTGCGTCGCCGAGCGCCGCGTCCCGCCAGCGATACAGCTCGGGCTCGGTCACTCGCTCACGCGCTGCCAGGATGCCCGCCGGCACGCCGCGCAGCAGCTCCCCCACGATCTCGAGACGGCGGTGCGCCTCGGCTTCGCTCAGGCCCGGCTCGGGCGCCGCGGGCACTGCTTCGACCACCCGCGCGCGCGCGCGCCAGCGCCGCGGCGCGGGCCACGGCGCGTGGCGCCAGACCAGCAGCCGAGTGAACCAGCGCCGCACGTCCTCGAACCCGCGGCGCCCGTGGAGCAATCGATGATTGTGGATCACCACCAGGTCGCCGGGCGCGGCGCGCACCTCGATCACGGGGGTCGCATCGATCGCCGCGGCGAGGCGGCTAGCGACCGCGTCGCCCTCGGGCGGACGCGGGGTGTGGGTGAACACCAGGCTCGCGCCGCGCAGCGAGAGCGTCGGGCCGAGGACGTCGCCGAAAACGAACGGAAACCGCCTCTCGGTCGTGAACAGCTGCTCGAGCAGCGCGGGGTCGTCTCGCTCCAGGCGCCCGAGCAGCGCCCAAGCATCGAGATACAGGCTCTCGCCGCCGGCCTGCGCCGCCTGACGGCACGCCATCACCTGCACGTGCGGCGGCACGCCGCGGAACATCTGGCTGTCCGAATGGAACGGCGCCGGCATGCTCCCCGAGGAGAAGGTCCGGCCGCCAGCGATCGCGTGGATCGGCTGCCGCTCGATCAGCAGCGGGCGCTCTCCCAGCAGGCGCTCGGCGGCCGCCCACGGGTCGCGCTCCGCCAGATCGACCAACTCCGGCGCGCGCACCCAAGCGATGCCGGCCTCACCCAGCTCCGCGGTCAGGCGCGCGGCGGCGCCGGGCCCGCCCCAGTCCCAACGTGGCGGCGTCATCCGAGCGGCGTGACGCGGATCTCCGCCTCGAGCAGAGAGCGCGGCACCGGGATCACGCGCAACAGCGGCGCGCCCTCGGCCACGCGGACGCGCGCGCCCTCGCGGTGGACGCGGAACACCGCCGGGGTCGCGTGGAAGAGGTCGGTGGAAATCACCCCGCGCAGCACGTCGTAGCCGTCGCCGTGGATGCCCTCGACCAGGCTCGACCAGCCGGCCGGCGTGGCGGTGAGCGCCCACGGCTTCACGAAGAAGTGCGGCTCGCCCGGCGGGTGGGGCGTGAAGTACTTGGTCAGATACAGCTCCGACCCGGGGTGTTCCAGTGCCGCGCTACCCGCGAGCGTTTCGCGCAACGCGGCGATCACCGGCTTGGTCCTGCCCGCGAGGCGCGCCCGGTCGTACTCGAGCGCGAGCGTGTGGCCGTCGTAGAGCGCCGAGAACGCGACTTCGTTCTCGAAGACGACCGACTGGGTGCCGCGCGCCGGCTTGCGCCGCTCGGGCGCGGGTCCGGCGGCGGTCGTGAAGCCGTCGAGGCTCTCGATCGCGTGCCGGCTCGCCCCCACGACCGCGACGCGGCACGCCGCGTCGCTCGGCGTCTCGCGTGCCTCGCTCGCGACCAGCCGGCGGTACTTGAGCGTCGTCTCCTCGCGCTTGTCCTCGAAGTAGTCGCGATCGTAGAAGCCGGCGTGGCTTCGCAGCAGCTCCGGCGCCTCCGCGATCGGCAGCGATTCGAAGGCGACCCCCGGCGCGAGCGGGCCCAGGCACGCGAGCTCGCCTTCGAGGGAGAACGCCGCCGGCGCGCCCGGCCGGATCTTCAGCCCCAGCACCAGCGGCACCCAGGCGCCGTCGTCCGCGATCAACTGCTCCTCGACCTCGAACAGCGTGTTGCGCCGGTTGGCGGCGCTGGTGACCCGGAGCCATATCCCCGGCTCCGGCCGCACCAAGAGGCCGGTGACAAGACGCAGCCCAGCGCGCGAACCGCGGACGAGGCCGCCGCCCAGCGCGTCGAGCCAACCGCTCTTCGCCGGGAGGTAGCCCTCGACCGGCAACCGCGGCCAGGCGCCGGCGTGGCGCCGCTCCACGTCGCCGGCGCCGTCACGCCAGGTGACCGACCAGCGGCCGAGGCGGCGCCGCACCGAAAGTGGCCGCGTCAGCACGAGCTGCAGGCCGTAGGCGTTGCCCTCGAGCAGCGGCACGCAGGCGCGCGCGACCCGGAGCGGCACGGAGCCGTCGAGTGTGGGGGAACGCTTGCTGACGCGGAAGAGGCCTTCGAGCGTGTCGAGGACCTCGGCGATCACCCGCCGCAGCCCCCGCCGCCGCCGCAGCCTCCCCCGCCGCCACAGCCGCCGCCACCGCCGCAGCTCGACGAGCTGCAGCTCGAGCCGCCGCTGGAGCTGCTCCTGGCGTGGACCACCGGCATCGGCACGAAGGCCGGCGTCAACATCTCGTAGATCGCCGCGCCCGCCAGCACCGCCACTCCGCCCGCCGCCACGGCCAGCGCCACGTCCTTGGCCTCGCGCCGCCGCCCCGAGCCCACGTCCGCCTGGAGCGAGGTAGTGGCGCTCTCCAGCCACGCCACGTACTTGCCCTTGAGCGAGCTCGCGCGTCCGCCGGCGAAAGCCATGATCAACATCACGACCGCCACCGCGATCATTTGAAAGGCCAGGAACGTGAAGTCGCGGCCGAGCTCGATCGCCCGCAGCACGCGGATCAGGCCGACCAGCAGGATCAATCCGCCGCCCCCGAACACGATCAGGCGCAGCATGTTCCGCGTGCCCACGCTGCGAGCGAGCCCGGCCGACTCGAGCTTCGACTGCAGCGACGCTTTCAAGCCGTTCGCGGTCACGAGAGCGTCGCTCTGCACCGTGCCAGCGTCGATCTCGGCCGATTTCTCGCGCCCGAGCGCCTTGTAGAACTCGCCCGCGGCGGCGAGCTTGGGCCGTGTTCCGCCGTAGCTGAAGGTGGGTTTCTCCTTGGTGGGAAGCCCAAGCCAGCCTTCGGCCACCGCCTCGGCGATCAGCGTGTTGGCGACGCCGCGGGTGTCCTCGCGCAGGTAGGCGATCGCCAGGCAGTCTTCGATCCGAGGGATCCGGCCGACCTGGAGGCCGCTCTTCGGGTCCGCCGACGCGCGCGAGTCCAGCACGCGGCCCAGCAGCTTGCGCACGATCGCGGTCAACACCAGGCCTGCGATCGCGAACAAGAAGTAGAAGCCCAGGAAATCGGGGCCCGACGCCAGGTTGAAGGGGTAGAAGTCGAACAGCTTGGTGATCACGGCTTGCCTGCCTCGCCGAGCGTATCGACGTCGTGGATCGCGGCGTCGAGCAGCGCCCGCATCGCCGCGTGGGCGACCGGGGGCTCGGCCATCACCCGCAACAGCGGCGACGTGTCGACACCCCACGCCTTGCTGCAGGCCGCCAGCACGGCTTCCAACCGGTCGTCGCAGGCGATTCCCTTGAGCGCCAGGAGCGCGTGCAGCGGGCCGCGGATCTGCTTGACCTTGCGCGCCACCGCGCCGGCGATGTTGGCCTCGGAGCCGAGCGCGTCTACCACCGCGCGGCGCATCCGGATCCGCGTCTCGCGCAGCTCCTGTTCGATGCGCAGCCGGCGATGGACGTCGGAAATCGTGAGGTTCGCGAAGGGGTCGCTCCCCGACAGCAGCACGTGGCGCTGGCGCACGTCGTCGTAGAGCAGCGGAAACACGTCGGAAGCGCGCGCGATCGCCTCGCGCTTCAGGATCATCGCCTCGATCCGCGCGCTGTAGCGCGCCACCATCAGCGGGTTGGCGATCGCCTGGAGTTGCGGCAGCGAGGTGTCGTTCAGGACCACGATCACGTCGATGTCGCTCTGCTGCGGCACGTAGCCGCCGCGCACCGCGCTGCCGTAGACGACCAGCGCCGCCAGATTGGAACCGACCGCCTTTTCGAGCCCCTGCTTCAGCGTCGTCAAGGGTTGCCGCGCCGCCTCGGGCAAGGCCGCGAGCCCCGCGGGGGCCGTCTCAGTAGATGTCATCGGCTTCCTCCCGTTTCGATCATCCGCACCGGCGCCGCGCCGCCCGGCGCCTTCCAGGCCCACACGCTGCGGCCGTCGCGCAGCCGCTCGCGCCCCAGGAACGGGCCGCGCCGGCGGGCGCAGGATCCCGCCGGCCCGCGGCGCGCGAAGCGCGAGCGCAGCTCCAGCCGGTCGCGCTGCGCGGCGTCGGCCAGCTCGGGCGCCGCCGCCGCGGCGTCCGCGATCCGCAGCGCGTCGGCGATGCCGGCGCCGCGCGGGGCGCGCTCCAGCCGGCGCACGGCGTTCCAGGCGATCGAGCGCGCGGCCTCGCCTCTTGCCGAGGTTCGCGGCAGCAGCGGCAGCGCTTCGTCGAGGCGCTTCCGCTGCAGCACGATCCGGGTTCGGGCCACGGCCTCCGCGCTGAATGCCGCGACATCGGCACCGTCGGGCGGCGCGACTGAAGTCAGCCAACCGGCGACTGCCTCCTGACGCTCGGCCATCGCACGCGCGGCGCGATCGGCCAGCGGTTCGGTCGCCACCGCCGCCCGCGGGGCCCGTTCGCGCTCGGGCGACTGCCGCAGCAGCTCGCGCAGACGGTCGAGCTCGGCCCGCAGCTCGCCGAAGGCCGGGAAGCCCGCGTCGCGCTCGAGCAGCACCGGCACCGGGCCGATCGCCTGGAGCACGGCCTCCGCGAGCGCGAACACCGCCTCCGGCACCGGATCGGCGTGGGTGTCGAGATAGAAGCCGTGTTCCATCACGCCGCCCGCCACGTGCAGCATGCCCACCCGGTCGAGCGGGAAGCTCGCCAGCAGGCGCTCCGGCGCGACCCCCGAGTTGACCGCGTTGGCGTACAAGTTGGCGACGTCGAGCAGCAGCTCGCAGCCGGTGGCCGCCGCGACCTCCGAGTAGAAGGCGCCCTCGGGCATCTCGTCCTCGGGCCAACGGAACGTCCAGGCCACGTTCTCGAGCAAGAGCGGCACGTCGGGCAGCGCGCGCCGCGCGGCCGCCACGTTCTTCGCCACCACCCGGACCGCGTCGCGAGTGAACGGCAGCGAGGTGAGGTGGCCGATCTCGCGGCGGCCGCCGCGCGTGAACGCGACGTGCTCGCTGATGGCGGGCGCACGCAGCTCGCGCGCCAGCGCCCCCAGCTTGCGCGCGCGCGACAGCTCGACGCCGTCGGCGCTGCCGAGCGACAGCTTCACGCCGTGCGGAACCACCGGCCGGAGCTCGGCGATCGCGCACGCCTCGCGCCAAGCCGAGGGCTGGGCGAAGCAGCTGTCGGCGACGACCTCGAGAAAGTCGACGCTGTCGGGAGCCCGCAGCAGGTCGACGGCCAGCTCCGCGCGCCATCCCAGACCGACGCCGGCCTCTAGTCGCGCCTGCCGCATGGGCCTCGCTGTGGAGAGTGAAGTGAGTCGGGCGAGAGTAGAGCGCAGCTCAACCGTTGGGTCAAGCGCAGAGCCTAGCCTGGCGTAGTCATGACAGTCCTTTGAGGGTGACGGCAGCGTCGGGGCGCGCTCGGCAATCGGCGATGTACTGCTCGACGATGTCGGCAAAGCTGACTTCCGGCGTCAGGCCGAGGGCCTTCGCGCGTTGCGCGC
>CAZVOI010000580.1:0-5333 GCA_964628275.1 uncultured Acidobacteriota bacterium | reverse complement strand
GCCTACAACGGCTACGCGCACTCCTTCGCCGGCATGGCGGTCCAGTTCCTGCTGTTCGCGATGGCCAACCTGGGCGTCGAGATCCTGCTCGAGCGGCAGCGCGGGCTCTGGAAGCGCTTGCGCAGCGCGCCGGTCTCGAGGTTCACGCTGCTCCTTGGCAAGGCCGCGAGCGGGACGATCATCTCGCTGCTGATCCTGGGCGTCTCGTTCGGATTCGCGATCGTCGTGTTCGGCGTGCGGATCCAAGGCAGCGTCCTCGGCTTCCTGCTCGTGTCGCTGACGTGCTCGATGATGGCGGCGAGCTTCGGCGTGCTGGTCGCGGCGCTCGGCAACACGCCGGCGACGGCGCGCGGCATCACGACGCTGGCCGTGTTGATGATGGTCATGCTCGGCGGCGCGTGGGTGCCTGCGTTCGTGTTCCCCGGCTGGCTGCAGCAGGCGACGCTGGTCGTGCCGGTGCGCTGGGCGATCGACGGCCTCGACGCCATGACGTGGCGCGGCTTCGGCCTCGCCGCCGCCTTGGCGCCGTCGCTGGTGCTCTTCGGCTTCGCCGCGGTGTTCGGCGCGGTCGCCGCCGCGCGCTTCCGTTGGGAGGAGGCGTAGCCATCTTCATGGCGGCGAAGAGCGCCGGCATCCTCTTATATAGGCGAGCCGGAGGCACGCTCGAGGTCCTGCTCGTCCATCCCGGCGGCCCGTTCTGGGCGAAGAAGGACGCCGGGTCCTGGTCGATCCCGAAAGGGGAGTTCGACGCCGAGGATGCCTTGACCGCCGCGAGACGGGAGTTCGTAGAGGAGACCGGGACGGCCGTCGACGCGCCGGCGACGGCGCTCCGGCCCGTCAAACAGCCGAGCGGCAAGGTCGTCCACGCCTTCGCCGTCGAGGCCGACTTCGATCCGGCCACGCTCAAGAGCAACACCTTCGAACTGGAATGGCCGCGTGGCTCTGGTCGCAAGCGCCAGGTCCCCGAGGTGGACAAGGCCGCCTGGTTCACGGTCGCGGAAGCGCGGAAGAAGATCCTCGCGGGCCAGCAGCCGATCCTGGACGAGCTTCTCAAGCTGCTCGTCGAATCACCTTAACTACCTCACGCGGTTGACCTTGGGAGTGGTGTCCGGCATCACAAACCTCGTCCCCGGATCCTCGTACTGTTCCTGTGACGGATCGAAAGGAGCTCGCGATGCGCGGCTTGGTTCTGGTTGGGGCGATGGGCGTGCTATTGGCCGTTCCCGCGGAGGCCCAGCAGCGGCCCGGTTCGCGGGGCAACGACGGCCGCGGCGGCCCAGGCATGACGGCTCGCGTCCACCCGCGCTCGGCCGGCGGGTACGGCTCCTCCGGCTACGGCGCCTACCGGCGCCTCGATGGCGGCGGGCGACCGTACGCGATGGGATCCCGCGGCTACGGCGCCTACTCTCAGCCCTATGCGTATTCCGGCTGGAGCTCGGACTCCGAAGACGGCGACTGGGTGATGCCGGAGTACTACTCGCTCAGCCCCGTGCGCTACCAGCGGTCGTCGCGCGGCTACTACATCCTGCCGCCGAACTTCGCCGACCAGGACGACGCCGAGCGCGAAACCGACCGGTAAGCTCCACGCCCACCGCGGCCGCAGCTCTACAGCGTTGCGGCCGCGAGCCGCATCTCGCCACCGTCCGCCTGGACCCTCGCGATCACGTGAAATCCCTTCATGCTTCGATGAAGAACTCTCACTAGGTCGGCTCGGAGGCTCGACGCTACAGTCGGCGGATGACGAGATTCGCGAAGGAAGTGCGGCAGGCGTGGCGGTCGTTGCTGCGCCGGAAGGCTTACTTCCTCACTTGCGCCGCGACGCTGACGCTCGTGCTCGGCGCGAACGCCGCCATGTTCGCGGTCGTGAATGCGACGCTGCTTCGGCCGATGCCGTTCACCAGCAGCGGCGAGGTCGTCCATCTCTTCGTGCAGCCGCCAGGCACGACCTCCGCCCCGCAGCGCAATCCGTTGCAACAGATGGAAGTCCCGCTGCTCCGCGAACGCGCTCGCACGCTCAAGCGGCTCGAGGGCTTCTACCTGTCGGAGCGGGTCGTGACCAAGGACGGAGAGCCTGCTGCCGCACAGACCGCGGCGGTGACGCCTGGACTCTTCCCGATGATGGCGGCACCGCTCGAGCTGGGCCGATCGTTCCTGCAAGACGAAGCGGAGCCCGGGCACTTGGTGGCGGTGATCAGCGATCGCTACTGGCGCGACACCCTGGGCTCGGGCGACGTGCTCGGATCCTCGCTCGTCATCGACGGTCAGCCGCACGCCATCGTCGGCGTCCTCGCGCCGGCGTTTGCCGCGCCGTTCCTCGACGCGCAGATCTTCACGCCGCTCGTGGCCAGCCCCGAGCCGCAGCCGCGGAACCCGCCGCTGACGGTCCAGGGCCTCGCCGAGCTCGCGCCGGGCGCGTCGATCGCCCAGGCGCGCGACGAGCTCCGTGCGATCTCCCGCCAGTTGGCCCGAGAGTTCCCGCGCTCGCACGACGGCTGGACGCTCGGCGCGGAATCCGCCCGCGATTGGCAGTACGGATCGATTCGCTCGGCGCTGCTGATGCTGTTCGCGGCGACCGCGTTCGTGCTCTTGATCGCCTGCGTGAATATCGCCAACCTGACCTCGGCGCAGGCGATCGCCCGATCGGGTGAGCTCTCACTACGCCTGGCGCTCGGCGCCTCGAAGGCCGACATCGCGCGGATGCAGCTGGCGGAGCTGCTGGTCGTGTGCCTGAGCGGCCTCGGCCCAGGCCTGTTGCTGGCCTGGGCCGCGGTGCCCGCGCTGTTGGCGATCGATCCGACGATCGCGCGCACGCTGGGGGTGGTCGGGATCGATTGGCGCGTGCAGATGTTCAGCGCGGCCGTTGCGATCTTGACGGCGATCGCCGCCTCCGCGGTGCCCGCGATTCGCGCCATGCGCGGACAGATGTCGGCGGTGATCGCCGCCAGCGGCGCCCGGACTACGGGCTCGCCGGTGGCGGCGCGCGTGCAGCGCGCGCTGGTCTCGATCGAGGTGGCGCTGTGTCTCGCGCTGCTGATGGCCGGAGCGGTGTTGGTCCAGGGTCTGCGCGATCTCTCGCGCCGCAGTCCCGGCTACGAATCCGCGGGCGTCCTGACCGCGCAGATTCGCCTGCCCGACGCCGACTACAAGACGCCCGAGCTGCGCGCCGCCGTGGTCCAGCGAATGCTCGACGCGGTCCGCGGTTTGCCGGGTGTCGTATCCGTGGGGACGACGCAGAACGTGTTCGTGCCAGGCTTCTCGTATCAAACGCTGGTCAGGGTCAAAGACCGTCCGACACCGGATGGTCAGGCGCATACCGCGCAGTTCCGCCGCATCAGCCCCGACTACTTCAAGACCATGCGGATCAAGACGCTGCGCGGACGCGTCTTCAGCGACGACGATGTCGCCGATCGTCCGCCGGTGGCGGTGGTGAGCCGGCGCTTCGCCGAGGGCCTGCTGCAAGGCACGGACGCCGTCGGCCAGATCCTGCTCCGCAACAACCCGCCGCCGTGGACGATCGTCGGCGTGGTGGACGATGTGTTCGATGTCAGCGTGACGCAGCAGCCGGAGCCGACGTTGTACCTGCCATGGGCGCAGAACAACAACTCGGGAACGCCGATCGCGTTCGTGATCCGGACGGCGGTCGATCCGGCGTCGCTGTTGCCCGCCGTGAGGGAAGCGCTCTTCCGCATCGACCCGTCGCTGCCGCTGCGGCGCGCGCAGCCGCTTTCGGCGTTCGTGCGGGAATCGACAGCGCCGGAGCGCTTTCGAACGATGCTGCTCGGCATCATCGCCATGCTCGGCCTGGTGCTGGCCGCCGTCGGCATCTCGGGTGTGGCCTATCGCGGAGTCGTCGCTCGCACCCGGGAGTTCGCGGTGCGGCTGGCGCTGGGATCGCAACCGGCGGCTGTCGTCCGCCTAGTGCTCTTCGAATCGATACGCGACCTGGCGATCGGCGCGACCTTTGGCCTTGCCGGCGGCGCCGCGCTGTGCGTGTTGCTCGCACGCTCGCTGGAGAACGTCGGCACGCTGAATGCGATCACGACCGGCGCCGCGATCTCCCTGATCGCCGCGATCGGGCTCGGCGCGGCGTTCCTGCCGGCGCTACGCATCATGCGCGTGGACCCGGCCGAGGTGCTACGAAGCTAGAGCGGCTCGCCGCCTCCCCACTGTTTTCGCGGTCGGCCCCTGCTTGATCAGCAGGCGGATGAATTCTTCCAGGAACGGCGTCGGCGCGACACCGCTGAGCGTGGCGGCGTACCACTTTCGGAAGACGCCCGCCTTGGTGATGCGGATCGCCCTGACGTCACCCGAGGCGATCACGTTGGCGATCGACCAGCGGGGCAGCACGCTCACGCCCATGCCGGCCTTGACCATCTCGAGGATGCCCTCGGTCAACTGCAGATAGGTCACGCGCCGCAGCTCGATGCCGGCCGGCCGCAGCACCTTCTGGACGATGAAGCTGTCGTCGATCGAGCGCGAGTACAGATAGAGCTGTTCGCTGACCAACTCCTCCGGCGTCACGAAGGCTCGTGTGGCCCATGCATGCGAGGGGTGCACGACGGCGACCTGCTCGTCGTCGAAGAGCTCGCGAAACCGCAAGCGCCGGTCGCTCGACTCGTCGTTCATTATCGCGAGATCGAGCTTGGCGTCGAGCAGCGCGCCGATCGGGTTCATCGTGTGCTCGGGCGAAATGTGGATCTCGAACGTGGGGTAGCGGCGGCGCAGTCCATCCACCAGCGCCGGCAGCCAGTGATAGCCGGTGTGGCAATGCGCGGAGACGCGCAACTCGCCCGCGATGTTCCGCGCCAGTTGCGAGACCTTCGACTCGACCTGGCCGATGGCGTCGAGCACGTGACCCGCGGCCTCGACCAGCAATCGCCCGGCCGGCGTGGGCAACATCCGCCGTCCCGATCGCACGAAGAGCGGGGTCCCCAGCTTGTCTTCCAGCTCGCGGAGTTGATGGCTGACGGCGGATTGCGTGACGTTCAGCCGATCCGCGGCGCGGGTGACGCTCTCAGTGCGGGCGACCTCGGCCACCAGCCGAAGGTGCCGCGAGTCGAGATCCAGATTCATGAACGGAGCTAATTGTATCGCGACGTTCAGATGCTCCTCATTCATGAGAGGGCCGCGCCCAACCGCCGTTCCCGCATCTCGCGAGCGGCCTTCACGACGTCACTCGGGCTGACCTTCAAGACCTCTTTCGTCCGCCGGTCGCGCAGCTCGACGACGCCCTCCTTCAATCCCTTCGCGCCGACGATGAGCCGAACCGGCATCCCGAGCAGGTCCGCGTCCTTGAACTTCACGCCGGGGCTGAGCCCCTCGCGATCGTCGTA
>CAZVOI010000579.1:0-6594 GCA_964628275.1 uncultured Acidobacteriota bacterium | reverse complement strand
CGCGGCGCTCACACTCGTCGGCTTCTGTTGGGCCGCATCGCCAGCCGGCGCCAGCGAGCCGATCCGGATCGAGACGCGCGAGGAACGGCTCGCCGACGGGCCGGTCCGCATCTTCGTGGCGCGCGTCGACCTGCGCGATCGGCGCGTGGACGTCCGCGTGACAGGGCTCGCTGGCGCGCGGCCTGGCGACCCACCCGGGACCGAAGCGCGTCTCGAGACGCTGCCGGAGTGGATGCGGCGAGAAGGCGCCGTGCTCGCCGTCAACGCGAACTTCTTCGGGAAGCTCGCGGGCGCGCCGCAGCGCTGGACCGCGGACCAGCCGGTCGACATCCTCGGCCCGAGCGTCAGCGAAGGCCGTGTGGTGTCGCACGCGAACCCGAGCGGCCTCGGCCATCCTGCCCTGCTCCTGAACGCTCAGCGGCAGGCCCGGATCGCGTGCGCGGTCGAGTCCGACCTGCGAGGCGCGGACGACGTCGTCGCGGGCATCAGCGATCCGCAATCGGGCGGCTGCCTGCTGCTGGAGAAGGGCGTCAATCGCGGCGCCAGCGCTCCCGAGCGGCTGCGCGTGCGTCATCCGCGGACGGCTGCGGGTCTGACCCGCGAAGGACGTCAGCTGATTCTCCTCGTGGCGGACGGCCGGCAACCCGGCTGGAGCATCGGCTTGACGCTCGAAGAGCTGGGCGGGCTGTTGCTGCGGCTCGGCGCCTACGACGGCGTCAACCTCGACGGCGGCGGCTCGGCGTCGTTTCTCTACCACCCCGCGAAGGGCCCGGCCGTCGAGAACCGCCCAAGCGACGGCGGCTGGCGGCCGGTCGCCAACCATCTCGGGATCGTGTTGCGAGGCCCGCGCTAACCGACCACCACCAGCGGCTTCCCCAGCACCTTCATCCGTGGCCGAACTCCGAGGCCGGGCTCCTTCGACGCCGCCATCGTGCCGTCCTTCCGCTTCGGCGCGCCAACAGCGGTGCTGACCGTCACGTAGCTGTTGAAATCGGTCGCGCTGAAGGGCAGCTCGACGGGCGTCGAGTGAGCGAGGTGCGCGATCGCCGCCGTCGTCACGTCGCCCGCCCCAACTGTCCTCGATCGTCATCGCGATGCCGAGGCTGACGCAGAGGTCGCGGACCTGGCGCGTCTTGGTGATGCCGCCGAGCTTGGAGATCTTCAGGTTGACGACATCCATCGCGTCCTCGCGCCAGGCGCGCAGGAACATCTCGAGCGAGTCGATCGTCTCGTCGAGGACGAACGGATGATCGGTGCGGCGCCGCACCGCGAGGCATTCCTCGAGCGTCGCGCACGGCTGCTCGATGTAGACGTCGACGTCCTTCACCGCCCGCACGACGCGGAGCGCCTGGTGCGGCAGCCAGCCGGTATTGGCATCGGCGATCAGGATGTCGCCCTTGCGCAGCTTCACCCGCACGGCGGGGCCGTAGGCCGGCAGATAGAAAGGACCGAGCGGGCAGACTTCGCCCCAGCCTGTGAAGCCGGCGTCGGTCAGCACCTCGACGATGGTGCTGTCGAAGACGGAGACCGACTTGCCGCCCGACCACTTGTAGCTGCCTTCGTGGAGCGGCAGCTCCACCTTGTACGCGCGAATGCCGGTGATCTTCATCGAGCCTCCAGAAGGGCGCGGCGGCAGCACCGGCCCCGACCAGCAGTCCCGCGAGAGCGAGTCTGCGCTGGAGACGAGAGAACATGCGCCGCAGGCCTAAGGGCCCGTTCCGAAGCGAACAATCTCGCGTGGTAGCGTCACTTCCTGACCGAGTACCGCTACACGCATTTGGACGTGTTCACTCGGACGCCGCTCCAGGGGAACCAGCTGGCGGTGTTCCTCGATCCTCCCGACTGGCCGGACGCGATCCGGCAAGACATCGCGCGAGAGATGTCCTTCTCCGAGACGACGTTCGTGCATCCGCCGCGCACGAACGGAGCGCTCGCGTCGCTTCGGATCTTCACACCCGCGGCGGAGCTGCCGATGGCCGGACATTCGACGATCGGCACTACGTTCGCTCTCGCGGCGAGCCGGCGCATCGCTCCGGAGACGCCGGGCATCGTGCTCGATCTCGGCGTCGGCCCGACACCGGTCGACCTGGAGTGGAAAGCGAGCGTTCTCGACTTCGCCTGGATGACGCAGCCGTTGCCGCAGTTCGTGTCCGTCGTCTTAGATCGAGCGGCAATAGCTTCGGCGCTCGGGCTCGACGCTTCGGATCTCGCCCGACAAGCGCGAGATCACCCGGGTCCAGATCGGCGGCGCGTCGGTCGTCGTCGGCGAGGCTTCGCTGCGGCTCTAGCGACGTCAGCGGCGCCAGTTCTCGACCTTCAAACCCTTCACGCGCCGGAACTCACCGACGTTGTCGGTCACGACTGTGAGCTTCTTCGAGAGGGCATGGGCTGCGATCAGCATGTCGTTCGGGCCGATCGGCTTCCCCGCCGCCTCCAAACGCGCACGCAGCCGCCCGTAGAGGCCGGCTGCTCGGACGTCGAAATCGAGACACTCGATCTCCGCCACCAGAGCGTCGACGCGCGCGTGGTTGGCTTTCGGGTTGCCACTGCGGTCGGCTCCGTAGCGCAGCTCGCCGACGACCACCGCGCTGAGCCGAAGATCATCCGGCGCCGACGCCTGGATCCGCGCGACCACTCCCGGGTATCGCCCGCTCAGGTAGTCGACGCACGCGTTGGTGTCGAGGAGATACGTCATCTCACAGCCGCGGAACCGGCTCCGCCACTGGCGGCTCGGGCGGGTACGGGAAGTCCCTGGCCGATCCCGCGAGCCGCAGAAAGCGCCGGCTCCAGGTTCGCTGTGCCGGCTCGAGCACCACGCGCCCGCCCTCGCGGCAGATCAGGACCTCGTTTTGAGACTCGAACCGGTACTGCTTGGGAAGCCTGACCGCCTGACTACCCCCGGTGCGGAACAGCTTGGCTCGCTCGGGCATGAGTCCTCCCGAGACAAAGTATATACGCACCGTAGCTACTACGATTGGCGCCTCTCTACTCGGCGAGCATCGCCAGCACTGCCGAGTGGGCGAGCGTCCGTCCGATCACGGCCGTCCAGGCGGGACGCGCGTGAGCGCGCCCTCCGCCAGAACCACGTCGCTCTTTCCCGTGCCGTTTCCCTTGACCACGACGAAACGCCGGCCGTCGGGGGCGACGTCATAGAAGCGTTCGATCTGGTTCACCAACGCCAGCCTCGTCTCCAGCGCATCCCCGCTGAACAGGCGGCGAGGAGTACCGGTGCGCAGGGTCGGATTGGCCACGATGTCAACGGCCATCAGCTCGTTCCCCGAAACATAGAACAGCTCGCCGCCCTCTGGGTTCCACATCGGGTGTTGACCGCCGCCCTTGGACACCTGGAGCCGCCCTTCGCCCCGCGGAAAGGGCTGGACATAGACCTCCCATTGATTGGAGGCATCCGACTGGTAGGCCAGCCACTTGCCGTCCGGCGAGATTCGCGGCAGGGCTTCGTTGGCGCTGGTTTTGAGGATGAGAAACGGCTCCTCTTTCTTCTTGAGCTTGTCGAGAGCCACGGCCCATAGATCGCGTCCGGTCTCCGCATCGAGAGCGTAGAAGGCCATGTACGCGCCGTCCTTCGAGAAGCACGGCCCGAAGCCTCGGCGCTCGAGCAGAACCCGAGGTTCCCCCGTTCCGTCCGCGCGGCGAACCTTGAGCACTTCGACAGCACCATAGGGCGCGTATGCGAACTCCTCGCCTCCCGGAAGCCAGTCTCCGGAAAACGCGGTTTCCGACTCTCCGAGAAGGCGCGTCTCGATTCCGCGTTGGGCGTCCCAGACGCCGATTCGCCCGGCTTCGTTGGAAACAGCCACGCGGGAGCCGTCGGGTGAGATGGAAGGGACCTGGGAAAAAGGGGCGGGTTCGCCGATCGTGCCCAGAACCTTGCCGGCGCGATCGACCCAGACGAGCTGTTCCGGGTCGGCCCTGTCCCGACCATACAGAATCGTCCCGTCTTCGGATGCGGTGGCGCCGCCTCCGTCTCGGGCCACGAGGAACGCCTCGCCCGTGGTGGTGAGGGTGCTGAGTGAGAACGGGACAGCCCACAACGCCCGACTTCCTGCGAAACCGCGGGTGAACAACACATGGCTGCTCGCCGCGTAGGCAGACTCCGTCGACGCGTTGCTCAGGCCCAGCAGCGTGCGCGTGCCATCACGGTCGACCGCGATCTGGCCCCCGTTCGCGTCTACTGTCACGACCGTGTAGAGGAGATTGCGTCCGTCGGGCAGGAAATGCGGCTGATGCAACCGGTGCTCCTTCTTCGCCGGATCGGCGCGGGTGAAGACCTCGGCCTCGCCCCCGGCCTCGCTCACGCGCAGGACGTCGCCATTCAGGTTCGCGCGCGCCAGCGTGAAGACGATGCCTTTGATAGCACTCCACGAGCCGCCGGTGAAGGCGCCGCCCGAAAGCCGGCAGAGCTCAACCGGCTTCTCGCCATCGAGCGATACTTTGAACAGCGCTTTCTCCGTGGCGAAGGCGATAGCATCGCTGCGCGGCGACCAGAACGGTTGCCGGGCGCCCTTGGAGTCCTTGACCTCGCGGGCTTCGAGCTCGCGGAGGTTGCGGATCCACAGGCTTCCGCCCGCGGTGTACGCGACGAAGCGGCCATCGGGAGAGATCGCCTGAGAGTCGAGGAGCCCTCTGCCCTCGGTGGGCAGAATCAGCGAACGAACGGGTCGATCGGTAGTCTTCAGTGAGGACGCGCTCCAACGGGACACTCCGAGCCCACCCACCACGCCGGCCGCCAGGCAAGCGGCGGCGATCCCGAACCAGAACTGGACGGGCCGCGTAGTGGCGCTTTGGAGGTCGTTCGGCTCCGGCGTCTCGGCCGCGGCCAGAGCGAGGCGCGCTTCACCCATATCCCGCATGCGAAGCCGCGGATCCCGAACCAGGCAGCGTTTCAGGAGTTGGACGACGCCTCGCGGCGTGCCGGCCGGGAGGGTGGTCCAGGGAACGTCCTCTTTCAGAACCGACGCCAGCGTGTCGCTCACGGTTTCACCCGCGAAGAGCCGTTCGCCGGTCAGCATCTCGAAGAGCACGACGCCGAAAGACCAGATGTCCGCGCGCTTGTCGACGGGCTTGCCGCGGGCCTGCTCGGGGCTCATGTACGCGGCGGTGCCGAGGATCAGGCCGGCTTCGGTCGCGTGTCGCGACATCGTGGGCGAGTGCGAAAGTTGAGGGTTCGCGGCGTCGCCGGCTTCGCCTTCGAGGGCTTTGGCGAGACCGAAGTCGAGGACCTTCACCTTTCCGTCCGCGGTGATCTTGATGTTGGCGGGTTTCAGGTCGCGATGCACGATGCCGTGCTCGTGCGCTTCTTCGAGCGCCTCCGCGATCTGCCTGACGATCGCGATCGCTTCATCCACGGGAAGGGCGCCGCGCTTCAATCGCTCCGCAAGGTCTTCGCCGCCGACGAGCTCCATCACCAACGCTACGACCGCGGCCTGCCCCGAGCCGGTCTCGGGGCTCTCCTCCAGCCCGTAGATCGCCCCGATGTTGGGGTGGTTCAGGGTGGCGAGGATCTGCGCTTCGCGGCGGAAACGAGAGACGCGTTCGGCGTCTCGAGCCAGGGCGGCGGGCAGCACCTTGATCGCGACGTCGCGGTTGAGCTTGGTGTCGCGCGCGCGGAACACCTCGCCCATCCCGCCCGCGCCGATGGCGCCGGTGATTTCGTAGGGGCCGAGGCGTGTGCCGATCGCTAGGGTCATCTCTCGTCCGGATGCATATGGTACGTGGTAGTGGAGCCGCCGCTGGACATCCCGCCGTGCGCGCACTACCTACGACGACTAGCGCCCCAGCCAGCTGCCGGGCGGCGCGTAGCCCGCGTTCCGCAGCGACAGGAGCGGAGCGAAGAGCGGCTCTGGAGGCGCGGCCCAATCGAACCAGCCCCAGCCGGCGCATTTCGCCGGCTCGCGCAGTTCCGCCTCGCCAGAAACCCAGTGCGCGATGACGAACAGGGTCACGTAGTGCTTCTGCTCGCGCTCGAAGACGTCACTGGTGAACGGGCCAGGGCGCACTTCTCCAACCACGATGCCGGTCTCCTCCTCCACCTCACGCCGCGCGCAAGCCTCCACTGTCTCGGCGAATTCCAGATGCCCGCCCGGCAGCGCCCAGGTACCCATCCCATGCGAGCCGCGCCGCTGGCCGAGCAGGATCCGACTGTCGCGGAGCACGAACACGCCGACGCCGACCTGAGGGATCTTCTCCAAGCGTTCTCCGTTCCTGATCCACCGAGAATAGACTCCCTCGTCCAAGGAGGCGACGGTGCGAGCATTCTGGGCCGGCGGGTTGGTTTCGTGTTGGGCGCTGGCCGCGTCAGCGCAGACGCTGGCGATCGTGGGCGGCTCGCTGATCGACGGTAACGGCGGCGCCCCGCTGGCCGATTCCGTCGTCGTCGTCGAGGGCTCGCGGATCAAGGCGCTGGGGGCCCGCTTCGCCATCGCGGTTCCGAAAGGCGCGCGCGTGATCGACGCCGCCGGTCGCTTCCTGATCCCCGGCATGATCGACACCAACGTCCACCTCTCGCTCTACGGCGGGATCAACGAGCGCTACGAGACGTTGGTGCGCTACAACCCGCGCCAGGACGAGATCGTG
>CAZVOI010000578.1:0-1826 GCA_964628275.1 uncultured Acidobacteriota bacterium | reverse complement strand
CGCGATCGAGACGCTCAACGAGGGGCGGATCGGGATCGGCGCCCAGATGACCGGGCTCGCCCAGGGCGCCTTCGAGCTGGCCTTGAAGTACTCGCAGGAGCGCCGGCAGTTCGGCAAGCCGATCGCGGAGTTCCAGGCCGTCCAGTTCGAGCTCGCCGAGATGGCCACCGAGATCGAGGCCGCGCGGCTTTTGACCTACAACGCCGCGCGCCTGCGCGACGTCGGCAGCTCCTTCGTCAAGGAGTCGGCGATCGCCAAGCTCTTCGCTTCGCGCGCCGCCGAGCGCGTCGCCTCGAAGGCGATCGAGGTCCACGGCGGCTACGGTTTCACGCGCGAGTACCCGGTCGAGAAGTACTTCCGCGACCAGAAGGTGGGCCAGATCTACGAGGGCACCAGCAACATGCAACTGCTGGTGATCGCCAAGCAGATTTTGCGCTGATCTGACCGGGGCGTGGTCCCGCAGCCGCCCCGGTCAGATCAGTTCTGACCGATCCGTCGGAGGCGTTGGCTCTCCGGCTCTCCGGCCGGCCTTGGCCTGGCCATTGTTTCGGGCGGCACGCCTGGTCAAGGGTCCGATCGGATGGCCGCGGGCGGGAGGTTCGGGAGGACGGGACGGCCACGTGACGAACCGGAACGGACCGGAGGGACGAACCGGAAGGACCAGAACGGGAACGGACGGACCGGAAGGGACGGGCCAGGACGAGCTACTCGAAACGGGCTACCCGAAACGGAACAACGGGCGCCGGCAGGACCGGCGTTAGCCAGAACTGATCTGACGGGGACGAATGCGAGACGGCGCCCCCGTCAGATCAGATCAGGGGTTCATCCGCCTTGAAGGTGAACTTGAAGACGTGCTTGAAGCCGGGCAGCACCTCGGCCTCGCGCTCGTAGTAGAGCTCGATCTGCCGCGAGGTCTCGGCGGTCGTCACCAGGAAGCTCTCGGGCCCGATCCACTTGCCGAGCTTGCGCTTCGACACCTCGGTCATCAGCATTTCCTTGATCGTCTCGTCCCCCTTGCGGGCCTTGTACTTCGGGGTGCGGCAGATCTCCTTGACCTTGTCGACGAAGTCGTACTGATCGAAGTAGACCGGCCCCACGTTCCACGCGGCCAGCCCCACCCCCACCACGACCACGAGCAGGATCAGTCCGCCCAGCTTGCCTTCGCCCTTCTCGCCCTTGCGTCTCATGCTCACCCTCCGGTCCGGTCGCGCCTAGCGGATCACGTGGAAGAAGCGCTTCCAGCGCGTCCGCCCGAACGCGGACAAGGTATCCCGAAACCACTCGACGAGACCGGTCCTGTGGTACTCCTCGCGCGTCGCCTCGTAGGACCAGTAGACGACGAGCGCCCGTCCCTTGACCTGGTCGACCGGCAGGAAACCCCAGAAACGGCTGTCGCGGCTGTTGTCGCGGTTGTCACCTAGCACCAGTAGCTGGCCCGCCGGCACCGTCTGCGGGCCCCAGCTGTCGCGGAGCCCGTCCACTCCGTGGCCGTACTCGGGGTCGTCGGAGCGCAGCGGCGCCTCGATGAAGTGCGCATAGGGCTCGTCGATCGACTTGCCGTCGACGAAGACCTGCTTGTTGCGGATCTCTATGGTCTCCCCGGGCAGCCCGATGACCCGCTTGATGAAGTCGCGGGCGGGGTCCTCCGGGAACTTGAAGACGACGACGTGGCCGCGTTCGATCGGGCGCTTGCCGAACAGCGCCTGCTCGAGCGGGCCGAAAGAGGGCGAGTACACCAGCTTGTTGACCAGCAAGTGATCGCCGATCAGCAGGTTGGGCTCCATCGAGCCCGTGGGGATCTTGAAGGCCTGGACGGCGAAGGTGCG
>CAZVOI010000577.1:0-3172 GCA_964628275.1 uncultured Acidobacteriota bacterium | reverse complement strand
CCTCACCCACGGCGAGATGAAATACGGGGCAGGGGTGCTCGCGGCCCGCAAGCACGGGGCGGCCGAGATCCTCGACCCCCGACCCTGGGCCGTGGGGTCGCTCGCGCGGACCTTCGAGGCTTATCCGGGCATCGGCCCGCTGCTGCCCGCCATGGGCTACGGCCAGGAGCAGGTCCGCGACCTCGAGGCCACCATCGCGCGCACTCCCGCCGATCTCGTCCTGATCGCCACACCCATCGACCTGCGGCGCGTGCTGAAGCTGGACAAGCCGGCGCTGCGCGTGGGCTACGAGCTGCAGGAGATCGGAAAGCCCGACCTCGAAGACGCGCTCGGACCCCTCTTCCCGTCGTGACCGCGGTAGCCTGCGCCGCGGTCGCACGCGATCAGGCGGCGGGGCGGTCGAGCAGGTATGCGATCACGTCGGAGGCCGAGTACGAGCCCCTTGCGTTCGGCATGAGGCGGACGAGGCCAAGGACATCGTCGCCTGCCGTCACGAGGGCGGGCTCGGGCCGATCGACGCGCCACTGGCCGAGGCCGACCGTCGCCACCAGACCGTTGCAGACGCACTTGCGACCGTGCGTGTCCTCGACCCGGCCGCCCTTGCGGACGTAGTCCTCGACCGGCTCGGCCGGACACCGGTAGCCCAGCGTCCCGTCGGCACGACGGTACAGCTCGCGCAAGTAGCCGAGATCGCAGCGCCGCTCGCGCGCCTGGTAGACGGCCGCGTCGGAGAGCGTCCCCTCGAGCTGCGCGACTTTGAACGGGAAACCCGTCGGCGAAGCCTGCGGGTCGGTGAAGACCCCGACCCCGCCGTCATGGGCCGCGGCTAGGACGCGCGCGCGCAGCGTGGGATCCACGCCCGACTCCTCGCAAAAGGCGAAGGCCGTTCCCACCTGGATACCGGCGGCGCCGTCGCGGCGGGCCTGCCGAAGCCGATCGGGCGTCGCGTAGGAGCCGGCCAGCCAGAAGGGCAGTCCCAGGTCGCGGATCTTCGCCAGGTCGACCTCGTCGCGCGGGCCGTAGACGGGCTGGCCGTTCGCGAGAGTCAGCGGACCGCGGGGAGGCGCGTTGTGCCCACCGGCGGTCGAGCCTTCCACGACGAAGCCGTCGACGCCGGCCGTGCGTCGCGCCAGGCTGACGGCGAGCGTGGCCGAGGCGACGATCGCCAGGAAGCGGGGCCGCCGCAGCGGCGGCGGCGCTGTCGCCAGGATGTCGCGCGGATCAAAGCGCAGCTCGAACCGCTCCTCGGCGGCGGCATCCGTCACGTGCAACGCCAGCGCCACCGGCTGGTGCTGGACCAGGCTGTCGAGCAGGCCGGGAATGTCACGCGGGATGCCCGCCCCCACCAGCACGTAATCGACCCCGGCGAGGAGCGCACCGTACAGCGTGGCGGGTGTCGGCATCTGGATCTTCTCGAGGAAGTTGATGCCCACCCTCCCTGGGTGGCCTTCCTTGGCGAGGAACACCTCGACGAACCCGCCCACCACCGCCAGCTCGTGGCGGCGAACGGTGGGCGCGGCGGTGTACATGGGGAGGCTCGCGAACTCTTGCCCGTGGCCCTTGCCGCCAGGGACAAAGTGGCTCGCGAGAACGCGCTCGGCCACCGCGGGGTCGGGGAAGCGGCGGATCGCCCGACGCAGGTCGCCGGTGGCGTCGCCGAGCTGCAGGCGGCGTGCGAGCACGACGTCGAGCGCCGTGCCGGAGACGACACCGAGCTGACCCAGCCTGGAGACGGCGCGCGCCAGGCGCCAGCCCGAAACGGCGACGCCCATGCCCCCCTGGATGATCTCGGGCTCCGGCGCGGCGCCGTCGTCAGCGCGCGATTCGTGGTCGGCCACAGACAGCGACTCTAGCACCCAGGGCCGCGGCCTTTAGCCGGTTCGCGTGCGCCATGACGCAACTGTGACACTCCGGGGACAGGCGGGCCACCCATGACCGTGGTCATACCGCGGGCCGCAGCCCGTTGCGAAGATGGAACGGAGTCCCATCTTGATGGACCCCGGGATTCGAGGACGGTCATGAGCGAGCTGATCGACAACCGCGCGCACCGCGTTCGCACCTTGAAAGAGGTCATTCGCCACCTCCACGAGGGCCAGGCACCCGGCGAGGTCAAGGCCCAGCTCACCGCCCTCGTCCGCGAATGCGATGCGAGCGAGATCGCCACGATGGAGCAGGAGCTGATCGCGGAGGGCGTACCGGTAGCCGAGATCATGGGCATGTGCGACCTGCACTCGCAGGTGGTGCGCGACATCCTGGTCGAGCGCGCGAGTGCCCCTCCCCCTCCCGGCCACCCCGTCGACACGTTCCGCCGTGAGAACGAGGCGCTCGGCGCACAAGCCGCCTCCCTGCGGGCGGCCTGCGCGGCCCTCGCGCCGGAAGGCGCGGACCAAGAGGCCACGGTCGAGTCGGCCCGTCTCCTCGACTGCCGGCGCGCCTACTCCGGGCTGATGGACGTCGAGAAGCACTACCAGCGGAAGGAGCACCTGCTCTTCTCGTGCCTCGAGCGCCACGGGATCACGGGGCCCTCGACCGTGATGTGGGGCAAGGACGACGAGGTGCGGGCGCTCCTGAAGGAGCTGGGAACGGCTCTCGCGGAGAACGAAGGCAGCGTAGGTGAATGGCGGCTCGTGGCGCAGACCGTCGCCGAGCCGGCCCTCGCCGCGGTCGAGGAGATGATCTTCAAGGAGGAGCGCATCCTGCTCCCGATGGCGCTCCAGAACCTGACCGAGACCGAGTGGGGCGAGATCTTCACCCAGTCCCCGCAGTTCGGCTACTGCCTCGTGGATCCGCTCGACGGCTACGAGCCCGGACCGCCCGCGAACGACGTCCCGGCCGCGGCCAGCGCCGAGGCGGCGCGCTCCGGGATTGCGTTCGCCCCCGGCCCGTTCGCCGCCGGCGCGCGCGCGGTGCCGCTGGCCATGGCCGGCGCGCCTCGGCCGGGCCGCGGCGAGGGTCTGCCCGAGTCGGTCGGCAAAGGCCTCGTCGTCCTCCCCACCGGTGCGTTGGGCCTCGACCAGCTCAAGGCCGTCTTTGCCGCGCTGCCGGTGGACATCACGTTTGTCGACGCCGAGGATCGGGTGCGCTTCTTCAGCGAGGGCCCGAACCGGGTCTTCGCACGCCCGAAGGCCATCCTCGGGCGCCTGGTGCAGCACTGCCACCCGCCGGGGAGCGT
>CAZVOI010000576.1:0-2685 GCA_964628275.1 uncultured Acidobacteriota bacterium | reverse complement strand
GGCGGGCTGATCGTCGACCGCTTCCTGCCGCCATGGTCGGGGCTCGACCCCTTCAAGATTCTCAAGCGCCGTTATCCAGCCTTGCGAGTGATCGTGATCGGCGGCGGCAACTCCGACAATGCCCGCCTGGCGCGCGAGGTCGGCGCGGACGCGTTGCTGGAGCGGCCGCTCCGCCGCGCGGGCATCCTGCGCGCGCTCGGGTTTCGCGGGGAGGAAGCCGAACGATGAGCAATGTCCCCGCCATTTCGCTGGTCGAAATCGTCGCCGCCAGCCTGTTCGCGGTGGCGATCCTGCACACGTTCTCGACCAAGTATTTCGAGCATCTCGCGCATGTGAACCGGGCGCACGCGGGACTGTGGCACTTGCTGGGCGAGGTCGAGGCCGTGTTCGGCTTTTGGGCCATGATCCTGTTACTCGTTGTCGCCATCCAACTGGGGCCGCCACAGGCCGTCGGTTACCTGGAAGGGCTTAGCTTCACCGAGCCGGTATTCGTTTTCGTGATCATGGTCATCGCCGCGAGCCGGCCGGTGCTGGAATTCGCCGGCATGGTCATGCGCGTCATCGCACGCCTTTTGCCGCTGCCGGAAACGGCCGCTTATTATCTTGTCGCGCTCTCGGTCGGGCCGCTGCTCGGCTCTTTCATCACCGAGCCGGCGGCGATGACGCTGTCCGCGCTGTTGTTACGCGATCGCTATTTCGCCAAGGACGCGCCGGCGATCTTCAAATACGCCACCATTGGCGTGCTGTTCGTCAACATTTCCATCGGCGGCACGCTGACACCCTATGCCGCGCCGCCGGTCCTGATGGTGGCCGGTACCTGGGGGTGGGACATCGCTTTCATGCTGAAGACCTTTGGCTGGAAAGCGGGGCTGGCCGTGCTCATCAACGCCGGCCTGGTGACCGCGCTATTTCGCTTCCAGCTCGCGCGCCTTGCCAACGGCTTGCCCGGCGACAAGGTGGATCGAATTCCGGCGCCGGTGATTTTGATCCACCTCGCCTTTCTTGCCGGCGTGGTCGTCTTCAGCCACCATGCCGTCGTGTTCAGCGGCTTGTTCCTGTTCTTCCTCGGCTTCACCGAAGCCTACAAGCGCTATCAAAGCCGTTTGATGCTGCGCGAGGGGTTGATGGTCGCGTTCTTCCTCGCCGGACTGGTCACGCTGGGCGGCATGCAGAAGTGGTGGTTGCAGCCGCTGCTGACCGGGCTTTCGCCGGAAACGCTCTTTTTCGGCGCGGTCGCGTTGACCGCCATCACCGACAACGCGGCGCTCACTTATCTGGGCTCGTTGGTGGACGGCGTCGACGACGCCTTCAAATACGCCCTGGTCGCCGGTTCGGTAGCCGGTGGCGGGCTGACCATCATCGCCAACGCCCCCAAGCCAGCCGGCTTCGCCATCCTCAAGGGGAAATTCGATGAAGGCGCGATCAGCCCCCTGGGCCTGTTGGCCGCCGCGCTGCCGCCGACGCTGGTCGCGATTGTTGCGTTTCAACAGCAGGGAACGGGAGGGCAAATCATGTCCGAACCGACGATCATCAACGAACTCACCGCCTGGCTGCAATCGCTGTCGCCTGGGTTCATCTTTCTCCTGACGCTGCCGTTCCTGGTGGCGGTGGCGGGACTGTTGCGAGAGCGCTTTTCCGGCGAGGCGCGCGCCATGCCGACCGCCGTCAAGGAGCGCGGAGGCGACTTTTGGGCCGGCATCAAGTCTGGCCCGGTTGCCAAGAAACACTTGGACACCGAGAATCTCGTTCACATCGGAAAGCAATCCGATAGCCGGACAAAAAGTCCCGCCGCATGAGCGCCCGGCGCGGCGCACATGGCCTGACCCGGGGAATCGCGAACCTCCCCCTCCCCCCGGTCGCGATGCTCCGGGCCAGCCTTCTAGAAATTCGATCAGCCGGCTACTGACGGGCCAGCGGCTCCTGACGGGCAACGGATTGGTACGACCCGGTCGTGCGCGCCAGGTAATCCACCGCCTGCCTCAAGGCTGACGGACTGCCTTCACCGGCGGCGCGCGCCAGGAGATGGACTTGGCACTGCTCGGCGGCACTCGTTCCTTGCTCGACGATCGTCCTGGCGTGCTCGATCTCCTGCACACAGCCGAGGGCCTCCGCCGTCTCGCGCAGCGTCGCTAATAGGTCGTCGACCGTCGCCGCCAGGGTGCGCGTCTGTAACGTCGCGTGATCCATCAGCGTCGTCTGGTGACCGTAGCGTTGCGCCCGCCACTTGTTTTCCGCCACCACCGCGCGATCCAGCGGGACGATGTTGCGGTTCACTTCCGGGCGTTCGACCAGATAGCGAATGAGACATCGATAGATGGCGGCGATGCAAAGCGCGTCGTCGACCCGCGGGCAGACATCGCAGATGCGAAGCTCGATGGTCGGGTACCGCATCGATGGCCGGATCGACCACCAGATAAAGCTGGCGTCCTTGATGACACCCGCTTGCACGAGCGTGCGGACAAAAAGCTCGTACTCCTCGGTGGAGTTAAGGAGTTTCGGAAGACCGGTGCGCGGCAATTCGTCATAGGCCGCCGGCCGGTAGGCGTGCAGGCCGGTCCGGCGCCCCTGCCAAAACGGCGACGAAGCGCTCAAGGCAAGCAAGGCGGGAAGATAGGGCAGCGTCCGCGTCATGATCTCGACGCGGCGCGAGGGATCGGGGACCTCGACATGCACGTGCATGCCGCA
>CAZVOI010000575.1:0-6362 GCA_964628275.1 uncultured Acidobacteriota bacterium | reverse complement strand
CCTCCATGATGATCCGGTCGATCTCGGCGCGCTCGGCGGCGGTCGGAAGGATGAAGTCGAGGCCGACCGCGCGCAGCTTCTCCGGATAGACGTCGCTTGCGACGAGCCAGCGCGTTCCTGTGATCCCCAGTCGGCGAAAGCGGTTGCTGGGGCGGCCGCAGCTCTTCGGGCACGTGCTCGAGGTTCACACGGATCCGCGTCCAGGTGGAGGACCGGCCGCGCATCGCGTCGACGAGCACGTCGGCCGCCAGAAGACGCGGAGCGACCTCGGGATGGCGCGCACGCCAGCGCTCGAGGCCGGCCAGCGCCTCGTCCTTCTTGGCGGCCCGCGCGATCTCGAGCAACGGCTTCGTCGAGACGCGCCTGCCGGAGCCCTTCTTCCGCGACGGCGCAACGCGCGGGGGCTCGTCGGAAGTCTTCGCATAGTGCGGCGGCCACGGAGCGTCGCCCAGGCCAAGGGCTTCCTGCTTCGCCGACAGCTCCAGGATCGGGTCGAGGGAGCAAGGATGCTGGTCGATCTCAGCATGCCGATCGCCGATCGCCGCGAAGCGCACCGGCATCGTGCGCAGCGTGAAGTCCCCAGGCTGGCACCCGGACAGCTCGTCCCATGTCACCGGCGCCGACACACGAGCGTCCGGCTTCGGCCGCACCGAGTAGGCGCTGCAGACGGTGCGGTCCTTGGCGTTCTGGTTGTAGTCGAGGAAGACGCCGTGGCGCTCCTCCTTCCACCACTTCGAGGTCGCCAGGTCCGGCGCCCGCCGCTCGACCTCGCGCGCGACCGCCAGCGCGGCCCGCCGCAGATCGCCGAATCCCCAGCGCGGATGGATCCGCACGTTCACGTGGATTCCGCGCGAGCCCGAGGTCTTCGGCCAGCCGGCCAGGCCGAAGTCGGCGAGCACCTCCTTCACCACCCGCGCGACGGCCGTGATCTGCGGCCACTCGATGCCCGGCATCGGGTCGAGGTCCACGCGTAGCTCGTTCGGATGGTCGAGGTCCGAAGTGAGCACCGGGTGCGGGTGCAGCTCCAGGCAGCCCAGGTTCGCCATCCAGGCGAGCGCCGCCGCGTCGCGCGGCACGACCTCGAACGCGGTGCGCCCCGAGGGAAAGCTCAGCTCGACGACCTCGACCCACTCCGGCCGCTTGTCGGGCGCGCGCTTCTGGTAGAAGAACTCGCCGTGGATCCCGTTGGCGTAGCGAACCAGCACGTTCGGCCGCCCGCCCGCCCCGCGTAGGGCGCCCTCGGCCACCGCCAGGTAGTAGCGCACCACCTCGATCTTGGTGATGCCGGCTTCAGGAAAGTAGACCTTGTCGGGATTGGTGACCGTGACCTCGCGGCCCGCGACTTGAAGCACGACGGGCTCGGGCTTGCTCGCCACGACGGGAGCATACGGCCCTCCCCGTCTGGTCGACGTGAACGAGGGGACGCCTCCCGAGGACTATCCTGCTGCGGGATTCCCCACAAGCTCGAGATCCAGGCCCCTGAACTGCCTGAAGGCGGCGTCGGTCGTGACCATCCGGAGTCCTCCAGCAAGCGCGAAAGCCGCGAGGTAGGCGTCCATCCAGAGCTTCGGTGAAGCCGTCTCCCTCAGTGCGAACTGTCTCCAGCGAACCTCCAGCCCTGCAGGCTCTTCCGTTCGCAGCACGATCCGATCGTCGCCGAGCAGCGCTTCGTAGGCTCCCCACGCATGCCGATTCGTCAAGGGCGGATTTCCATAGCTGCCCAGCACGGCGGCGTTCGTGAGCAGCCGGAGAAAGGTTTGCTGCGTCGCTCGGCAGAACAAGAGCGACCCAGGCCCCTCGACCGTTGCCAGCCACTTGCGCGCGGCGACGTGGTGGACGTGTTTGGACAGCGCGAGCGCCAGCCAGACATTGCTATCGCACAGCACCGCGGGCTACCCCAGACTCTTCGGCGAGCAGGATCTCCGCCGCGCGCTCCGGCGTGATCTCCTCGCCGAGCCGCGCTCGGTGGGCGCACCGAACCAAGGGCAGCTTGACGGGCCGGCGTCGTTTCGACGTCACGGCGGGCTCGCGCGAGAGGCCGCGCCTCAGCAGGTCCGCGATCGCGTCCTTGAGCTTGCGGTTCTGGCTCAGGGCGCGGAGTTTGATCGCGCGCCCCAGCTCGTCGGGCAGATCCAGCGTCGTCTTCATATTGCCATAATACCAGTAAGCTGGTTCTATGGGTGTGACTTCCGTGCTGCGCGTGCTCGCGCAGCAAGTCGCGCGCCTCGCACAGCCATTCCGGGTTCTCGTGCCACGGCCGGCTCTCCACGGGAGGGCGCTTCGAAGCGGCTGACTCGCCTCGGCTTCGCTTGGGCCGGGAGGAGGCGGCGGGCTCGAGGGTTCCGGCATCGGTGATCGGCGAGGGTAACATCGGGGCCGCCGATGCCGACATCGCCGTACACTGTGCGGCCGCGCTCGAGCGCTCTCGGCAGCGAGGTGTGAGGTGACGGAAGCGACGGCGACCGGTGGACTGCCGCTGCGCGGTCTCAAGGTGATCGACTTCACGCGCGTGCTGGCAGGCCCGCTGTGCACGATGCTGCTCGGCGACATGGGCGCCGAGGTGCTGAAGATCGAGGATCCGCGGCACGGCGACGACACGCGCGACTGGGAGCCGTTCGCGGCGGGCTGGAGCACCTACTTCCTGAGCGTGAACCGCAACAAGAAGAGCGTCGCGGTCGACCTGAAGTCGGCTGAGGGCGCGGCGCTCGTCCGCGAGCTGATCCAGGGCGCCGACGTGCTGGTCGAGAACTTCCGGCCCGGCACGCTCGAACGCCTCGGCTTCGGGCCCGACGCGGCGCGCGCGCTGAACCCGCGCCTCATCTACTGCTCGATCTCCGGTTATGGCGCGACCGGCCCCAGGAGCGATCTCGCCGGCTACGACATGGTCATCCAGGGCGAGTCGGGGCTGATGGACGTGACTGGCTTTCCCGAGACGGGACCGACCAAGGTCGGCGTGGCGATCACCGACTGCCTGGCCGCGCTCTACGCGGTTCAAGGCATCCTGCTCGCGCACGTCGCTCGCATGACGACCGGCCAGGGGCAATTCGTGGACATCGCACTGCTCGACGCGGCCGTCTCGATCCTGGGCCTGCCGGTCGGGATCGTCGCGGCCACCGGCAAGAGCCCGGGCCGGCTCGGCAACGAGCACCCGTCGCTGGCTCCGTACGAGCCGTATCCGGCGGCCGACGGCCAGGTGATCGTCGCCGTCGCGAACCCTCGCCTGTGGTCGCGCTTCTGCGCCGCGGTTGGCGCGAGCGCGTTGGAGCACGATCCTCGGTTCGCGACCAACGGCGATCGGCTCAAGAACCGCGCGGCGTTGAACCAGGCGATCCGCGCGCTGTTCGCGAACGAAACGGTGGACACGCTGATCGAGAGGTTGACGGCCGCCGGCGTGCCGTGTGGCCGGGTGCGGACGATCGAGGAGGTCCTGCAGGACCCGCAGCTCGCGGCGCGCCGAATGCTGATGGAGATCCCGCTGGGCGACCGCACCGTGAAGGTCCCCGGCAACCCGATCAAGCTGTCCGGCGTGCCAGCCGTCGCGTCGGCGCCGCCGCCGGCTCTCGGACAACACACGGAGGAAGCGCGCGCAGCTTGCCGCCCCAAGGACGACGAGCGCTAGACCGGCGCGATGCTGACGGGACTCGGGTGCCTCGCGGGGCGCTGATCCTGATTCGGGTGACGTCGGTGCTGGTCGCGTTGACGCGGGTGCCGGTGGCGTTCGCGCTGGCGGCCGGGCTGTGGCGAGAGGTCGGCGGCTTCGCGCTCGCGGGCATGCAGTCGGTGGCGCCGGTGGCCGCGCCGAGTACTTGAACCAGCTCGACCAGACGCTGCGGCCCGCCGCGCTGCGCGCGTGAACCGGCGAACGTCAGGCTGTCGCATAGCATGAAGGCATGAGAGTCCTCGTCACGGGCGCCCGCGGCAAGGTCGGGAGCGCAACCGCGGCCGCGCTGATCCGGGCCGGACATGAGGTCACGTGCACCGACCTGATGCGCGGCGTCTTCGAGCGCCCGCTGCCCGGCGAGCCGGCCTACCTGCAGGCTGACCTGACCCAGGCCGGAGACGCATTCGCGGTGGTGCGCGGCATGCAGGCCGTGGTGCATGCCGCAGCGCTTCCCGACCCGACGCACAATCCTCCCGCGGTCGTGTTCCAGAACAACCTGATGGCGACCTTCAACGTGCTCGAGGCCGCGGTTCGCTTCGGCGTGTCACGGTTCGTCAACATCTCGAGCGAGACGGTGCCGGGCTTCTTCTTTCCCGAGCGCCCGTTCCTGCCCGACTACGTTCCCGTCGACGAAAACCACCCGATCCGGCCACAGGACCCGTACGCGCTTTCGAAGCACTTCGGCGAGCTGCTGATGGACGCCGCGGTCCGGCGCTCCGAGATCCGCTGCATCTCGATCCGGCCGTGCTGGGTGCAGCACGAGGCCAACTACGAGCGCAACCTCGGTCCGCAAGTCCGTGACGCGGCGTCATTGAGCCCGAACTTCTGGAGCTACATCGACCTCTACGACCTGGCCGACGCGATCGTCCTCGCGGTCACCTCACACCTGCCGGGCCATGAGGTCTTCTACATCGCATCACCCGACAACGTCGGCGGCCGGCCGTTCGCGGAACTCGTCCGCAAGCACTACGGCGCTGCGTTCGAGATTCGTCCGCTGGCCCGCAGCGATGCCTCGGGCATCTCGTGCGCGAAGGCAATCCGGCTGTTGGGCTATGCGCCGAAGCGCTCGTGGCGGGACTACCTGGACGACCAGGGCCGGCTCAAGCCTGGGGCCGGAAGCCAGACCGCCTAACGGCTTCCGGCGGCACTCTCCTCGGCCAGCGCCAGCCACGCCACGAGCGCCGCCCGCTTTTCGTCGTGTGTCCACGGCGGGCCGAGCACCTTGCCCCATGCCGCGACACGACGCGCCAGCTCTCTGGCCGGGCGCCGCAGGGATCGCGAGGCGCGTTCTTCCAGCTCGCGCTCTCTCACCTGCGCGACGGCCAGCCCGCAGCGCCGGCTCGCCTGTCGCAGCACGTCGCGAAACAGCTCGCCCTCCGCCGCGTGGATCAGGGCGTGAGACGCCAGGACCTCGCGAAGATCCGGCAACGGTCGCCCCGCGGCGAGCAGATGCCCACTGGCCACGGGCTCCTGCCCCAGATCGCACAACTCCGCCACAGCGTCGCGAACCGCGCGCTCCCCCAGGGCGACCGCCTCGTCGGTGGCACGGCGAATCAGCGCTTCGGCTGCCGCGAATGGGCGCCCTTCCGCCGCGTGAAAAGGTTGTCGTGGTGTGCGCTGAGATAGCTCGACGCGCCTGCGTAGCAGCACGGCCGGCTCCGCCCCGGGACCGGCGATCGCGACCAGCACGGCCCAACCGGAGTGCGTGCGGAAGCCGAGGGCAGCCTGATTCGTGCTCGGTCTGGATCGCGCAGCCACAACTAGGGAGCGATCAGCGGATCGTTGATCGCCAGGTCGTAGCGACGGCTCTGACGGCTGAAGGCGGACATCACCCAGAAGTACGTCGAGCGCACGCCCGGCATCGCCACGGTGGGGTGATAGCCGCGTGGGACGAGCACCGCGGTCCCCGACGACACGGGATGCGCGGCTTCCAGCTTCCCCGGCTCGCGGTAGCTCAGGTGAAGCGCGAACTGGGGCGCTGGGATGTCGAAATAGAAGTAGGCCTCTTCGAGATCGCGCTCGTGCTGGTGGGGCGGCCAGCTCGTCCAGCCACCGGGATCGCCGATCGTGATGCCAGTGATCAGCCTCGAGGCAGGCGTCGCCTGGTCGAGTGTCATGAAGACCTCGCGCCGGTACGGAGGCACGCCGTGCACCTGATGGATGGCGCCGAGCGGCAGACCGAGATCGAAGCGGCGCACGAAGAACCGGCCTTCGCCCTCCCAGGGACCGCCGCCGATGTAGAGCACCAGGTCGGCGCTGGCTCGGATCACGGCACCCAGGCCGCCGGGAAGGTAGAAGGAATCGAGGCGGCCGAGGGCGTGCGCCGCCTGTTCCACCTCGAGCTCGAGCGCGCCCGCGATGACGACGGCGCTCAACTCGAGATCGGTCCGGATCAGCCGATACGTCTCTCCCCGCGGCAGATTCAAACGGAACAGCGACGTCACCCGGCAGACACCCATCTCCGGCGACGCGACGCTGAAGAAGCCCGGCGTCGTCGGGCTCTGGCTGCGCCATCGGGCCGGGTTCGAGGTGTCGGCGGCGGCGGGCATCCAGGTCTCCGGTGACGACTCAGCCAGCGTAACCAAGAAACAGCCGCGGCAGAACCAGCGTCAGCGCCGGGAACGCCGCGATCAGCGCCAGCCCGATCAGAAGCGCCGCCAGGTAGGGCAGGTACGTACGCATCACGCTGTCCATCTCGACG
>CAZVOI010000574.1:0-3347 GCA_964628275.1 uncultured Acidobacteriota bacterium | reverse complement strand
TCGTGATCGTGATGGCGATCTGGAGCGAGCGCGGCCGGGTCGCTCCGGCCCTGGTTGAGTCAGGCTTGCTGGCCCTGGTCCTGAACGTCGTGGCGGTCGCTTCGGCGTGGGGCATCGCCGCCCTGGCCGGCATCGCCTGGCCGCAACGGGTCGCGATCGGCCTCGAGTGCGGGCTTCAGAACTTCGCGATGGCGGCCTTCATCGCGCTGACGCTGATCGGCGACACGCGGCTCCTGCTGCCGGCAATCGCGTACGGCCTCACGATGTGGCTGTCGGCGGGCGTGGTGGTCGCGCTGGCGCGACGCCGCGGGGCGAGCTAGCCGAGCAGGAAGCTTACGTCGCCGCCGGACTCGACCTCGCGCGGCGGCTCGCCGTGGTGGAACGCGCGCAGCGCGCCCTGGCCGACGAGACGAATCCCGCCGTTCTCGATCCGCAGCATGGTGCCTTCGCGGAGCCCCGCTACCCACACTGCCGGATGCAGCTTCCCGTACTCGAAGATGCGCTCCTCGCGGGTCTCGCCCTTGAAACCCGGCGGGTTGCCGTGAAGGTAGTGGGGGTTGATCTGGAACGACACCAGGCCGAGCGCGTCGAAGCCGAGCGGATCGCAGATCGGCATGTCGTTGGTCGTCTGCATCGTCGGGCAGGCGACGTTGGCGCCGGCGCTCCAACCGATGTACGGCGTGCCGCCGCGCACCGCCTCGCGGATCGGCCCCGCGAGCATCCGGCGATGGATCTCGCGCGCGAGCTGCCAGGTGTTGCCGCCACCCACCGCGACCGCCTGCGCCGCGCCGAGCGCCGCGATCGGGTCGCGCTGCGTGTGCGCGCCCACGCACTCGAGCCCCAGCGGCCGAAGCGCCTCCGCCACGCGCGCCGTGTACTCGTCCCAGTCGACCGTGACGCCCGCGAAAGGCAGGAACAGAACCTGCTTCACCGACGCGGCGAGGAAGCTCCGGATCTCGCCCAGCGCATGCTCGAGATACCCGAGCCCTTCGGTGCGCGAGTTGCTGATCAGCAGCAGCTTCATGAGCGCTTCAGCATACGGGCGACGCGTTCCGGTCAACGGCTTCGGCTTCGCAATTGATCTAGTTTGCGCCCGCGCGGGAATACACCGGCGCGCAAAGCTGGATCGCGGCGCGTTCGCAGCGAGCCCTACAATGGGCGCACGGAGGATCGCATGCACGAAAAGCACGCCGTTTCCCGGCGGACCTTGATCGGGGGAGTGGCCGCCGCGCTCGGCTACGCCGGCGTGCAGCCGGGACCGACTTGGGCTCAAGCCGCCGAGGCCGCCGCCCCGCGCGCGCCGCGTCCCCGCATGTCGCCCGAGGAGTACGACCTCTGCGCCAAGCTCGGGAGCAACGAGAACCCGTACGGCCCCCCGGAATCGGTGATGAAGGCCATGACGCAGGCCTTCAAGTACGCCAACCGCTACGGCTATCCGGACGGCGACATCGTCCAGGAGATCGCGACTCACCACGGAGTGAAGCCGGAGAACGTCCTGCTCGGCGCCGGCTCCGGCGAGATCCTCGCGGTCGTCGGCACGACGTTCCTTCAGGGCGGCAAAAAGGTAGTGGGCGTCGAGCCGTCGTACAGCTCGGTCTACCAGCACGCCGCCGGCATCAAGGCCGACGCCATCAAGCTGCCGCTCGGCGACGACTACCGGCAGGACATGGCGGCGCTGATCACGACGACGCGGAAGAACTACCGCGACGTGGGCTTCGTGTACCTCTGCAACCCCAACAACCCGACGGGCCTGATCGTGACGAAGCAGGAAGTGAAGCAGCTCCTCGACGGGATTCCCGAGGACATGCCGGTGTTGATCGACGAGGCCTACCATCACTTCGTCGACGATCCGAACTACGCCACGTCGGTCCCGTACGTGCTCGAGGGCCGTCCGGTGATCATCGCCAGGACGTTCTCGAAGATCGTCGGGCTGGCGGGCATGCGGCTCGGCTACGCGATCGCGTCCAAGCCGCTGATCGACGCCATGCGCCCGCACGCCGTGGGCAGCATCAACGCGATCGTGAAGTGGGGCGGCGTCGCCGGGTTGAAGGACACGGCAACCCAGGAGCAGGTGAAGCGGACGACACAGGCGCTCCGCAAGCAGACGACCGCGGAGCTCTCGGCTCTCGGCTACGTGGTGATCCCCTCCGAGGCGAACTTCTTCATGGTCGGCATCCGCGGCAAGGTGGAGCCGGTGATCGAGGAGTTCCGCAAGAAGAAGGTCCTGGTCGGGCGCCCGTTCCCGCCGATGCTGGAGCACCTGCGCGTGTCGGTCGGCACCGCCGACGAGATGAACCGCTTCATAGTCGCCTTCAAGGAGATCTTCGCGGCGAAGCAGCAGACATCGTGAAGCGCGCGGCGTTCGCTGCCGGGTAGCGCTTCATGAACGCTTCAGGTCGATGCTGAATCGCCTATTCGCGCTGGAGCGGCATGCCAGCACGGTCAAGGTCGAGGTGCTCGGCGGCGTGACCACGTTCGTGACGATGGCGTACATCATCGTGGTCAACCCGGCGATCCTGGCGTTTGCCGGCTTGCCGGCCGGTCCCAGCACCGTCGCGACGATTTTGGCCGCGGTGTTCGGTTCGCTGCTGATGGGCCTCTACGCCAACCGGCCGATCGCGGTGGCGCCGTACATGGGTGAGAACGCCTTCATCGCCTTCGGTTTGACCGCGATGGGGATCGCCTGGCCGCAGGCGCTGGGAGCCGTGTTCGTGAGCGGCGTGCTGTTCCTGTTGCTCACGCTCAGCGGCATCCGGTCCTGGCTGGCCGACGCGATCTCGGTTTCGATGAAGCACAGTTTCGCGGCCGGCATCGGCCTGTTCATGGCGCTGATCGGTCTCTACGAGACCGGGATCGTGACGAGCTTCGTCACCGGACTACCGCCGCAGGCGCTCTTGGCGCCGGGCGCCGCCACGCTGCGCGCGCCCGACGTGCCGTTGAAGCTCGGCAACCTGCGCGACCCGCAGGTGCTGCTCGCGATCTTCGGTTTCTTGCTAATCGCCGTGCTGCAGCAACGGCGCGTGCGCGGCGCGATCCTGATCGGCATGGCAATGACGGGAAGCCTGGGGATCGCGCTCGGCTTCGGAACGCTGCCCCAGCACGTGGTCGCGCTTCCCTTCAGCGGCGACTATTCGCTCGCGCTCGCGTTCCAGCTCGACGTCCCGGGCGTGCTGAAGCTCTCGTTCCTGCCGGTGCTGCTGACGCTGTTCCTGATGGGCTTCCTCGACACGCTGGGCACGCTGGTCGGCGTCGGCGCCGCGGGAAATCTGCTCGACGAGCGAGGCAACCTGCCCGAAATCGAGAAGCCGATGCTGGTCGACGCGGTCTCCTGCATGTTCAGCGGCCTG
>CAZVOI010000573.1:0-3179 GCA_964628275.1 uncultured Acidobacteriota bacterium | reverse complement strand
CAGCACGTCCCCGGACTTCTCCACGAACAGGTGCTTGGGGCCGTTCATCCGCGCCGCGCGCGCCGGGCCGCCGTCGCCCGAGAATCCGGCCTCGCCGGTGCCGGCCACGGTCCGAATCCGGCCGTCCGTGCCGACCACCCGCAGCGCATGGCCGCCGCGCTCGCAGATGTAGAGGTTGCCGGCGGTGTCGAGAGCGATCGCGCGCGGGTCGACCAGCGGCTGCGACATAGCGAGCTCGCCGTCTTGCGGCACGCCCTTGGCACCGTTGCCGGCGACTGTCGTGACGATGCCCGTCTTCAAGTCGACAGCGCGAATCCGCCGGTTGTCGAGGTCGCAGATGTAGAGCCTGCCGCCGTGAAACGCGATCGAGAAGATGCCACTGAACTCGGCCGAGAGCGCCGGTTCGCCGTCGCCCTTGTATCCCTTGACGCCGGTTCCCGCGACGCGCTCGATGCCGCCGGTGCGCAGATCGATGCGGCGCACGCTGTAGTTCCAAGTGTCGGCCACGTACAGCGCGCCGTCCGGGCCGATCTGGATCACGTGCGGGCCGTTGAGGAGCGCCTGCGCCGCCGGGCCGCCGTCGCCGCCGAACCCCGGAACGCTGCCGGCCAGCACGCGCAGCACACCCTTCGCATCGAGAACCTTGACCCGGCTGGCCATCTCGACGATGTAGGTGTTGCCGTCCTTGTCGAAGTCCACGCCGAACGGCTCGTCGAGGCCGGGCGCCGGAACCAGCGTCGCCGCGCCGGCCGCAAGCAGCGCCAGCGCCGCGATCACTTGGTTCCGGTGCTGGGCGTCGCGACGGCCGCTCCGCGCCTCAGCATGTCGAGATTCTATGCAGGGCCGGCCTTGATCGCCATGCGGACATGGGCTGGCCCTTCGATCTAGAACTCGACCCGGGCCTTCAACTGCACCACCCGCGGTGTGTTGGCCTGGCTGCTGACGCGGCCGAAGGCGGCGCTCGTGATGTTGGTGTTGATGCCGCCGAAGATCACGTTGTTGAACAGGTTGAAGGCGTCCACACCCACCGATAAGCGCACGTCCTTCCGAACCGCTTGACCGCGGCATTCTTGCGCGGGATAGTCCGCTCCTTCTCGTAGAGATGGGAGCCATGAAACACCTGTTCGGTGTCGCGTCCATCCTCGTGTTGACCCTGCCCGGCCGGCTGCTCGCGGAGGAGCCGCAGTCGTTGCGCTACGCACAGCCGGCCCAGCGCTGGACCGAGGCGCTGCCCGTGGGCAACGGGCGGCTCGGCGCGATGGTGTTCGGCGGGGTAGCCTCCGAGCGGCTTCAGCTCAACGAAGCCACTCTATGGTCGGGCGGGCCGAGCGACTGGAACAATCCCGGCGCCCGCGAGGTGCTGCCGCAGCTGCGCGCCGCGATCTCCGCGGGCGACTTCGTGACCGCGACCGCGCTCGCCAAGAAGATGCAGGGGCCGTACACCCAGTCGTACCAGCCGCTGGGCGACCTCCGGCTTCATTTCAGCGGCGACGCCGCCAGTGCTGCTTCGGCTTACGTACGCAGCCTCGATCTGGATCGGGCGATCGCCAGCGTGCGCTACCGGGTCGGCGACGCGACGTTCACGCGCGAGGTCTTCAGCAGCTTTCCCGACCAGGTCATCGTGGTGCGTCTGGCCTGCGACCAGCCGGGGCGGATCGGGCTCAGCGTGGCGGCCGACAGTCCGCTGCGGCATGCGATCCAAACCGACGGCGGCAACACGCTGGTCCTGCGCGGCCGCGCTCCCGCGCACGTCGACCCGAGCTATCTCGCTTCGAGCGATCCGATTCGCTACGACGACGGACCGGATCCCGAAGGCATGACCTTCGACCTCCGGGTCCGGGTCTTGACCGAAGGCGGGAGCGTGACCCGCGGCGGTTCGACGCTGAACGTCGCCAAGGCCGACGCGGTCACGCTGCTGCTCTCGGCGGGGACGAGCTTCAACGGCCCGGAGAAGTCGCCGGCCCGCGCCGGCCGCGATGCCACCGCCGAAGCGCTGCGCCCGCTCGCCGCCGCCGAGAAGCGAACCTACCCGGAGCTCGTCGCCCGGCACATCGCGGATCACCAACGACTGTATCGGCGGGTCTCGTTGGATCTCGGTTCCGCCGAGGGAGCCGCGGCTCTCGACACCGACACAAGGCTCGAGAGGTTCGCGAAAGGTGAAGCCGATCCCGGCCTGGCCACGCTCCTCTACCAGTACGGACGCTACCTGCTGATCGCCAGCTCGCGGCCCGGAGGGCCGCCCGCCAACCTGCAAGGCATCTGGAACGAGTCGATGCGGCCGCCCTGGAGCTCCAACTGGACGCTCAATATCAACGCCGAGATGAACTACTGGCCCGCCGAGGTGGCGAACCTCGCGGAATGCCACGAGCCGCTCTTGGACTTCATCGGCCAGCTCGCGCAGACCGGCCGCCGCACGGCGGAGATCAACTACGGCGCGCGCGGCTGGGTGGCGCATCACAACGCCGACATCTGGGCCCAGACAGCGCCGGTCGGGAACTTCGGCGCGGGCGATCCCAAATGGGCGAACTGGGCGATGAGCGGCGCGTGGCTCAGCACGCACCTCTGGGAGCACTACGCGTTCGGCCGCGACGAGAGGTTCCTGCGCGAGCGCGGCTGGCCGATCATGAAGGCGGCCGCCGAGTTCGGACTGGATTGGCTGATCGACGACGGCCAGGGACACCTCGTGACCGCGCCGTCCACCTCGCCCGAGCTGAGCTTCCACGCTCCAGACGGACGCCAGGCGAGCGTCAGCATGGCCGCCACCATGGACATGTCGATTCTCTGGGAGCTATTCAGCGACTGCATCGAGGCCGCGCGCGTGCTCGGAATCGAACCGGAGTTCGCGGCTCGCCTCGAATCGGCGCGCGCCAAGCTCTATCCCCTGAAGATTGGCGCGCGCGGCCAGCTTCAGGAGTGGTCGCAGGACTTCATGGAGACCGACGTTCAGCATCGCCACCCCTCGCATCTTTTCGGCGTGTACCCCGGACGCCAGATCACCTCGGCCATGCCCGCGTACTTCACGGCCGCCCGGCGTGCGCTGGAGATCCGTGGCGACGACGGCACCGGCTGGTCGCTCGGTTGGAAGATCAACCTGTGGGCGCGTTTCCGCGACGCCGACCATGCGTACGTCCTGGTGAAGAACCTTTTGCGCCCGGTCCGCGACGACGTGCGCACCAGCT
>CAZVOI010000572.1:0-5656 GCA_964628275.1 uncultured Acidobacteriota bacterium | reverse complement strand
CGCTCACGCTCACGCTCGCTGCGCGCTCGCGGAGCCGTTATCGGGTGCTGTTCATCGGACACGGCGGACGGGTGCTGAAGGAAGTCGCGGTGGCCGACGCCGACGCGCCGCAGGCGGTGAGCTACGAGTGGAAGGGTGACGAGGGGTACGTTCGCGCCAAGGTGGTCGAATCGAACGGATACCTGGCCTGGACCCAGCCGGTTCGCCTGCCGCGGCCGGGCTCGGGAAGGTGACACCGATGCCGGGGGTTTCCTTCGAAGACGTGCTCAGCGCCGCGACGCGCCTCGACGGCCAGGCGCACAAGACGCCGGTGGTGACGTCGCGGACAGTGGACGCGCGGACCGGCGCCACCGTCTTCTTCAAATGCGAGAACCTCCAGCGCGCGGGCGCCTTCAAGTTCCGGGGCGCCTACAACGCGATGTCGCGCCTCGACCAGGCCGAGCGGCAGCGCGGCGTGCTCACGTTCTCGTCCGGTAATCACGCGCAAGCGACCGCGCTTGCGGGTCGCCTGCTCGGCATCGCGACCACGATCGTGATGCCGGACGACGCGCCGCTGGTGAAGCGGCAGGCGACCAGGGGGTATGGCGCCGAGGTGATCACCTACGACAAGCGCAAGGAGAGCCGCGAGACGCTCGGCCGTCGGCTCGCCGACGAGCGCGGCCTGGTGGTGATACCGCCCTTCGATCATCCGGACGTGATCGCGGGCCAGGGGACCGCCGTCAAGGAGCTGATCGAAGAAAAGGGCGCGCTCGACATGCTGCTGGTGCCGTGCGGCGGCGGCGGCCTGCTGTCCGGCTCGGCGATCAGCGCGAACGCGCTTTCGCCCGGCTGCCGCGTGATCGGCGTGGAGCCGGAGGCCGCCGACGACGCGACGCGCTCCTTCAAGACCGGTACGCTGCAGAGCGTGACCAATCCCGAGACAATCGCCGACGGCGCGTGCACGCCGTCGCTCGGCACGCTGACGTTTCCCTTGGTGCGGCGCTTCGTCCACGACATGGTCACGGTCGACGACGCGAAGCTGCTGCGCGCGATGTTCTACCTCTGGGAGCGTTTGAAGCTGGTGGTCGAGCCGACCGGCGCGCTGGCGGCGGCGGCATTGCTCGAAGGCGCCGTCGAGGCACGCGGGCTGCGGGTGGGAGTGATCTTGAGCGGCGGCAACGCCGACGTCCGAGCGCTCGCGACGCTCGCCGCCAACGCCTAGGGCTTCAGCCCGCGACCTTACGGTCGCGGTCTTTCCAGTACTGGGCGCGCAGCCGGTACTTCTGTAGCTTGCCGGTGGCGGTTCGTGGCAGCGCGGTCGCGAGCTCGACAGACGTCGGGCACTTGAAGTGGGCGAGCCGCTCGCGGCAGAACGCGATCAACTCCTTGGGAGTTGGGCTCTGGCCGGGCCGCGCGACGACGATTGCCTTGGGGGTCTCGCCCCATTTGTCGTCGGGCACGCCGATCACGGCGCACTCGAGCACCGCGGGATGCCGGTAGAGGACGTCCTCGATCTCGGGCGAAGAGATGTTCTCGCCGCCCGAGATGATGACGTCCTTCTGACGATCGACGATGTGGATGTTCGCGCCCTCGTCCCACACCGCCAGGTCGCCGGTGTGGAAGTAGCCCTTGCGGATGGCCTTGCGGGTTTCCTGAGGCTGTCTCCAATAGCCCTTGAAGACGACGTTGGAGCGGGCGCAGACCTCGCCGATCGAGCGACCGTCGCGCGGGACGAGCCGGCCTTTCGTATCCAGCACCACGATCTCGACGCCGATCCCGGGAACCCCCGCGCGCGCCCGGCGTGCGTAGTCGTCCGAGCGCGTGGCGAAGTCGGGTTGTGACGAGGTGAGCAGGGGTGCTGTCTCGGTGAGACCGTAGATCTCGAGGAAATCCCAGCCCAGCTCTTTCTCCAGCCTTTCGATGAAGGCTGCCGGGGGCGGAGCCCCGGCCACCGTGAAACGCGGCTGGGTGCGGATCGCGTGCCTTGCCTTGTCCGGATAGTCGAGGATCGCGCGCAGCACCGCCGGCGCCATGCATGCGAACGTGACGCCCTCGTCTTCGATCAGCGTGAAGATCTGCCCGGCGTCGATCGAGCGCAGCACCACGTGGGTTCCGCCAAGACCGGTGAGCGCGTAGACGGCGCCCCAGCCGTTGCAGTGGAACATCGGCAGCGTCCAAAGCTCCACGTCGTCGTGCGAGAGCCGCAGGTGCGCGATCAGGTTGTAGGCGTTCACGTAGAAGTTGCGGTGCGTCAGCATCACGCCCTTGGGCCGCGCGGTCGTGCCCGAGGTGTAGTTGAGCGACACCACGTCGTCCTCGTCGCGCTTCACCGGCGGCGGCGGCGTCACCGGCGCTCGGGCGATCAGCCCGTCCCAGTCGGTCCAGCCCGGGCGCGGCACGTCGCCGCCGCCGGCCGAGATCCAATGCTTCACCGTGCGCAGCGAGCCGCGAATGCTGTCGATCACCGACGTGAACTCGTGATCGACCAGCACCGTTTTCACGCCCGCATGCGCCAGGATGTAAGCGTGCTCCTCTGCGGATAGCCGGAAGTTGAGCGGGACCAGGATCGCGCCCAGCTGGCTCACGCCGAAGAAGCTCTCCAGGAAGTAGTGGGAGTTCGGGCTCAGCATGCAGATGCGGTCGCCCTTCTTCACGCCCAGCTTGCGGAGCGCGTTCGCGAGCTGGTTCGCGCGCTCGGCGAAGCGCCGGTAGCTGAGCCGCAGGCTCCCGTCGACGATCGCGGTCTTCTCCGGATACACCTGCGCCGGCCGGCGCAAGAAATCGTCGATCAGGAGAGGTACCTTCAAGGCTGAGGTTGTGGTGGGTGAAGCCTACCTCGCCCCGAGCGCTTTTTCCGGGAATCACACACGGCGCCGGACGGATTCCCGGAAACCACGCCCCGCTGGTGCGGCGTTCTCGGAATCCGCAAACTCTTGTCTTCCAGAGAGTTGCTCATCGATTGCTCGGAGCGGTCGGGCCAGGCACGCGTCGTGCACATCACGTTGCGGTCCCCGTCGCCCCGGGTTGCGTCCTCGCCCGTGGCGGGGGGCGCATTTCTTCAAACACGAACCAAAGGAGAGTCATGCCGATTCGTCGCCAGATCCTGTTGTCGGCCATCATACTGACGTCCGCGGCACACGTCCTCCCGGATTCCTCGCACGCGAGCAGCCGAGTCAAGGTCATCGTCAATCCCTCCGTCACTGGCGAGAAGATCACTCGCAGCCAGGTCGCCGCTGTGTTCCTGCGCGAGACGACGCGCTGGGGCAATGGGCAACCTATTCAAGCGGTCGATCAGTCGACGCAGTCTGCAGCGCGCGCCGCCTTTTCGAACGATCTGTTGGCTCGGCCGGTGGCGGCGGTTCAGGTCCACTGGATACGTCAGATGTCGCAGGGCGGCGGCAAGCCTCCAATCGTCAAGGAATCGGATGCCGACGTCCTGGAGTACGTCCGCGCCACCGCCGGAGCGATCGGCTACCTGTCCGAGGACTACCCGACCGATGCCGGCGTCAAGGTCGTGCCCGTGACGCAGTGAGCGCGGCGGGCCGCTCCCGCGCCTTATGATTCCGTAACCAGCGCCTCGGCTTCGATCTCCACGAGCATCGCGGGGTCGATCAGGCGGCTGACCTCCACCATGCTCGTGGCCGGCCGCACGTCCTCGAAGAACTCGCCATGAGCGCGGCCGACTGCCTCCCAGTCGCGCTCGATGTGGGTGACGTAGATCCGCGTGCGCACCACGTGCTGCAGCGTTGCGCCTGCGCGTTCGAGCGCCGACTGCACGTTGCGCAGCGTCTGCAGCGCTTGCACCCGGGCGTCGCCCGCGATCAGCTTGCCGTCGGCGCCGGTCGCGGTCGTGCCCGAGACGTGGACCAGGTCGCCGACGCGGATCGCGCGCGAATAGCCGACCAGCGGCTCCCACGGCGTGCCGGTCGCGATCAGCGTGCGCTTCAGTTTCTGCATGCCCCGGATTCTGCCACGCGTAACGGGTGCGCTCGCCTGTGAAAGGGCTTCGCGCGTTCCTGATCTATTCCGCGCTCACGGTCGCCTGCACGTACCCGCTGGCGTTTCGCCTCAGCATCATGGACCCGGGCGACTCGGCTTACTTCGCGTGGGCGCTCGGCTGGTTCGTGCACGCGCTGAAGACGGCGCCCCTCGCGCTGCCGCACGGCAACATCTACCACCCGGCTCTCTGGACGCTCGGCATGGACGAGCCGATCTTCGGCACCAGCCTGCTGGCGTTGCCCATGAGCCTGTTCACCGACGACGCCGTCCTGATGCTCAACCTCGTGCGCCTGCTGACCTACGCGCTCTCGGCGCTCGGGGTCTACCTGTTCGCGCGCGAGCTGGGGTCGGGCGAGGGCCCGTCGTTGATCGCGGGCGCCTTCTTCGCGTTCTCACCGATGCGCGCCGACCAGGTGGCCCACCTCTCGACGCTGGGCACGCAGTGGCTCCCGTTCGTGTTTCTGTTCATGCACCGCTTCGCGCGCACGGCGCTCCTCCGCGACGGCCTGCTGGCGGCGCTCTTCTTCATCCTCGCCGGCTGGGCGTGCGGCTATCACGGCATCCTCGGCCTGGTGCTGCTGCCGCCCGCGGCGCTCTTGCTCTTGTGGAATCGCTGGCACGCGTTCCCGAAGGCCCTGCCCGCCTTGGCACTGGCCGCGCTCGGGCTCTACCCGCTGAACGTCCTGCACCGCCAAGCCTTCGATCCGCACGGCTTCGTGCGCGGCCGCGCTGAGACCGTGTTCTATTCGGCGTCGCTGGAGAGCTTCCTCGCGACCAGCCCGTGGAACCGGTTGTACGGCGACCTCAGCGCGCCGTTCCGCGCCGAGGGCTCGGGCTACCTGTTTCCAGGGCTGGTCGTGCCCGCCCTGGTGACGTTCGGTCTGTGGCGACTCTGGCGCCGCCGCGAGCGGCCGAGCCGCGACGCGCTGGCGCTCGGCGTCGTGGCGCTGGGCGCGTTCCTGATCGCGATCGGGCCGGAAGTCCGGCTCTTCGGCAAGACGCTCGTTCACGGTCCGTACAGTTTCCTGCGCGACTACGTGCCGGTCTTCCAGAACATCCGCGTCACCAGCCGCGCCGGCGTCTTCATCGGCTTCGTGCTGTGTGTTCTCGTCGCGCGCGTCCTGTCGGTCTGGCGCGACAGTCCGCCGCGCCTGCTGCTGGTGTTCGCGCTCGGCATGGCCGAGACGATCATTGCTCCGATACCGCTCGCAAACTGGGCACAGGTCGTCGACACCCGCAAGCCGCTGCCGCCGGTCTATGACTGGCTGCGAGCGCAACCGGGCGAGTTCGCGATCATCGAGCTGCCAATCGTGCCCAACGACGGCTACTTCCGCCGGCCCGAGTTCGACGAGACCATCTACATGGTCTACTCGACCTGGCACTGGAAGCGGCTGGTGAACGGCTATGCGGGCGTCGAGCCGCAGGACTACCGGCGTGCGCGCGAGCTGGCGCAGCGCTTTCCGTCGGCCGCGTTCGTCGAGCTGATGCGCGAGCTGAAGGTTCGCTACGTGCTGCTCCACCATCGCGGCTTCGGCCCGAACAAATGGCCGCGCATCGTCCGCGAGCTGCCGGATTTCGAGGCGGTGCTGAAGCCGATCTATCGGCTGGAGAACGAGACGGTGTTCGAGGTCGCCGGCCAACCGTGACCCGCGGGGAAGCCAAAGCGGTGGCTGCCGCC
>CAZVOI010000571.1:0-6306 GCA_964628275.1 uncultured Acidobacteriota bacterium | reverse complement strand
AGAAGTCCGTCAGGGTCGCGCGCGGCGAGTCCGGCGCCATCTCACCATCCACGATCGCGGCCGGAGCGGGGCTGGGCGTCTGGGTCGCCGCGGGGCTCGGTGAAGACTCCGCTGGCGAAGCCGGCGCAGGCGCCTGGCCGCGCGCGGCGCTCGCCAACAGCAGGCCCGCGAGTGCCAGCGCCGCCGCCCGCTCGAGGAGAGCTCTCAATCGCATCGCGACGCGCGGGATGCTACCGCTCCCACCAGCGTTTGGCATCTTTTCACGGCGGTTGACGCGAGGCCTGGGCGGCGCTCGCGTATCCTTATCGCGTTGAATACCAAGGTTCTCGTCGCCTGCCTTTGGCTGGCGCCCGCGCTTGCCGTCGGGGCCGCCTCGCCTTCCGTGTCGAGCCGGAACGTGAAGGCCACGCTCGTCTCCGAGGTCGATTCGTTCCGGCCGGGCGAGCCGTTCAGCGTCGGGCTCCGGCTGGAGATGGCCGACGGTTGGCACACCTACTGGAAGAACCCCGGCGACGCGGGTCTGCCCACGCGGATCCGCTGGAAGCTCGCGGAGGGGTCGAGCGCGAGCCCCATCGAATGGCCACGGCCGATGCGCGTCCCCGCCGATCCGCTGATGAGCTACGGGTACGAGAAAGACGTGCTGCTGCTCACGGAGATCCGGCCCGCCGCCAGCCTCGACGGCCCGCTCACGCTCGCGGCGCGCGTCGATTGGCTGGAATGCCGCGAGCTTTGCCTGCCGGGCAAGGGCGACGTCGAGATCACCCTGCCGATCGCAAAGGGCAAACCGTCGCGGGTCGCGAGCCTGGCCGCGCTCTTCGACCGGACGCGAGCCGCGCTTCCGAAATCGGGCAGCACGCTCGGCGTCAGTGGCGATGCGACCGACACGACCTTGAACCTGAAGGTCGCGTCAGCGGCGCGCTCGGCCTACTTCTTTCCCTCGAAGCCTCAAATCGTGGAGCCCGGGGCGCCGCAGAGGCTCGTGCGTGACGGCGCCTCGCTCAGGCTGGCCCTGAAGCGCGCGAGCGACGCGCCGGCGTTCGACGGCGTTTCGGGCGTGCTGGAGCTGGACGGCGCGGCCTTCGAGATCGAGCTGCCGGTGAAAGCGGGCGCCTCGGCGCCGGCGGCCGACGCCGCGGCCGGAGCACCGGCCAGCGTGGCGGCCGCATCGACGACGCTGCCGTTGGCGCTGCTGTTCGCGTTCCTCGGCGGGCTGATCCTCAACCTGATGCCGTGCGTGCTGCCGGTTTTGTCCCTCAAGGTCATGAGCTTCGTACGCCACGGTGGCGACGCTCCCGGAGGCGCTCTGCGTCACGGGCTCGCGTTCACGCTGGGAGTGCTGAGCTTCTTCTGGATCCTGGCCGGCGCTCTCTTGGCGCTGCGCGCGAGCGGCGAGCAGATCGGCTGGGGCTTCCAGCTCCAGTCCCCCGTCTTCGTGATGTTGCTGGCGAACCTGTTCCTGCTGCTGGCGCTCAATCTCTTCGGCGTCTTCGAGATCGGCGAATCGCTGACGGCGGTGGCCAATGTCGGCGCTCGGACCTCGGGCCTGGCCGGATCCTTCTGGAGCGGCGCTTTGGCGACGATCGTCGCGAGCCCGTGCACCGCCCCGTTCATGGGCTCGGCCCTCGGTTTCGCGCTCGGCCAGCCGGCCTGGGTCACGCTGCTCGTCTTCTCGGCGCTCGGCCTCGGCATGGCGGCGCCCTACGTGGTGCTGGCGGCGTCGCCGCGGCTCTTGAAGCGCCTGCCCCGGCCCGGCCGCTGGATGGAGACCTTCAAGCAGGCGTTGGGCTTCCCGATGCTCGCGACCGTCGTCTTCCTGGTCTGGCTTTTCGGGCGCCAGACGGGAGTCAACGGCATGACCGGGTTGTTGGCTTCGCTGCTGCTCGTCGGCCTGGGCAGTTGGATCTATGGACGCGGCGGCGCGGCGCTGGTCGGGGCGCGGCGCATCGCGCTCCTGACTTCTGCGGTGGCCTTCGTGATCGCCGGCCTGGCGCTCGGCGTCGCGCAGGCGCGCGCCGCGACCGGGCCGGTTGCCGAGCTCGGCGTGGGTTGGGAGCCCTACTCCGAAGAGCGACTCGCGGAGCTGCGGCGCGCGGGTACGCCGGTGTTCGTGGATTTCACCGCGGACTGGTGCCTCACCTGCCAGGTGAACGATCGCGTGGCGCTGGGCCGGCCCGCGGTGCGGGAACGCTTTAGGAAGGAAGGCGTCGTCCTGATGAAGGCCGACTGGACGCTGCGCGACGAAAAGATCACGCGAGCGCTGGCGTCGCACGGCCGCCAGGGCGTGCCGGTGTACGCGCTCTACGGGCGCGACGGTGTCGTTCGCCTGCTTCCGGAGCTGCTCACGCCCCAGATCGTCCTGAAGGCGCTCGACCAGGCCTTCTGAGCCTGCGCTCGAACGACCCCCGATGACTCCCGCCGAATCCTCGTCTCCGCGTCTCGAGGCGAAGCTCCTTTATCGCCGCCTGGACGCGCTCTTCAGCGCGCTCGACCCGCAGCGGCCCCCGCGCGCGCTGCTGGAGTCGTTCCTCGAAGAGCTTTTCCACACGCTGCGCGAAGACCTGCGCCTTGGAGCGGGTCTGATCTTCGCCGAGCGCCGCGACTCCTTCGAGCTCCTGAAGACCGTCGGCGACCCCGGCGGCCCGGTGCCCGACGAGATCGACCCGCAAGCCGCGACGCTCCAGAACGTGTTCCGGCACCACGTGTATCTGTCGCCCAACCCCGACGCCGAAGACGCGCCGCACGCCGTCGGCCTGCCGCGCGCGCCGACGGCCGCGGTCCTGATCGGCCGGCGCCCCAAGCGCTACGTGATCTTCTTCCTGCTGGAAGAAGGCTGGGTGCGCGAAGAGCTGGACTTCGCCCTCAACACCGCGCGCGCCGCGCTCGGCTCGCGGATGCTCGACGAGCGTGTGATCGGCAGCTTTCGCGAGGCGGCGGAGATCCAACAGAGCCTGCTGCTCGACGAGCCGCCGGCTTTCGCGGGCTTCGACCTGGCGTGCCGCACGCAGCCCGCCGAGGAGGTCGGCGGCGACTTCTACGACTTCCTGGCTTTCGGCGACTCGATGCTCGGCCTGGCGATCGGCGACGCCAGCGGCCACGGCCTGACGGCGGCGCTGCAGGTGCGCGACGTGGTGACCGGCCTGCGGATGGGGATCGAGAAGGATCTGAAGATCGCGAACGTCTTCAGCAAGCTGAACCGCGTGATCCACCGCAGCAACCTGTCGAGCCGCTTCGTGTCGGTCTTCTACGGCGAGTTGGAAACCGACGGCACGCTCGTGTACGTGAACGCCGGCCACCAGCCGCCGCTGGTCTTCCGCAAGGACCGGGTCGAGCCGCTGGCCGCGGGCGGCACCGTGATCGGCCCGCTGCCCGAGGCCGAGTACCGGCGCGGCATCGCCCACGTCAAGAAGGGCGAGACGCTGGTGCTGTGCACCGACGGCATCGTCGAGCGGCGCGACCGCAACGGCGAGTTCCTGGGCGAGGACGGCCTCATCCGCATCGTGCGTGAGCACGAGTCGCTCTCGGCCGAAGCGCTGGTCGAGCGCATCTTCTCCACGACCCAGGCCTTCGGCGACGGCCGCCCCTGGGACGACGACGCGACGGTGGTGGTGGTGAAGCGGTCCTGACCCTCTAATCGTGAACTTGAATATTGAACATTAGATGTTACATTTTCAAGGATGCCGCTCGTCCCCCGAACGCGTTACCAGAAGCTGCTCGCGCAGAAGCTCCAGCGGTTTCCGGCTGTGGTGTTGCTGGGTCCGCGGCAATCCGGGAAGTCGAGCCTGGCCCGCGCGGCGCCCGTCCCGGCGCGGGCGGGCCAGAGACACGCCTTCGATCTCGAGCGTCCCTCCGACCTCACTCGCCTGCGGACGGCGCCGGAGGAGGACCTGGGCGCGCTGCAGACGCACCCCGGGCTGATCATCATCGACGAGATCCAGCGCGAGGCTTCGCTCTTCCCGCTGCTGCGGCCGCTTCTCGATGCCACTGGACGGCGGGCACGTTACCTGCTGCTGGGCAGCGCCTCCCCGTCTCTGGTGGCGGGCGCATCGGAGAGCCTCGCTGGGCGCGCCGGCTTCATCGACCTGACCCCATTCCTGGCTTGCGAGCTGGGCGCCAAGGCAGCCAGCCTGATGCGCCTTTGGCTGCGAGGAGGCTTCCCACGAAGCTATCTCGCCCGCTCCGAGGCCGAAAGTGTCGACTGGCGCGAGTCGTATTTGCGCGCGGTGCTCGAACGCGATGTGCCGGCGCTGCGTCCCGGCCTCCCAGTGGCCATGATCTCCCGGCTGCTGACCATGCTCGCGCACCTGCACGGAGGGATCGTCAACGAGAGCGAGCTGGCGGGCAGCTTGGGCATCAGCGCGCCCAGCGTGGGCCGCTATGTCGACGTGCTCGAGGGATTGTTTGCGATTCGCCGGCTGCCCCCCTACTTCGCGAACGTCGGCAAGCGCCTGACCAAGGCGCCCAGGGTCTATTTGCGTGACACCGGCTTGCTGCATGCGCTCCTCGGCATTCACGATCTCGAAGGCCTGCGTGGCCACCCAAAGGTGGGCGCGTCATGGGAAGGCTTCGTGATCGAGCAGGTCCTGGGTGCGCTCAGCTTGCTCGGTGACTCCCCACGTCCGTTCTTCTGGCGGACGCACGGCGGCGCCGAAGTGGACCTGATCCTGGAGCTGGGTGGGCGCCGCGTGGCGGTGGAGGTCAAGCTCTCGAGCTCACCCGCGGTTTCCCGCGGCATGCACGAGTGCCTAAAGGACCTGTCTTGCCCCGGCTTCGTCATCCATGGCGGCCCGGGCTCCTTCCCCATGGGGCGTTCAGTGCAGGCGCTGCCCGCCCAGATAGTCACCCAACCCGAGCGGCTGCGCGCGGCGCTGTTCGGCTGATCGGGATCTCAACCTCCGCTCCGCTTTCGCCGCTTGGCCAGGGGCTTTCGCCGGGCCGGCGGCTCGCTCGCGGCCATGCCGGACGGCGCCACATTGCGCCACGCCGCCTGCATCGCGGGGCCGAGCGCCTGCAGCGTCGCGGCCGCGAGGCGTACATGCGTCGCGCCACCCTTGCCCCAGCCTCCCTTGACCGGCACGAACACCGCAGGCTCGCTTTCGAGAAATGCTTGCTGCTGTTCCGGCATGAGCTTGACCATGCCGAGCAGATCCTTCGGCCAGAGCGTCGCGAAGATCTTCCCGCCCACGCGAAAATCCGGATGGCCCATGTGGGCGGCTTCGACGACACCGGGAAGACTGAGCGCCAGCCGCCGAAATCCCTCGAGAGTCATTGCCAACTCGCTCACGACGCGCCGGCCACGAAGAAGATCATGTCGATTACCTTCGCCCGCGTGTACCTTCGCTCCGTAGCCGCGCCGGAATCGAATCCCAGAGTCTGGACTCTATTCCGCTCGATGACCTCGGCGTTCGCATCGTAGAACTCTCCGATCTTTCTGAGTGCCTTACGCCCGAACGTTGATACCCCGAAACCCTTCTTGAAGTACGTATCGAACGCGGGTACACAGCCGAACGTGCCGAGCATGATCTTGGTGACGAGAATGTCCGAAGCATACGGGAGCGCCCCTTTGATTTGGTGGGCCGCATCGAAGACAACCGGGCAGCTGCCATCACCGTACATGTTCGCGTCCATTAGCCACATCTCCGCCGACGAGTTCGCTATGACTTCGATCAGTGGGACAAAATGCCTGACACTCCTACGAAGCAGATCGGCGGATCCGCGCAACATTCCCCAGCTTGCCAAGTAGAACCCGAGGTGTAGGCACGAGAGCTGCAGCGCTTCACCTCGCAGAAGTTCGGGCAACGTCCCCTGCTCCCGGTGGGACTGGAAATAGTTGAAGCAATAGTCGAAGGACGTGTATCTCGCCCCGGGTTCGCGAGCGCCGAGATATGCCTGCAGATGGCCTTCGATACTCACTACGCACTCACTCAGTCCGCCAAGGCGCCCACGATCAAGTTCATTCGCCGTCCTTGCCGTGCCCCGTAGGGGTCAGTAGCCGGCGTGCTTGTCGACGACGTTCAGGAGCGGCTGGCCATTCCTGAAGCGGTCGAGGTTGTCCAGGAACAAGTCCATCGCGCCGTCCAGCCAGCCGTCGCCGTGGTCGGCGCAGTGGGGTGACAGCAGCAGGTTGGCGAGTCCCCAGAAGGGATGCTCCGGCGGCAGCGGCTCCTTGTCGAAGACGTCGAGAGCGGCGCCGCGGATCTTCTTGTCGCGGAGAGCGGAGATCAAGGCGGCTTCGTCGACGCAGGGGCCGCGGCCGAGATTGACCAGGACGCCGCCGGGTTTCATGGCGGCGATCTCGGCGGGGCCGAC
>CAZVOI010000570.1:0-2462 GCA_964628275.1 uncultured Acidobacteriota bacterium | reverse complement strand
GCTTTCGCCGACTGGGGATCACAGGAACGCGCTGGCTCGTCGCAAGCGACGTCTATCCGGAGAAGCTGCGCGCGGTCGGCCTCGACTTCATCCTTCCGACCGCCGCCGAGCGCGCCGAGATCGACCGGATCATCATGGAGGAGCTGGTGCGCGGCGCCTTTACCCCGGAGGCAGTCGCCACGTTCCAGCGTGTCTTCGCCCGTATGAAGGACGAAGGCTGCGACGCCGTGGTGCTCGGCTGCACCGAGATTCCGCTGATCATCAGCGACGCCAACGCGCCGCTGCCGACGCTCGACTCGACCCGACTGCTGGCGCGCGCTGCGCTGCGGCGCGCCGCCGAATCCCGTCCATGATCGCCGGTCGTTGCCGGCACGACGACATCACGCTGATCGTGGCGCGCTGCCGGGAGGCCCAGGCCTAAGCGGTCTCGCCTGGAGAGAACACCTCGGCCAGCTCGGCCGGCGCGGTGACCTCGAGCTGGTCGTAGCGGCAGTCGGCGGGCCGCTTGTCGTCGCGCCAACGCAGGAAGATGGCCGCGTGCCGGAAGCGGTCGCCTTGCAGATGGTCGTACTTCACCTCGCAGACGCGTTCGACGCGCAGCGGCTCCCAGGAGAGATCCTTGCCGGCGCTCCAGCGGCTCTGCGCCCCGGGCATCCGCTGGCCCTGCATCATCTCGGCCCAGCGCCGCCAGGGATGCTCGGCGAGGGCGTCTTTTCGCAGCGGCTCGAACTCTTGCGCGAGCTCTTGTCTCACCGCCATCGTGAACGCCGAGGTCACGCCGACGTTTTGCAGCTTCCCAGCATCGTCGAAGAGGCCGAGCAGCAGCGAGCCGACGAGGCTGCCTGGCCCGTTCTTGTGCCAGCGGAATCCGGCGACCACGCAGTCGGCGGTGCGGGCGTGCTTGATCTTCAGCATCGCGCGTTTTCCGGGCTGGTAGGTCGTCGTTTCGTGCTTCGCGACGACGCCGTCGAGCCCCGCGCCCTCGAAGCGATGGAACCACTCCGCGGCGATCGCGCGCTCGCGGCGGCACGGCGTCAGGTGCACGGAGCCCGCCGCCCTGGCGAGAGCCTGCTCCAGGCGCTGCCGCCTCTCGACCTGCGGGCGCGCGCGGAGATCCTGGTCGCCCTCTGCGAGCAGGTCGAAAGCCACGAACGAGGACGGGATCTCGCCGGCGAGCTTCTTCACCCGCGACGCCGCCGGGTGGAGCCGCATCTGGAGTGCGTCGAAGTCGAGGCCGCGCTTGCCCACGATCACGATCTCGCCGTCCACCACGCAGCGCTCGGGCAGGTTCGAGCGAAACGCTGCCTCCAGCTCGGGGAAGTAGCGGTCGAGCGGCTTCAGGTCGCGGCTCTGGATGTACTGGCGGTCGCCGTCCTTGAACACGATCGCGCGGAAGCCGTCCCACTTCGGCTCGAACAGCCAGCCCTCGCCTTCGGGCAGCTCGCTCGCCGCCTTGGCGAGCATCGGCTCGACTGGCGGCTCGATCGGGAAACTCACTTCCAGCCCGTGTCGATCGGATGGCCCGGCTGATCGACGTCGATCAAGAGCGGCGCGTGGTCGGAGGGCGTCGGCTTGCCCTTGCGCGCCTCGCGGTCGATGCCCGCGGCCACGCTGCGTTCGGCGAGCGGGCGCGTGGCGAGCAGGTGATCGATGCGCATGCCGAAGTTCTTGTGGAAGTGGCCGGCACGATAGTCCCACCAGGTGTAACGGCCGAGCTCCCTATGGTGCTTGCGATAAGTATCGACGAGGCCCCAGGCGCAGAGCTTCGCGAAGGCGGCGCGCTCCTTGGGAGACACGTGCGTGCCGCCGTGGCAGACGCGCGGGTCCCAGACGTCGGCGTCCTCGGGCGCGACGTTGAAGTCGCCGCCGAGAACGAGCGCCTCGTCGGGATTCGCCGCCTCGGCGAGCCAGCGATGGAGACGCGCGAACCACTTGAGCTTGGCCTCGTAGAACGGCGAATCCACGACCCTGCCGTTGGGAGCGTACAGGCTCACCACGCGGACGCCGCCGCACTCGGCCGCGATCATCCGCGCCTCCGACAACGGCTGATCGTCGCCGTCGTCCGAAGCCGGCAGCAGCGGCTCGCCGAAGCTGGTGACGACGTTGCTCACGCCGATGCGGCTCGCGATCGCCACGCCGTTCCACTGCCGCTGGCCGTGATGGGCCAGCTCGTAGCCGGCGCCGCGGAATGCTTCCGCCGGCGCCTTGTCGTCCTCGAGCTTGGTCTCCTGCCTCAGCAGCACGTCTGGCCGTGCGTGCTCGAGCCAGGGCAGGACTCGGTCGAGACGCGCCTTCAGCGAGTTGACGTTCCAGGTGGCGATTCGCATCGCAGCGAAGACTAACCCGCGCGCGTCTTCTTCTTGGCGGGCAGCTTGGCCGGCCGCGCGCCGTGAAGCGCGGCGCCGAGCAGCGGCACGTAGCGCAGCTCGCGGTCCTCCTCGACGCAGCGCAGCATCAAGCCG
>CAZVOI010000569.1:0-10930 GCA_964628275.1 uncultured Acidobacteriota bacterium | reverse complement strand
CGCGTCAAGGCGGAGAGCGTCTCGGGCAGCATCCAGGTGGCCGGCTCACCGACCGAAGTCGAGGTCGAGAGCGTGAGCGGCGCGATCACGGTGCGCGGCGGCGAGCGGGTCCGCGCCGAAGGCACCAACGCTTCGGTGACGCTCTCGGGTGTCGGCGGCGTAGTGGACGCCCAGACCGTCAACGGCCGGCTCGACGTCTCGGGCGGCGTCTTCCAGGAAGCGCGCCTGGAGAGCGTCAACGGCAGCTTGCGCTTCGACGGCGAGCTGCGATCCGGCGCGACGCTCGACGTCGAGACGGTGAACGGCGCCGTGGAGCTCCGGTTGCCCGCGAACCTGGGGGCCGATTTCACGATATCGACCTTCAACGGCGAGGTCGACAGCGACTTCGCGGTCGAGCTCGGAACCGAGAACCTGCGTGGAGCGCGCGCCGGCGACTCGAAGCACAAGCACAAGGACAAGGACCACGACGAGAAGGAGCTGCGTTTCACGACGGGTTCGGGGGGAGCGCGGGTGAGCATCACGACGCTGAACGGGCGCGTGACCTTGCGCAAGAAGTGAGGAGAGGGCAGAAATGAATTCGAGAATGTTCGTTCTCGCCGCCGCGGCGGCGCTGGCGGCGGCTCCGGCATACGCGGGCTCCGAGGACTTCGACTGGCGCGGGCGGGTCGCGGCCGGCAAGACGCTCGAGATCAAGGGCGTCAACGGCAGCATCGAAGCCGAGGGCGCCAGCGGGGGCGAGGTCTCCGTCCAGGCCCGCAAGACCTCGCGCAAGAGCGACGCCGCGAGCGTGGAGATCAAGGTGATCGAGCACGCCGAGGGTGTGACGATCTGCGCCGTCTACCCGACGCCGGACGACGCGAGGCGCCCCAACGAATGCCTGGCCGGCGAGCGTGGACAGATGAACACGCGCGACAACGACGTGCAGGTCCACTTCGTGGTCAAGGTTCCCGCCGGCATCCGTTTCGCCCCGCGCACGGTCAACGGCGGCATCGACGCGATGCACATCGAGGGCGACGTGGCGGCCCGCACCGTCAACGGCAGCATCAAGCTGGAGACCAGCGGCCGGGCCGAGGCCAGGACCGTGAACGGCTCGATCGAGGCCAGCATGGGCAAAGCCGACTGGGTCGGCAGCAACGAGTTCAAGACCGTCAACGGCGCGATCCGCTTGACGCTGCCCGCCGACATGAGCACCGAGCTGAGCGCCAAGACGGTGAATGGCGGCATCGAGACGGACTTCCCGCTGACCGTGAAGGGCCGCTTCTCGCGCCGCAGCCTGCAGGGCACGATCGGCAGCGGCGGGCGCGAGCTGGATCTCGAGACCGTGAACGGCGGGATCCGGCTGGCGAAGCGTTAGACCGCGCTTCTAGTACAGAAAGCCGCGCACCAGGCTGGCCAGCCGCGCCGGGTCGACTTCGAACAGGCCGTTGCCCATGTCGGGCAGCTCGACCGGGCGCGCGCTCTTCATCAATGACGAGACGGCGCCGGTCGGCTCCCAGAGCGGATCCTTCGGCCGCAGCACCAGCGTCGGCTGGGTCACCAGCGGCAGGCGCGCGGAGCCATCCCAGCGGTACACGCTCTGCAGCGCCCAGTTTTCTCTTTCCCCGGCACGAAGCCTGTCGGCGAGCGTCGCGGCGACCATGTCGAGCGTCTGGCCGGGACCGCGGCCGGCGAGGGCGGCCTGCCAGAGCTGCGTCAAGTGCCCGCCATCCTCGGCCGGAGTGTTGGGCTTCAGGCCGAGCAAGAGCGCGTCGCGCCGTTCCTTGGCGTGAAGCGGAACCGAGCACAGCGCCACGCGGCGGATCTTCTTTGGATGACGGAGCGCCAGTTCCACCGCGACGGCGGCTCCCGCCTGGATGCCGAGCACGTCGGCGTGGGCCGAGCCCAGGCGATCCACCAGGTCGACGATCGCGTCCGCGTAATCGGCGACCTCGGGGGGCTGCGGCGGCGGGTCGGACTCCCCGTAGCCGGGCAGGTCGGGAGCCATCGCCGAGCGGTCGCGGCCGATCTCGGTTAGAAAGCGCGCGAACATGCGACCCGAGAGCGGCGCCTGATGCAGGCAAACCAGCGGCGGGGCGGCCGTCGGAATGTCGGGCGCCACGGTGCGCACGTGCAACTGCCCGTAGCGGCTGTCCAGGAACGATCGACGCACGCGCCGGAACGAGAACGGGCTGACGGCACGCTGGGCCTGCGCGGTCGAGGCCAGAGCGCCGGCCGTCAATGCCGCGCGCAGGAACGCGCGGCGCGGAACGCCCACTGGATCTCTCGGCGCCCCCGCCTCGCTCATGCCGCCCTCCTGTTTCGCCTCATCGGCCCGACCTCGCCATCCCCGAGAACGCAGTAGAATCCCCGCGCTTCCCAGAGAGCGTGAAACAGAGCTTAGCGCCCGAGTTCGACGTGTGGGGCTGCCGTGGCTCCCACAACATCGTCCCGGCCCACTCGAAAGTGGGCAACGGCACCTCGTGCTATTCGCTGCTCGTGGGAGAAGAGCTCTACGTGCTGGACGCCGGGCGCGGCCTCTTGGTGCTGGGCCACACCATGCCCGACGACCGGCGCTTCGCTGCGGTCAAGCGCGTCCACATCCTGGTCACACACGCCCACCTGGATCATTGGGAGGGCCTGAAAGACGTCGACTGGTTCTGGCGGCGCGCCAATGGTCTGCACGTGACCCTGTGGGGCACGGCGCAGGCGCTGCGCGCCATCCAGCGCGGCTTCGCCCATCCGTCGTACGTGCCGCTCGAGGTCCTGGCGCGCGGAACGGTGGCGTCGCTGAAGCTCAAGGTCTTGAAGACCCGCGAACGCCGGCGGGTCGGCCCGCTGATTCTGGAAACCTTCCCGCTGCATCACTACAGCGGCGGCAACGGCGCGAGAAGGCGCACTCTCGACACCGCAGGCTATCGGCTGAGCCGGGTGGGCGGGCCGCGGCTCGCCTATCTCTCCGATCACGAGCCCACCCCGCGCACGCGCGCTCTCGAAGACGAGATGCTCCAGGGTTCCCACCTGGCCCTTTACGACGCCCACTTCAAGGACGTGAAGGATCAGATGTTCGGCCATGGGTCGCAGGAGCACGCCGCGCGGATGGCGAAGGCCCACCCCGGAACGCTGGTCCTGGCCGGCCACATCGGGCCGATGTTCTCGGACGAAGAGGTATTCGCGACCTACGGCCGGCACGCGCAAGGCGTGCCGAATTTCCGGCTCGCGCTCGAGGGCGGCCGCTTTCGCTGGAACAAGAGCCGCGGGACATTCGAGAAGATCTCCGGCGGAGAGCCGCTGTGAGCGACGAGAAGGATCCGCTTTCGAAGATTCGGCACGATCTGCGCACGCCGATCAACCAGATCATCGGCTACAGCGAGCTGCTCGAGGAAGACGCGCGCGACGCGGGCCAGGAGAAGCTGGTCGCCGATCTCCAGAAAGTCAGCGGCGCCGCTCGCAAGCTGCTGGCGCTGATCGACGAGTTCCTGGCGCCGGGGGTCCGGTTGGTGGCGGCCGGAGCCGCCGAGCTGGAACCCGCTGCGCCGCCCCATTCTGGATCTGCCGGGCCACCGAACGCCGAGCCGCCCGCGCTCGCCGACGGGGGGCGCGTGCCCAGCGGCGAGCGCCATGGGCCACGAACGCTCGACCGTTTGGCCGGGAAGGTGAAGGACCGGCTGCTCGTCGTCGACGACAACGAGATGAACCGCGACATGCTGTCGCGCCGGCTGCGTTCGAAGGGCTTCGATGTGGACGTGGCCGAAGACGGCAGAGCCGCGCTCGACAAGATCCGCGAGAGGAAAACCGACCTGGTGCTGCTGGACGTGATGATGCCGGGCGTCAGCGGCCTGGACGTGCTGAAGGTGGTGCGCGACGAGATGAAGCTCTCGCCCGCCGACCTGCCGATCATCATGGCGACCGCCAAGGACCAGAGCGAGGACGTGGTGGAGGCGCTTCGGCTCGGCGCCAACGACTACGTCGTGAAGCCGCTCGACTTCCCGGTGGTGCTGGCGCGCGTCTCGTCCCAGCTCCAGATGAAGCGCGCCAAGGATCAGATCGAGCGGCTGGCCGAGGACCTGGAGGTACGGAACCTCTTCATCAAGAACACTTTCGGCCGCTACCTCTCGGACGAGATCGTCAGCAGCATCCTCGAGACGCCCGAGGGATTGGCACTCGGCGGCGAGCGCCGCACCGTCACGATCCTGATGTCGGACCTGCGGGGCTTCACGTCGATCGCGGAGCGGCTCCCGCCGGAGCAGGTGGTGAAGATGCTGAATCACTACCTGGGCGCGATGGCCGACGTGATCATGAAGCACCGCGGCACGATCGACGAGTTCATCGGCGACGCGATCCTGGTGATCTTCGGCGCGCCCGCGTTGCGCGAGGACGACCCGCAGCGCGCGGTGGCGTGCGCCACTGAGATGCAGATCGTGATGAACGACGTGAATGCCTGGTACCGCGGCGAGGGCCTGCCCGAGGTGGAGATGGGGATCGCGCTCCACACCGGCGAGGTGGTCGTCGGCAACATCGGATCGCAGAAGCGCGCCAAGTACGGCGTGGTCGGCACCACCGTGAACCTGACCTCGCGGATCGAGACCTACACCGTCGGCGGCCAGGTGCTGTTGTCGGAGGCCACGCTGCGCGCGGCCGGCGAGATCGTGAGCGTGGCGGGGCAGATGGCGGTTCGCGCCAAGGGCGCCAAGGAGCCGATCGTCGCCTACGACCTGCGCGGCATTGGCGGGCCGTACGGCCTGTCGCTTCCGCAACCCGAGCACAACACCGTCAAGCTGTCCCAGCCGATCGCCGCCCGCTACTTTCGGATCGACGGCAAGAACGTCTCCGAGACGCCGCTGCCCGGCCTCTTGGTCGCGGTCTCGCCCAAAGGCGCGGACGTGCAGGCCGACGAGCACGTGGCCACGCTGACCAACCTGAAGCTGCGCCTGATGAACGCCGACGGCAGCGAGGTGATGGGCGATCTCTACGCGAAGGTTGTCGACTCGACCGCCGGCGCGCAGGCCACGTTCTCGATCCGCTTCACCTCGATGCCGCCCGAGGTCGAGATCCTGATCAAGGGCCGTCTGGCCGCCGCGAAATAGCGGTACCGGTCGACCCTAGCCGTCCAGCCAGTTCTCCAGTTTCAGCCCCGGAATGCGCTCCATGTCGGACATATCGCTGGTCACCAAAGTCGCTCGAACTGCCAGCGCGTGAGCAGCCACGGCCAGATCGAAGTCCTCGAGGCGCGAACCACGGCGTTCGAGGTGTGCCTTGATCTCCCCGAAGGCCTGGCTCACGCGGTCCGTCCACTCGGCGCGACCGAGCTCCGCGAGAATGGCGTCGAACGTCTCACGCAGCTTTCTCTGACGCGCCGATCGCGGAAGCCGCGATAGCCCATACTCGATCTCGCAGACAGCGGCCTGCGGGAGCACCACCTCGCCGCGCGCCCGCTGGACGAGCCGGCGCACCACCGCCGGGTTTCCGCGCATCAGGAACGAGATGGTGTTGGTGTCCAGTATGAAGGTCACAGCTTGGGCGGACGGATCTTCGACGCGCGTCGCTCAGCTATCGCGGTCATCATCTCGGCGGCGCCTTCCTGGAGCTCGACATCGGCCGCGGCTCGCTGCAGCGTCAGCAGGAACGCCGGGCTCCATTCGGTATCCTGCCGCACGGCGCTTTCCAGCGTGCCCCGGATGTAACGATTTCGGCTCACGCCCAGCTTGCTGGCCCGCCGGTCGACACGCTTCAGCAGGTCGGCTGGAAGATGTACCGTCGTCGGCATGCTAAAAGAATATGACTATATTCGCCCGCTAGCAAGGGCGACCGCTCAGCCTATGGTCCAGATCGCCAGTCCGCCGTCGTCGCCTCAGCGCTTGCGCCAGCCCTTGACCGGACCGGCGTGAAAGAACTTCTCGGGCGTCATCACGCCGTTCTGCTTGAAGACCAGGCCGTCCTTCATCACGAAGCGCACGTCGCGCAGCGCGTCGATGTCGTCGAGCGGGTTGCCGCGCACCGCAATCAGGTCGGCGAATAGCCCGGGCTTGATCGGGCCGCGCTCCTTCTCGACCTGGGCGCACTCGAAGCCGGTGATCGTCATCGCCTTCAAGGTGTCGGCGTTCGGGATTCCGGCGAGCTTCCAGGTCAACAGGAAGTTGATCGTCAGCTCGCCTCGGTTCATCTCGTTGCCGGTCTTGTAGTAGTCCATGTCGGTCGAGAACGTGATCTTGACGCCGTTCTTCCAAGCGCTCTTGAGCTTCTGCGCGTTCCGCTCGCCGTCTTGCTTGGTGCCGCGGTACGGCGTGAACGGCGTGTCGGTGGAGGCGAGGAAGATGCCCTTCTTTGCCATCAGCTTGTGGTGCTCTTCGCTGAGCGCCGCGCCGTGCTCGATCGACCAGATCCCGGCCTCGATCGCGCGCGACGCGCCGTCGGGCGTCTGCACGTGGCCGGCCACCTTCAGGCCGCCCTTGGCCGCCTCGGAGATGAACAGCTTCATGTCGTCGACCGAGTAGCCCCACGGTTTGCAGTCCACGCAGATCTTGATCACCTTGGCGCCGAACAGCATGTTCTCGCGCACGGCCTTGATGATCTCGTCGTGCGTGTCTGCGTCGAGGTATTCCGGGTAGATGATGCCGTGCTGCTTCGCCATCTCCGGCGTGGGCCAGAACTGGCCGCCGCGGCCGCCGATGATCAGGCCCGAGTTGACGACGGTCGGCCCGGGAATCCAACCCTGGTCGATCGCGACCCGGTGGGCGGTGTCGGTGTAGAGCGCGTTGTTGCCGAGATCACGCACCACGGTGAACCCCGAGTTCAGGAGCTGGATGCCGTTCGAGGCCGCCTGGATCGCGCGCAGCGGCGTCGAGTCCATGATCGTGGTGAGGTAGTAGTAGTTGTTCTCCGGGAGGTCCTTGTAGGTCAGGCCGAGGTGCGTGTGCGAATCGACGAGTCCCGGCAGCACGCTCAGGTCGGACAGGTCGATTACGCGTGCGCCCGCCGGCATCGCGAGGCTTGGGCCGACCGCGGCGATCTTCTCGCCTTCGATCACGATCATCTGGTTCGCGGCGGCGCGGCCGGTCTCGGGATCGATCAGCCGGCCGGCGCGAATCACCGTCGTCTCGGCTTGGGACAAGAGCGGCGCGCAGACGACGAGGGCGGCGAGCATTCGGCGCTTCGGCATGGTCACCTCGATTGGAACGACGCTGAGGATAGCGCTCTTCTAGAACGAGAGACCGGCACGGAAGTAGGCGCGCGTCTCGCCTTTGTCGGCGAAGCCGTACGCGACGCCGGCGGTGAACGTGGACGGCACCGCGTGAGCCAGGTTCAGGTCGGCGCCGAGCGCTATGCCGGCGGCCGCCTTCAATGCGGAGGCGCGCCATGCGCCGCTCCAGGCGTCGCCGGCATCGACGAACGCGGCGAGGTGCAGGTGGCGCAGAAACAGTGGCAGCGAGCGGATCCCGCGCTGAGGGTGGCCGAGTGGAAGCCGCAGCTCGGCGTTCCCCGAGACGTAGCTCCTTCCGCTGAAGGCGTCGTCGGGATATCCGCGGAGAACCGTCAGGTTGCTGCGCACCACGTCGGAGAGGGCCCCATCCGGAAAGCCGCCCACCGCGAACGATCTCCGGAAGTCCGGGCTACCGAAGCTCCGGCCGCCGCCGGCCCTCAGCGCCAGGACGCCGTTCGAACCGAGCCTCAAGTAGGCGCGCGCGTCGGCGCTAAGCTTGCCGAGCGAGACGTCGCTTCCCAGGCTCGGAGCCTCCTGGAGATACGCCACCCGGAATCGCCCGCCGTCGGTCGGCGAGATCGAGAAGGAATACCGTTTTGCGCTGGCGAGGCTGTAGGCCGCCTCGATGCCGCCCAGATTCTCGGCCCGAGGCTCTCCGCGCACCACGCTGTCGCGGCGGCGGCGCCAGCCGACGGAAATACTGTGAGATGTGCGCAGCGATCGAGCGACCGGGAAAGACGCTTCGAGCGCCAGCTCCTGTCGCCGCACGTCTCTCTCGGGCGCGGCGTCGGTCGTGTCTTCGAGCGTGAGCAGGACGGTCGGAAAGAATCGATCGAGTTGATACGCGGCCTGCCCGCCGGCGCGGCGGGTCTCCGTGCCGTAGCGCGCCTCGAGCGCGTAGACGTGGCGGAGCAGCGGGTCGCTGCCCGCGGTGACGGCGCCGATCCGCGTCTCCTCCGAGTCGAACGCGAGGTAGGGGAACCAGAAGCGTGGCAGGGCGGTTGGATATGCGTGGTAGGCCCGCACCGGCGCGGCGCTCGGCGGCAGGGGCGGAGCGATCTCGGGAGAGGGGTCCACGAAAGGCGCCGCAGGCGACAAGGACTCGGGATCGAAGTCGATTGCATGAACGTCGTAACCCCGCGCCGAGTAGTTCGCGAACACGAGGGTCTTGCCGTCGGCGGCGACCTCCGGCGTGAACGCGCCGCCCAGCACGTTGGTGATGCGAGCGAGCGTCCTGTCGGCGAGCCGCAACAGATAGAGATTCGAGACGCCGTCGCGATCCGATCGAAACACGACTCCCGACCCGTCCGGCAGCCATGCCGGCTCGACGTCCTTGGCCCGGTCCAGGGTGAGCGTGTCGATGGCACCCGTGTCCGGATCCACCAGCACCAGATCGAGAAAGCCTCCGGGCGCGAGGCGCGACGCGGCGATTTTGTCTCCGGCCGGCGCGAAGCGAGGCCCGCTCCATTCGGTCCCCGCCGGCGACTCGGTGAGATGCCGCAGACCTCGGCCGTCCAGACCCACCTGGAACAGCTCGCTGCGATCGCCCAGGCGCCGAACGAACACGATCGTCTCGCCGTTCGGAGCGACGTCGGGGTCGCGCGCGCGCACGCCGCGCGTCAGCCGGCGCACGCGCTGCGTGGCGACGTCCACGATCCTGAGGTCGCCGCGGGTCTCGAAGAAACCATGGACGTCCGGCTCGTCGAAAACGAGGCGCTTCCCGTCGGGCGTCCAGGCCAGCCGAGTGCCGCCGTTGCGGAGGGCGACACGGCGGTCGCCACCGCCGCTCAGCGAGATGACGCGGATCTCTCGAAAGCGCGTGAGCGATCCGCTCGTGTACGCGACGCGGTCTCCGTTCGGCTGGATGCGCGGCCCGGTCTGCCGCACGCCACGCACCGTCAGCGGCCGCGATGCGCTGAGCCCGGCAGCGCTCCTCTCCCCCGCTTCGTTCAAGAAGTCAGCTCGTTGCGAGGCCGCGAACTCCCGCCAGCGCTCGTGGAACGAGGCCCCAGTCGCCTGCTTCGAGGTGCGCTCGTCCTGGAACGGCACCAGGCGCCCGGAGTGGGCGCGCGCCAGCGACGGCAGCGTACCGTCGCCGAAGCGGTCGCTGAGGTCGCGCAGGAATGCCTCCCCGAAGAGGTACGAGCCTTGCCCGGCGGGCCAGGCGTCGAGACCCGCGACGGCTTGGTCCTCGCGCAAGAAACGCTCCTCGAGCGCTGCCATCCGCCGCACCATTCGCGAGTCAGGATTGCGGCCGCGGCCGAACGCCGTGCCCTGGGTTTCCTCGTAGGTCGCGAGGCCCTCGATCATCCAGGTGGGCGTGAGCGTGTTCGGAAACAGGATCGGCGCACGGCCGAACAGCTTGCGGCCGATGCCGAGAGCGCCGCGCGCTGCCTCCAGATGAACGATGTGCGCCAGCTCGTGCGTCAGCACCAGACGCAGCCAGCCGTCGTGGTTGCCGAACGCGTCGCTGCCGTCGGGAGCCGCGGCGCGGATCTGCACCAGCGGGTAGGGGAACGGCGTCGCGAAACCGTTCGGGTCGTCGTTGGTGTCGACGAGCACGATCTGCACGCGCGGCACGCCGACGCCGTAGCGCGTGGCGTGGCGCTCGAGGATCTGGTCGGCGAGCGCCGACGCTTGGCGCGCCATCGGCTCGAGGCCTTTGGAGAAATGAACGCTGGCGCGCGCGCCGAGCAGGGTCTTGAAGCGCAGGCCGGGCGGGAAAGACGCCGCGAACGCCGGTAACGCAACGAGCAATCCGAGCGCCGCGTGCAGCGTGCGGCGGGAGCCCAGCATCGGCGCGGCAGCGTAACATACGGCTCGTGATCGCTTCGGTGCTCGCGCTGGGCGCGGCAGGCGCCGTGATCGTGTACGTAGTCCTGAAAGCCGCGATGAAGCGGGCGCGACAGGAGAAGAACTCATGAGTCTCTCGAGACGCCAATGGCTCGAGGCCGCGGGCCTCAGCGCCGTGGGCACCAGCCTGCCGTTCACCAACCCGGCCGCGGCGGCGCCGCTCGACGAGCTTCCCGCGCCGATCGCGGCGCTCAAGCCGATGAGCGATGGCGTCTCGCCGATCACGCTCGCCGAGCGCAAGGCGCGTATCGCGCGCGCCCAGAAGCTGATGGTCGAGAGCGGCCTGGATGCCGTGGTGATGGCTTCGGGTTCGAGCCTTGTCTACTTCACGGGCGCCCAGTGGGGCAATTCCGAGCGCTTCTTCGGCACGGTGCTGACGCGCGACGGCGAGCCCGCCTGGGTGACGCCGGCTTTCGAGAAGCAGCGCGGCCTCGAACAGATCCAGATCGGCAGCGACGTGCGCGCCTGGGAGGAGCACGAGTCGCCTCACGTGCTGGTGGCTTCGATCCTGAAGGACCGCATGGGGGCCACGGCCCGGATCGGGATCGAAGAGACGATGCCGTTCGCGTTCTCGGATGGGATCGCGAAGGCGCTGCCGGCCGCCAAGCTGGAGAGCGCGATGCCCGTGACCGCGGGCTGCCGGATGATCAAGGACGCGCACGAGCTCGCGCTGATGCGCCGCGCGAATGAAATCACGGTGGCCGCTCACCGCGCAGTGTTCGCGTCGCTCAAGGAAGGCATGACGCAGGCGCAGGTGTCGAGCCTGTCGGCTTCGGCGCACCGCGCGCTCGGCATGCAGGGCGGCTCGCTGGTGCTCTTCGGAAAGGACGCCGCGTTCCCGCACGGCACCACCAAACCGCAGCCGCTCCGGCCGGGCGACGTGGTGCTGATCGACGGCGG
>CAZVOI010000568.1:0-2703 GCA_964628275.1 uncultured Acidobacteriota bacterium | reverse complement strand
GACTCCGCGGCCTTCGCCGAGATCCTCTTTCCGGACGCGATGAACGTCGTGGAGCGCCCGGCCGACGGCGGCGGCACGCGACTGGTGCGCCGGCCGTTCGAACCGGCCCGGCTGGCCGGCAACAATCGCGAGCGCTACTGGGATCCCGTCGTCCACGTCCGCGGCGGCATCGCCGTCGTCTGGACGCCCTACGAGTTCTGGCGCGACGGCCAGACCAGCCACTACGGCGTCGACGTCTTCGACCTGGCGAAGGAGGCCGGCCGCTGGCGGATCGCGAACATGATGTGGACCGTCGAGCCCGACGCGTGTCAGGCGCTGCGCCCGGCGGACGCCTCCCGCATCCGGCCTCGACCGTGACGCGTCCGCAATAGAGACGCGACTCGCTTACTTCTTGGGGTCGTCGCCTCCGGCCCAGGCGATGAACAGCCAGCGGCCGCCTTCCTTGATCAGGACGTCGGTGTAGCGGCCCCACACGGTCACACGCTCTTTCTTGTAGTTCTCGCGCGCGATCTGGTAGCGGTATTGCGCCACCGCGATGTTGCCGGTGATCGTCAACGCGACCGGGTACAGCTCGTGCTCGAGAACCGTGTCGGTCGCGCTGGTGTAGCGGTTCCAGCGCGTCAGCGAGGCCTTGCTCTGCGGGGCCTGCTGTTCCGAATCCCAGTAGCTGAGATTGGGGTGCACCATCTTGTCGATCCAAGTCAGATCCTTGGCCTTCGACATCTGCCACTGCTGCTCCTCGAGCTTCCAAACCTCCTGCTGTTCCGGGCTCCAGGTCTGCGCGGAAGCCGCGCCCGCCCAGGCGACCATGACGAGCGATGCGAACATCGGGGACAAGGTACGAATCGACATCGAACACCTCCTGCGTTCCCGGCATCGGGGACGCGTACCGAGTAAGACGGCCGGAGGAGTGTAGCCTCGGAACCGCTCGCTCGCTCTGATCACGCCGGCTACTGCGCGGTCCAGCCGCCGTCGACGAACAGCGCCGAGCCGGTGACGAACGACGCCGCGTCGGAGGCCAGGAACACCGCGGCCCCGGCGATTTCGTGTGGCTCGCCCCAACGACCCATAGGGATCTTCTCGATGAAGGCCCGGTATTTCTCGGGATCGTTCATCAGCGAGCGGTTCATCTCGGTGCCGAAGGGGCCCGGACAGATTGCGTTCACGGTCACGCCCGAAGCCGCCCATTCGAGGGCGAGCGCGCGCGTGAGGTTGACGACGCCGGCCTTGGCGGACGCGTAGGGCGCCCGCCCCGAAAGGGCCACCACCGACAGGATCGAGCCGAGGTTGATCACGCGGCCCCAGCGTCGCGCGCGCATCGCCGCGGCCACCGCGCGTGCACACAGGAACGGTGCCTTCAGGTTGACGTCGATCACGGTGTCCCAGTCGGCCTCGGTCAAGTCTTCGGAGGCGCCGCGGATGTTGACGCCGGCGTTGTTGACGAGGATGTCGATCGGGCCGAGGGCTGCCGTCACGTCTTTCACGAGCCGCTCGACGTCGGTTGCCACCGCCACGTCGGCCGCGAAGGCCAGCGCGCGGCGTCCGGTGGCCGCGCCGATCTCGTGCGCGGCGGTTTCGCAGGTGGCCAGCGTGCGGCTCGCGACCGCGACTTCGGCTCCGGCTTCGGCCAGCGCCTGAGCGATCACCCGCCCCAGACCCTGGCCTCCACCCGTAACCAGGGCGCGCCGACCGTCGAGCCGGAACCGGTCGAGGACGCTGCGGGGCGATTGGCTCTCCATCGGCATCGGACCTCGTGCGCGTCTAATTAAAGGTGAAGGGTCTTGCGCGCGAAGGCCGTCGACCGGCGGATGTTCTCGTCCTCAGCGGCGAGCATCGTCTCCGGGGTCTGGCCCGAGATCCGCGGCAAAGGCTCCGCCGACGCCTTGGAGAGAACTCCCTTCCGGAAGGCTTCGATGCGCGCCTCGTCGCGTGTCTCGTAGGTCGCCCAGTAGGCCTCGCCGAGGAACGGCACCTTCAGCGGATCGCGGGTCATCATCTCCAGGCACAGCGGGATGTCGGGGCGAGCAGCCCGCAACACTTCGACCATCTTCGCCAGCGGGCAGATGCCGGCGCCGAGCGGCACCTCGGACAGCTCGAACCCGTCCTGGTACGGCCGCACCGCCATGTCCTTGAGGTGGGTCGTGACGGCAAAGGGCGCGAGCTGGCGGACCGTGTCCAACGGGTCTTCGAGCAGCGCGATGTTGTTGCCGAAATCGACGCACGCGCCGAGATACGGGCTGTCGCCCGATCGCAGCAGCGCCACCAGCTCCTCCGCCCGCCAGTCCTTGTGGTTCTCGATTCCGACGGGCAACTGGTGGCGCTCGAGGGCCGGCTTCAGCCGGGGAAGTGCCTGCCGCCAATGGTCTGCGAACTCCCGCCACGCGGCCATGGTTGGAAAGGTCTCGTAGCGCCGCCCGCCCAAGAGCGCGACACGCAAGCGCGCCGCCCCAAGGCGCCGCGCGATCGCCACCACGTCGGCGAAGCGCTGCGCGTCCTCGAGAGTCTTCCCGCTCACCGACAGCTCGACGAACAGGCCGGCCTCGCCCAGCCGCCGCTTGAGGCCGTCGAGCGCCGAGGGCTCCGTGGAGGCGAGCTGCGACAGGTCGAGCTGGCAGCCGTCGGCGCCGAAGGAACGGCACAGGTCGATGAACGTCTCCGCGGGCAGCGCGGGAACGCCCGCGGCACGGCCGCGCTGGCTCCGGA
>CAZVOI010000567.1:0-1551 GCA_964628275.1 uncultured Acidobacteriota bacterium | reverse complement strand
GGCTGGCGCCCGCGACAGGGTACAGCGCCGAGCAGGCGCGCAGATTCCACGAGTTGTTTCAGCTCGGTGGCTGGCAGGTGACGACAGACGCCGACTACGCGCGCTATACCCTGCAGCGAACCGCGGAGTTCTTTCCACAGGTCGTCATCCCGCGATCCGGACCGCACGCGGTGCTCGCGACGGCGCCGAATCCCGAGGTGGGCAAGATCGTGATCGAGACGCCCGGCTTCGGGAAGCTGGCGCTCGACCAGTTCCTGGAAAAGTCGCAGACCGATGCGTTCATCGTCGCCCACAAGGGCAAGATCGTCTACGAGCAGTACCCGCGCCTGCCGCCGAGCGGCAAGCATTTGTTCTGGTCGGTGTCGAAGACCTTCGCCGGGTTGCTCGTGGCGCAACTCGAGGCCGCGGGGCGGGTGCAAGCCCACAAGCCGATCGAGACCTACATTCCGGAGCTCGCGAACACGGCCTGGCGCGGGACGCCGGTCCTCGACGTTCTCGACCAGGCCTCCGGGATGGACGCTCTGGAAAATGACGAGGCCAATACCTGGGAGCGGCCCGAGCTCGCCGTGTTCCAGTACGAGTCGAGCCTCGGCCTGCTGCCGAAGACGCCCGCCGCCGAGCGATCCACGTACGACATCGTCGCGGAGATCAAACGCCTGCGACCTAGCGGCGAGCGCTTCGAGTATCTCTCGGTGAATACGTTCGTGCTGGGGTGGCTCGTGGAGCGGGTGACCGGGAAGCCCTACGGGGACGCCCTGGCCGAAAGCATCTGGAGCCGGATCGGCGCCGATGCCGACGCGCTGCTCGTGGTGTCGCCACGCACGGGTGCCGCCGCCAGCCACGGCGGAATCTCCGGGACGTTGCGTGACCTGGCGCGCTACGGGCTCCTGTACACGCCAAGCTGGGCGAGCGTGGCCTCGGCTCGGGTCGTGCCCGGGGATTATCTGCGGAAGGTTCAGAAGAGCGGACGGCCGGAGCTGCTCGAGCGCGCAGCACCTGGTTCCAAGGAGCTCGGCGGCGATGGTGTCGAGTCGGCGCGGTATGCGACCTACCAGTGGGACGCCGTGTGGGCGGACGGCGATTTCTTCAAGTACGGTTTCCGGGGCCAGGGGCTCTACGTATCGCCAACGCGGGACCTCGTCGTCGCCTTCTTCGGGACACAGAGCCAGTCGCAAGTGCGTTACGCGAGGGCCCTGGCGCGGGCGGGTCTCTTCAAGGACTGAATGCGTCTGGCGCAGGTGAACACCGGACGCATACATGGTTCGAGGTCTACACCTGTCATGCTACGCTCGTCGCTAGCGTGTCAACCTCGGTCAGGCGTTTCGCGACCTACGCGGACCTGCTCAAGATCCCGGACCACCTCGTGGCCGAGATCGTCGACGGCGAACTGCATGCGAGCCCGCGCCCTGGTCCGCGGCACGCCGTCGCCGCGTCGGAGCTGGGCTCGGAGCTCGGCCCGCCCTTCAGTCGTGGGCGCGGCGGCCCCGGCGGCTGGTGGATCCTGTTCGAGCCGGAGTTACATCTCGGCCCGGACATCCTGGTCCCCGACCT
>CAZVOI010000566.1:0-5988 GCA_964628275.1 uncultured Acidobacteriota bacterium | reverse complement strand
ACCAGAACCGCCGCCTCGGTTCCCGAGACGGCGCGTTGCATTTCCGTCGAGGCCTGGATGCCGGCGGGCAGCTCGATGCCGGGGAGGTACGCGGCGTTGGTGCGCGAGCGGTTGATCTCGTCCGCGATGGCCGGCTCGCGGACCCACAGCCTCACCTCGTGGCCGCAGCGCGCGAGCTGGGACGAGAGAGCGCTGCCCCAGGAGCCGCCGCCGAGGATCGCCAGCTTCACGGCTTCGCTCCGACGCGGTGCTCGCGGCCGGCCAGCAGCCGCTCCACGTTGTCCTTGTGCCGAACGATGACGATCGCCGCGAGCACCACCCCGGCGACGCACACCGGCCGCGGCGCCGGAGCCACGAAGAGCAGTACAGCCAGCGCCAGCGCGCCGACCATCGAAGCCAGAGACACGTAGCGCGTCAGCAGCAAGACCAGCAAGAACACGATCACGGCGCCGAGGCTCGCCAACGGTGAAACCGGAACGAGCGCGCCGGCGCCGGTCGCAACGCCCTTGCCGCCGCGGAATCCCAGCCAGATCGGGAAGATGTGCCCGAGCACGACGCTGACCGAGGCCAGCGCCGGCAGCAGACCGGTCGTGTCGAAGCTACTGGCGACCGCGACCGCGGCCGCGCCCTTGCTGGCATCCAGCACCAAGGCGGCGAGGCCGGGCAGTCGGCCCGCCGCGCGCATCACGTTGGTGGCGCCGACGTTGCCGCTGCCGATCTTGCGGATGTCTTCGATCCCGAAGACCCGCGCCACGACGTAGCTGAACGGGATCGATCCGAGGAGGTACGACAGGGCGGTCGTCGCGAGCGGGCCGGTCATAGATTGCGTGCCAGGGGGATAGCGCCCGCCGCCTACGAGAGCGGTGACAAGCCCAAGAGGCCGCGCCGGATCATTTCGAGAGCCGACTGGGTCGCCTGGAAGCGAATCCGGTCGCGCTCTCCGGGAAACTGGGCGCGGCGCACCCGATCGCCGGCGACGCCCGCGATCGCGATGTAGACGAGGCCGACAGGCTTCTCGGGGGTCCCGCCGTCGGGGCCGGCGATGCCGGTGATGCCGACGCCAATCGAAGACCTCGCGGAGCGCCGAGCGCCCTCGGCCATGCCTCGGGCGACCTCTTCGGAAACCGCGCCGTGCTCGGCGATCAGCGCCTCTGGCACGCCGAGCAGCTCGGTCTTGGCGTCGTTCGCATAGGTGACGAACGCGCGGCCCAGGTAGGCGCTCGAACCCGGCAGCTCGGTGAGACGGGCGGCGAGCAGGCCGCCCGTGCACGACTCGGCGAGCGCGATCGTGTGGCGGTTCGATTGCAGGAGCTCGCCGACCACCTGGACCAGGTCGCGCCCGTCCTCGCTGTAGACGCGCCCCGCGAGCGCTTCCCGAATCGGCCCCGCCAGCGCTTCGATTCGGAGCTCCGCCTCGGCGTCGCTTTTCGCTGCGGCCACCAAGTGCAGCTCGACCTGGCCCGGCGCGCTCAAGATCGTGGTGCGCGGGTTCTCGAAGGTCTTGTAGATCGGCGCCACGATCTGTTCGACGTCGCTCTCGCCGAGCCCGGCGATCCGCAGCACGCGGGTCTTCACGACGGCGCCGGCGGAGCGCTCGCGGAGCAGCGGCAGTACCGCCGCCTCGAAGAGCGGCTGCATCTCGAAAGGAGGTCCCGGCAGCAGCACCAGCATCTTGCCGGCGGCTTCATGGAGCTGAGCCGGCGCGGTGCCGCGCGGATTCGGGAGGAGACGCGCGCCTTGGATGAGGTCCGCCTGTTTCTCGTTCACTGGAGCCATCGGCCGGCCGTAGCGTTTGAAGCGCTGCTTGAGCGCCTCCAGATAGGCAGCATCGCGATGCAGCGGAAGCCCGAGCGCGTCGGCGGCGGCTTCGCGCGTGAGATCGTCCTCGGTGGGTCCCAGGCCGCCGGTGGCGATCACCACGTCGGCGCGGTCGAGGGCGTGGCGGAACGACGCCGAGAGCAGTGCGCGGTCGTCGGCGACGGTTTGGCGCAAGACGACACCCACTCCGATCTCCAGCAGCTTAGCCGTCAGGTAGAGCGCGTTGCTGTCCGATCGCAGCGGCGTCAGGAGCTCGCTGCCGACGGCCAGGATCGCGGCCTTCACGCGAAGGGCAGCGCCAGCGCGATCACGCGCAGCAGCAGGTTGGCGTAGATGCCGGCCATCAGGTCGTCGGCCATGATGCCGAGACCACCCGGCAGCGCCTCGAACTGGCGCGCCGGGAACGGCTTGATCATGTCGAGCAGGCGAAAGATCAGGAAGCCCAAGACCGCCGTGACCGGGGTGAAGGGCAGGAACAAGAGCGTCGCCCAAATACCCACGATCTCGTCGAAGACGACGATGCCCGGATCTTTCTTGGCTACGCGGCGCGCCACCCTGCTCGAAGCCCAGATGCCGACGAGGAATCCGACCAGCGTGACGATCGCTTGCGTGCGCGGCGCCAGGCGGTGGAGCGGCACGAACAGCGCGAGGCCCACGGCCGTGCCGGCGGTGCCCGGCGCCAGCGGCGAGTAGCCCGAGCCAAAGCCCGTCGCGAGTGCCATGGCGAATCGGTCGAGGAGTCCGGCCGGCGCGGGCCGCGGCACGTCGGTCGACATGGCGGCCGGCATCATAACAGCCGCGTCACGGACGCCGCCGCAACCGCCCCTCCGGATCGCGGGGCGGGACGCGCAATGTCTCCGAATGGGACACGGCGACGCGGCCCACCGAACCCCGCACTGCCCGGAGGTGCTTGCGGCGGGCGACGTGGACATCCACGCCTTTGGCATCGCTGGCGCTGGAAAAGAACGCAGCCACCTCAGCGGCCTCGCGCTCGTCTTCCGCATTGGCACGCCCTTCGCCGTCTCGCAGGATCACGTGCGCTCCAGGGACTTCGCGCGCGTGCAGCCACAGGTCCTCGGGCCGCGCCGTGCCGAAGGTCAGCTCGTGGTTCTGTCTGGCGCCACGACCCACCAGCAGGCTGAGGCCGCGCGTCGTCAGGTAGTGGCGCGGGCCGGAGCCCGAAGCCTGCGAAGGCTCGGCCCGCGTCGCGGCCTCGTCGCCGAGGTCGTCGAGTTGCGTGGCCGAGTCGGTGGCCATGAGCCGCATCGCGGCGGCGGCGCGCTCGCGGACGACCGAAGCCAGCCGCTCCGCGATCTGGACACGAGCGCGTTCCATGCGACGCGCCCTCTCGAAGAGCGCCTCGGCGTTGGCGACAGCGCTCTTCTGCGGATCGAGCCGCGCGGTGATCGTGCGGGAGGCGTCGTAGGGATCGACCAGCTCGACCGTCTGGGCCGGAACGACCACGCTCGGGTTGGCGAGAATGGCTTCGCCAGCGCGCCGCAATTCGAGCGGATCGACCAGCGAGCGCTGGTCGCTCTCGAGGTGCCGCTCCAGCGCTGAGAGCCGTTTGAGGGCGATCCGAGCCTGCGAGCCTGCCTGTTTGCGGCGCTCGGCGAAGCGCTGGCCGCGCTTGGCGAGGAGCAGCGCCTCGGCAAACGCGGTGCGCCAGGAGGTCGACACTAGCGAGACGCCCGCATCGATTTCGGCGCCTCCAGCCGCGACTCGAACGCTCGTTGCGGGAACGAGATCTTCGTCGCGAAGCTCCGCGATCGCGCGGGGCAATAGCAGGCAGGCAGCGCCTCCCGGGCGCGCTTCGCCGGCCTTCGCTTCCGGAAGCGGCCAGGCGGCGCGCCCTCCCCCGAAGCTCGCCAAGACGCGTCCTTCGACGACCAGCGTCAGCGCCGGCGCGCCCCATGCACGGAGCGCCATCAGAGCGCTGCCGCACGCGACCGAGAGGTGGCGATCTCCCGGGACCCGATCGATCTCGGTCACGCGAACGCCATCCAGGTGTTTTCGAAACAGAAGTAACGCGTGGCGCTGCGCGCCGCTCGGTTCTCCCCGCGAAAGGCTCGCCACGGCGCCCATCTGGTCGCGCGTCAGCAGGTAGAGACCCGCGCAGCGCCGGTCGACGTCGACGACTAGGCGATCGCGTGTTCCGGAGAGCTCCCACGCCAATCCGGAGCCGACGATGCGCGGCTTCGTCAGCCAACATCCGATGAGCGCGGGACGCAACTCGAGGAGCGCCGCCTCGAGCGCCGCGGCGTCGGCGATCAGAGGTGGACGACGCGGGTCTTCAGCAGCCGGTCGTGAAGCGCGCGCCGCGCGGGATCGAAGAAGATCGGCAGCGCCCCGAGGAACACGGCCGATCCCACGGCGCCCACTGCCGCCCGCAGCGCCGCACGCCAGTGCCCGGGCGGCGCGCCCGCCGAATCCACGACGCGGAGACGGAATAGGATCTTGCCGAGCGTCTGTCCGTTGATGCCTGTGAACCACGAGGCGTAGCTGAGTCCGAAGAAGCACAGGAACAGAGCCAAGTAGGGCCAAGCGGGCCAAAGACCGAGCAGAGACACACGCGCGGCGCGGGCTGCGAGGTAGATGGCGATCGCCGCGAAACCCGAGAGCGTCAGGAGGTCGACGCTCGCTGCCTGGACCCGTTCGCCGAAGAACGCCGGGCGCTCAGCCGCAGGCCGTTCCGGCTCGGAAGCGGCGTCGTCGACCCGGCTCGGCCAGGGTGCCGGAACGGGCTCGTCGAAACCGGCGCGCGCGGCTTCGGGCGCTGCCTCCGCGAAGTCATCGTCGCCAAGCGATTCGGCCTCCGCCTGACGCAGCGGCAGGTCCGCGACGTCATCGGCGACGTCTTCCGCGCGATCCAGGGGACGCTCGGCGGCTTCGGCTTCGTCCGCGAAGTCGCGGAGGGAGAGGGGCGAAGCGGCCGGCTCCGGCGTCTCGTCGTTCCCGAAAATAGGCAGCTCCGGCTCTTCGCTGCGGCCCTTCCTGCGGTGCTTCAAGCGCTCGCGGACCTCGTCCTTCCAAGCCGGCTCGCGCTTCCGAAACGCGGGCACGTCTCTCACCGGCATCTCGTTGGCTGAGGCCAGGCGGTCGAGGTCGGGCGCCAGGGCGCCTTCCTGGGGCGCCGCCAGCACCGCCCCGCAGGCGGGACAGCGAGGCTCCGCGGGCGCCAGGGCCTCGCCGCACGCGGGGCATCTCATTCCGGGCATTATGCGGAGAAGCACCTGCGTTTTTCAAGAGGGAAGTAAGCTAGGCCGCCATGTCGCAGATCATCGAATCGGTCCCGAACATCAGCGAAGGCCGGCGCCCCGAGGTCGTCGCCGCGGCGGTCGCGGCGCTCAAGCAGATCGCCGGCGTGCGCGTGCTCGACGTCCAGTCGGACAAAGACCACAACCGCAGCGTGCTCTCGCTGGCCGGCGCGGCCGAACCGCTGCGCCAGGCCATCCTGCTGCTCTTCGAGCGTGCGCTCGAGGCAATCGACCTGCGCCAGCACCAAGGCGAGCACCCGCGCCTCGGAGCCGTGGACGTGGTGCCGTTCATCCCGATCGAAGGCGCGACGATGGCGGACTGCGTGGCCCTCGCGCGTGAGACCGCGGCGGCGGTGGCCGAGCGTTTCGCGCTGCCGGTCTTTCTGTATGAGGAAGCGGCCACCGCTGCGCACCGGCGCAATCTCGAGGACATCCGCCGCGGTCAGTTCGAGGGCCTCGCCGAGAAGCTGAAGGACCCGCTGTGGGCGCCCGACTTCGGCCCGGCGCAACCGCACGTGTCGGGGGGAGCCGCCGTGATTGGCGCGCGTCCGCCGCTGGTCGCCTACAACATCAATCTGGGCACGGCTGACGTCGAGATTGCGAAGCGCATCGCCAAGGCGATCCGGCATTCGAGCGGCGGCTACCGCCACGTGAAGGCGATGGGCCTGCTGCTCCAGGAGCGCGGCGTGGCACAGGTGTCGATCAACATGACCGACGTGACCAGGACGCCGTTGCATCGCGTGTTCGACACGGTGCGGGCCGAAGCCGAACGCTACGGCGTGAACGTGATCGGCAGCGAAATCGTGGGCCTGGTACCGGCGGAAGCGCTGGTTCAGGCCGCCGACCACTACCTGAGGCTCGAACGCTTCGATCCGTCCCAGGTCCTGGAACGCCGAATGCGCGAGTCCGAGTA
>CAZVOI010000565.1:0-2941 GCA_964628275.1 uncultured Acidobacteriota bacterium | reverse complement strand
GGACGTGCGTCACTTCGACGCCTTCAACGCCGTGTATCGAACGTACTTCACCAAGGAGTTCCCAGCCCGGGCCTTCCTTGGATCGGGAAGTCTGCTGTTCGGAGCGCGCTTCGAGGTCTTGGGGATCGCGGTGAAGCGCTGAGCGCGGCGCTGCCGGGCGAGGCGCCCGGCTGAACGAGCCCGGTGAACGGCCGCGTCTGCCACACGAAGCCGGCCTTGCGGCGCCCACGGAGGCACGGTGAAAGGCTTGGTCCCTTGTCGGTCTAAGACTCGAGGAAGGCGACCAGGCCCGGCTGCTGCACCTTCTTCCGGGCCACGCACTGGTCGACGTCTTCGAGGGCCTGCGCGAGTATCCTCGGTCCCCCGGCGACGCCGGCGCTTCGCTCCTTGAAGAAGCCCTCCATCTCCTGGCGGGTCGAGTCGGCGCACAGGCCGGCCCCGATCCAGGGGAAGTAGGCCGGCGTGGAGAACTCGCCGCGCGGGAGGCGGGCGACGAGCGCGTCGTAGTGGGCCTTCATGAAGTCGAAGGAGGCGCGCCGCGTCTCGCGCTGCGAGCTGAGCACCCCCAGGATCCGGACGGACTCGCGCGGGTCGAGCCGCTCCTCGAGCGTCAGGGCGAGCGCCTCGCGGGCCAGGCCGGGGTCGCGTACCGCGCCGAGACCCCTGAAGAGGCGCTCACGTTGCTCGCGATCCGTGCTGCGCAAGACCTCCTCCCGCATGCGGTCGAAGAGCGCCCGGTCTCCGGCGCCGGCGGCGCCGGCGAGCACTGCGGGGAGGAGGTCCGAGTCCGCGGCGGACGGGTCGTCGAGCCAGCGACCCGCGAGAGCGACAGCCTCCCGCTCCAACTGCGGATCGCGACCGAGGCGCAGGCTGACGCCGACGACCGACTGGCGGAGCAGTCGCACGTCCTCGCTCTCGCCGGGCTGGGCCGACCAGCCGAGCTCTCGGGCACGGCCCGCGTAGAGCTCGCGGACGAAGCCTTCGAAGCGGGGCATCAGGGCGTCGGGCACGAGCGGTTCCAGGTCGCGGACGAGGCGGACGCTCGCATCGACCACATGCCGGTCCGCATCGCGAGCCAACACCGGCACGAGCGCGAGCGCGTCACCGGCCAGCACGTCGCCCGAGGCCACGAGCGCGTCGAGATCGCCCGCGAGCGCCACGCGCTCCGCGGCCGTCAGGTGAGCAGCCTCGAGGGCGCGGCGGGCGTCGCTCGCGCTCTGCACGGTCCGGTAGTAGCCGGCGGCGCCGGCATTCGCGAAGGACCAGTCCGGGCAGGCCCCGGCGTCGAGCCGGATCTCGCCGGTCGTTCCCGACAGCACGCTGCAGGCGGGCGCGTCGCGCCGGGCTACCCGCGCACACACCGGCACGTTCCACGTCTTCGGCTCCGCGGGCGAGCCCAGCGCCCGGTACGGCCGTTGCGACAGCAGGACGCGGGGCACGCCTCCGCACTGAACCTCCGCCGAGATGACGGGGGCGCCGGTCTGGTCGAGGAACGTGCTGAGAACGACGCCAACGTCGCGCCCGGCCGCGGAGGACAACGCGGCGACGAAGTCGGCCGCGGTCGCGTTCCCCCACGCGTGGCGGTCCATGTAAGCCTGGACGCCGCGGCGGAAGACGCCCTCGCCCAGCCACGCCTCCACCATTTCCAGCACGGCCTCGCCCTTCGCGTACGTGATCCCGTCGAAGACATTGTGGATGTCGTCGTTCGACGCGATCGGCTGACGCATCCGCCGCGCCGTCGAGAGGCTGTCCGCCTCGAGCGCGGCGGACCGGCTCGCCGCGCGCTCGACCGCGACCCCCCAATCGGGGTGGAAGCGGTCGGTCACCTTCTCGCCGAGCCAGCTGGCGAACGACTCGTTGAGCCAGGTATCGTCCCACCAGGCCATCGTGACCAGGTCACCGAACCACTGGTGGGCCAGCTCGTGGGCGCTGATGCTCGCCCAGTCGCGACGGGAGGCGATCGTCTCCTCGGATCGGCGCTGCACCATCAGGGATTGCCCATAGGTCACGAGGCCGGGATGCTCCATCGCGAAGCCCACGCCCGGGATCGCCACCTGGTCGAGCTTCTCGTAGGGGTAGGGCCGGTCGAAGTAGTCCTCGAGCAGCGCCAGGATGCGGGGTGTGGACTCCCGTGCCCACACAGTGTCGCCGGCGCGGCCCTTCGGCACGGCGAGGCGGGTCGGCGTGCGGTTGCGGCCCGAGGGGCCGACATCGACGAGGTCGAATGGACCCACCGCGAGTGCCACCAGGTAGCTCGGAAGCGGGCGCGTCGGCGCGAAGCGGACCACATCGCGGCCCTCTTCAGTGGTCGTGGACGTGGCAGGTGTGTTCGAGAGCGCGAGCATGCCGCGTGGGACCCGCAGCGTGAGCTGCCACGGGATCTTGTACGAAGGCTCGTCGAAGCAGGGAAAGGCCTTGCGCGCGGCGATCGCCTCGAACTGCGTGAAGAGGTACCACTCATCGCCCTCCTTCATCGTGAAGACGCCCTCATTGTCCCGACGTGAAGCAACCCCTTCAAACGAGACGCGCAGGCGCGCCGGGCCTGCGGCCAGCGCCTGTTCGGGCGCGAAGCCGACGAAGTCGTCGCCGCCGGGGACGACCTGCGCCGGGCGCAGGCCGTCGGGCCGGCCGAGCGATGCGCTCGTGATCTTCAGGCCGGTGGCGTTCAGCCATAGGACGCTCGTCGGCCTGGCGACCTCGATCTCGATCTCGACCGTGCCGGAGTAAGTCTCCAGGCTCGGGTCGACGCTCAACTCGACCGCCTGCCGGACAGGCTTGATGCTGTCGGGCAGGCGGAGGGTGGGCGGTGTCGTGGTGTCGCTGCCTGTTGGGACGAGCAGCGCGAGGACGGCGAGCGCGTGACGCATGGGCTCTCCTTTGACGTTGGTCGACAGCTACGCTAGCGGGTGCCGCACCGCGCGGTCAAGCACGCATTGGCAGA
>CAZVOI010000564.1:0-6814 GCA_964628275.1 uncultured Acidobacteriota bacterium | reverse complement strand
GAACTCGCCGTAGCTGATCAGGACGCGCAGGCGTTCCTTCTCGGCGACCAGGCGCTGCTGGAGGCCGCGCTGGATGCCGTAGAGCATGGCGAACTCGTAGGCCGCCTGGGGCACCTTCTGCTTCGCGACGAACTCGCGGATCCGGGCGACCAGCGATGGGTCGTGCGTCGCCACGTGCAGCAGCGCGCCGCGTGACACGGTTTCGTGGGTCAGGATGCGCGTGGAGATCTCGTAGAACGCCTCGTCCACGTCGGCCTTCCTCGGAAAGGCCACCTCGGGCGGATTCGCGTAGGCGCCCTTGACCAGGCGGATCGCGGGAGCCAAAGGCAGCAGCGCGTCGATGTCGGCCGGAGTCCGGCGCATGCAGGACTGTATCGCTATGCCGACCTTGTCCGACTTCTCGCGCGCGCGGCGGAAGTGCTCGAGGGTGACGTCCACGTAGTGCGCATACTCCATGTCGATCCACAGGAAGTTGCCGGTCGTCTCGGCCTTCCGGACCAGCGTCATCAGGTTCTCGAACGAGCGCTGTTTGTCGAGATCCAGGCCGAGCTGGGTCAGCTTCACCGAGATCTGCGCCGGCAGCTTCTGAGCCGCGATCCGGTCGAAGGCGCCTTCGTAGTGGCGCACCACGGCGTCGGCTTCCTCCATCTTGGTGAGGTTCTCGCCGAGCTCGGTGAGGATCGCGCCGATGCCCTGCTGCTGTTGCTCGGCCGTCGCGCGCAGCGCGTCATCGAGCTTCTCGCCGGGCATGAAGCGCGAGACCGAGCGGCGCACGAACGGGTAGCGGACGGCGTGGTCGCGGAGCCAGGCGTTCTGCGAGCCGGCCAGCAGCACGCTGCGCATGATGCTCATAGGCCCTTGATCAGTCCTCCGTCGACTTGAAGGGTGGCGCCGGTGACGTAGGACGCGGCGGGCGACAGCAAGAACGCCGCGGCGCGGCCGAACTCGTCGGGCTGGCCGTAACGGCCGAGCGGGATCGCCGCGGCGGTTTTTGCCGCCTGCTCGGCGGGCGTGACGCCGGCCTTCTTGGCGTTGATCCCGTCGAGCTCGCGCAGCCGGTCGGTCTCGATCCGGCCCGGGATCAACTGGTTGACGCGGATCTTGTCGGCCGCCAGCTCCAGCGACAGGCTCTTGGCGAACGCGGCGACGCCGGCGCGCAGCACCGTCGAGAGGCCCAGGTTGGGGATCGGCTCTTTCACCGACGAGGACGTTCCGACCAGGATCGCGCCGCCGCCGCGCGCGCGCATCGACGGCACCGCCAGCCGCGCCATCCGCACCGTGCTCAAGAGCAGCAGCTCGAAGGCCTTCTGCCAGCCGGCGTCGTCGAAAGCGAGCACGCCGCCGGCGGGCGGGCCGCCCGAGTTGGTGAAGAGCAGATCCACGCCGCCGAACTTGGCTATCGTCGCCGCGTGCCAGGCCGCGATCGCGTCGGCCGACGTCACGTCGCCTTGCGTCGCGAGCACCGTGGCTGGGCCGCCGCTTCCGTTCTGGATGGCTTTGGCGGCGGCATCCACTGCGGCCGCGTCGCGCGAGACGATCGAGACGTGCGCGCCTTCCGCCGCGAGCGCCTGCGCCACCGCGAAGCCGAGACCGCGGCTCGCTCCCGCCACCATGGCGACCTTCCCGGCTAGACCGAGATCCATGCCGCCCCCTGCTGTTTGGTCCACGCGAGAACGCGCTCGAGCGCCGCGGCTGTGCCCTTGTCGAGAGGCGACGCGGGCGCGCGTACGCTCGCGTCCGCGATCAGGCCGCGCCTCCGCAGCACGTCCTTGCGGATCGCTAGCCCGACGCCCTCCTGGAACTCGAAGCGCAAGAGCGGCACGTAGCGGTAGAAGGCCTGGGCCGCCGCCTCGACGTCGCCGCCACGATACTTGGACACGATCTCGACGAGCGCCTCCGGGTACGCGAAGCCGGTCATCGCCCCCGCGGAGCCGGCCAGCATTTCTTCGAAGAGGAACACGCCGCCGAGGCCGCCGAAGATCCGAACCGGCACGCCGTCGGCCGCGGCCAGCGCCACGATCTTCGCGATCTTGGGAGGCGTCGGCGGGTCCTCGAGCTTGATCACCCGCGCCCGCTCGACTTCTTTTGCGATCCGCGCCAGGAGCGCGGCCTCCATCGCGAAGCCGGAGATCGGCGGGTAGTCCTGGACCACGATCGGAAGGTCCACGGCGTCGGCGACCGCGCGGTAGTGCGCGACCACCGCGTCCGAGTTGAGCTTGGGCGCGCGCGGCGGGCTGATCATCAGCGCGGCGGCGCCGGCGGCTTTCGCCTGGCGGGAGAGCTCCAGGCAGGCGTGGAGCCCGTCGGCTGTCGTCCCCGCCACGATCGGGACCCGGCCGGCGGCCGCCTTCAGCACGGTGTCGAGCGCCTGCGCGCGCTCGACCTCGGTGAGGCGCGCCGCCTCGCTCGTCACGCCGAGCGCGGTAAAGCCGTTCACGCCGGCCGTCAGGAACTGCTCGACGACGCGCCGCAGACCCGCCGTATCGACCTTGCCTTGGCCGTCGAACGGCGTCGGCAGGACCGAGAACACACCCGAGAATTCCAATCGCCCTCCGCGATCCAGCGGTGAATCGTAATGGGTTCGGCGCGGAGTTGCAGCCGGTGCGTTCTAGAACATCACGGCGAGTCCGAAGCGGATGATGCGAGGCGCCAGGATTTCCGTCGGAACGCGGTACACGGAACCGACGCCTGGGTTGACGTTCAGGAAGGTCGAGGCGTTCGTGACGTTGAAGAAGTCGAACTGCGGGTTGATCGAGCGCCCGCGGCCGATGTTGAACGCCCGTGACAGCCGCAGGTCGAGCATCGTCACATCGGGAAGCCGCTCGTCGCCGCGCTCGCTCAATCGGACCGTCTGGCTCGCGCGGGTCAGGGTCGGGAACACCGCGCGCGTGATGGTGTAAGTCGATTGATACGCGTAGCCGCCGTTCGAGATGAGGGTCATCGCCAGGTTCAGATCGCCGGGGAAGCGATAGCTCCCCGAGAGCCGCAGCGCGTACTTGGAGTCGAACCCGACTATGCCTTCGGGGAAGTTCTGCGAGTTGTTAGGATCGTTGAGATCGCCGCCGACGGCGCCGCCGCGGTTGCTGCCGAGGGTCAGGCCCGCGAGCATCTGCCAGCGGCCGGAGAAACGCTTGGCCAGCGTGAACTCGACGCCGCTGTATTCGGTGTCGAGGATGTCCTGGTTGTCGTAGAGGTTGCCGACGAAAGCGGCGCCGAAGAAGGCGGGGTTCAGGTTGTAGAAGGTCACGCTGCCGCCCGGCCCAGTCGGCGCTCCCGGCACGTTGATCGACTGCGCCGTGTACGCGCTCGTGGGGATCGTTGCGTTGCGGAAGCCGACCTGCTTGCGGTTCGTCCGGTGGTAGTAGACGACGGCGGCGCGAACGTCGCTCAGAAGCTGCCGCTCGATGCCGACCGTGATCTCGTCGGAGAACGGCCAGTCGGGACCGTTGGCGTCCGGGTAGCGGTTGGCCACGTCGGCGAAGCCCGTGAACGTGCCCAGCTCGTCGGCTTGCGCCAGGCGGTCGCCGTTCCGATCGGTCCAGCTCCGGGTGCCGCTCGTCCACGCGAAGGGATGCACGAGCTGGACGCGGTCGATGCCGACATTTTGGGCGTAGCGGCTGAAGCTGGCCTTGATCGCCGTCTTGCCGTTCTTCGCGACGTCCCAGACGATGCCGGTGCGGAAAGCGAACATGTTCTGGTCGAGCACGTCGCGCTGGTCGATGTTGCGCGCTGCGACGAACGTGCCGGCGGGACTGGACTGCGCCGGGATCCAGCCCTTGTTCAAGTCGTAGCGCAGGCCGACGTTGAGGGTCAGGCCCGAGGTCAACGAGAAGGCGTCCTGGGCGAAGAAACCGAGCTGGCGCTCCTGGCTCAGGTTGCCGACCGGAGTGTTCCAGATGCGCACCGCGTTCGGCACGCCGTCGTTGAACAGCAGGTACAGGTCGCCGTTCACCCTGTACTCGTCGAGGAATTTCAGCCGCGAATACTGGACGCCGCCTTTCAGCACGTGCTCGCCTCCGGAGCCGCTGACGCGGTAGGTCACGGTGTTGTCGAACTGGATGCGCGAGTTGGGGTTGTTCTGGTAGCGATTGGCCGCAACTGAAGCCGAGTTGCGGACAGAGTCTTCGCGGCGCAGGTCGCCGGGCTGGACCTCTTTCTGGTACTGATACTCAGTCACGCCGTCCATCATGCCCAGGCCGGAATCGAACATCAGTTGGTTCTTGGTGTAGGTGTACTTGATCTGGCCCGTGGCCGCGGGGTTGAACTGATGCACGGTGGCGCGGTCCTCGACGAAGGCCGGCGGTGGGTCGCGCCGATGGAAGCGTTGTTTGTCGTCGAAGTTGTACGAGCCCGACAGCTTGTGCGCGGGAGCCACCTGCCAGAGAAGCTTCCCCGAGTAGTTACGGATGCGGTTGTCGTCAATCGCGGGGGTGCCATCGGGGTTGCGCGCCCCGAGCGTCAATCGGTTGACGCTCCAGGTACGGACCGAGCCGTTGACCCAGAGCTTGTCCTTCACCAGCGGCCCGCCGCCCGCCAGGTTCAGGTCGTACACATGCTCGATCGGGCTGCCGCCCGCGAACCCGAGCCGCTTCAGCTCGTCGGTCTGGCTGTTGTCCGCCTGGGTGCTGTCGTTCGCGAAGTACGCCCGCAGGTCTCCCTTCCAGCGATTGCTCCCGCTCTTGGTAATCATGTTGATGAAGATGCCGCCGTACGCGACTTCGGCCGGGATCGCCGCGGTCTGATAGTTGATCTCGTCGAACATGCCCTGGTCGTAGTAGAGCATCGTAAAGCCGCCGTTGCCGCCCGGCCAGTTGACCGACAAGCCGTCGATCGCGAACATCTTGTCGGCCGAAAGCGAGCCGTGCGCCACGAGCGTGCTCTGCTGCATGCCTTGCGTCCCGCCCACGTCGTAGGTGCTGGAGAGGACGCCGGGGATGAGCTTGGCGACCGACCAGGGATCGCGGCCGGTGGGAATGCCTTCGAGCAACTCCTGGCTCATCACCGTCTGCTGAAGATTGGACTTGGTGTCGACGGTCGGCGACTCGCCGGTGACCGTGACTGTCTCCTCCATCCGACCCACCTCGAGAGCCGTGTCCACGGTCGCCGTGAAGGCGGCGTTGATGAGCAGGCCCTTGCGCTCGACGGCCTTGAAGCCGGCGAGCTCGAACTTGAGGTCGTAGCTGCCGGGAGGCAGCCGGTCGAAGCGGTAGGCGCCGGCCACGTCGGTCGCGCGCGTCTGCGCGCCGCCGATCAGGTGCTCGCCCGTGATCGTGACGCTCACCCCCGGCAGCAGCGCGCCACTCGGATCCTTGACCGCGCCGGTGATCGTCCCGGTCGTGATCTGGGCGGCGACCGGCGCCGCCGACATCAAAAACGACGCAGTCCACGCCGCCGCTCTGAGCATTCGCTTCATATCGACCTCCGTCCGACGATGGGGTGCTGTCGTTAACGTACTGGAATCCATCGGGCGAGGGAAGTGAATTTTGCTGATCCCTCGATAAGCCGGCCTCCAGGCGTTCGGCAGGCTGTACGATTCACGGCACAGGCAGCGGAATCTGCGGCAACGCAGTGATGCCGCGCTCCTTTTTCTGCTTCTCGACCATGCGCGCGACGTCGGCCAAGAGCTTGCGCGCGTCATAGACGATGCCGTCCTTGATCGTCCAGCGCACGCCGCCCACGCGTTCCGCCTTGCCGGTCTTGTCATTGAGACGCACGGCGCCGATGCCGTAGAGCGTCTTGATGTTCTGGATCGGGTTCTGCGGCACCACGATCAGGTCGGCCAGCAATCCCGGCCGCACCACGCCGAGGTCGATCGGCTTGCCCTTCGGCTCGTAGAGGGCTTCGGCAGCGTGCAGCCCCGCGCCGCGGAAGATCTCGAGCGGATGGAAGCCGGCCTCCTGGAACAGCTCCATCTCCTCGATCGTCGAGAAGCCGTAGGTGTTGTAGATGAAGCCGGCGTCGGAGCTGGGCGTCACGCGGCCGCCCTTGTTCTTGTAGTCCTGCAGGAACTGCATCCACACCCGGTAGAAGTTCTTCCACGCGATCTCGTCCGCGCTCGTCCAGTCGTACCAGTACGAGCCGTGGTTGACGCGGCTCGGCTGATAGAAGTCCCACAAGGACGGCAGCGTGTACTTCTCGTGCCACTCCTCGGCGCGGCGGTACATGACGCTGCGGCTCGCCAGGTATGCCGTCATCGTCGGGTCCAGCACGGTCTTGTGCTTCAGGAATTCGTCGAGAAGGTCGTCCCAGGCCTTGCTGCCGCGGCCCGGGATCAGGCTCCACTGGCGCGCCACCTGGCCGAAGCGCCACTGCTCGTCGTTGTAGTTGTAGTCGGCCGGGAACGGCTGCACGTCGTTCCTCTCGTACATCGCCTCGAAGATGCCGTAGAAGTGCGTGATCGTGCCGAGACCGAGCCGCACCGCGTCGCGCGCGTTCATCTGCGCGACGCCGGTCTGGTTGAGGTGCGCGGTCGAGCCGAGGCCCAGCTTTTTCGCCTCGTCGAGCACCGCCGCCATGATCTCGGGGCGGTGCGCGCCGAGCTTCAGCCCGTCGATCCCTTTCTCGGCCGCCCAGCGCACCCACTCGCGCGCCGCCTGCTCCGTGTTGACGGGGCCCTTGTCCCAGCCGCTGCCGCTCCGGTGATAGCTGACGTGGCGCGGCGCCGTGATCTCGTTCCCAGCGCTCTTCGCCTTCTCGGCGAGCGACCAGTCGAACTCGCCGAACGGCACGCCGCGGACGCTGGTGATGCCGTGCGCCAGCCACAGCTTGTAGACGTATTCGGCCTCCGGGGATTTCGGCGAGCCGCCGGTGTGGA
>CAZVOI010000563.1:0-2569 GCA_964628275.1 uncultured Acidobacteriota bacterium | reverse complement strand
CGACGGGCGCGGCCGGGCCGAGCGCCTGACGCCCGCGAGCGAGCCGGGAACGCACTCCTACCAGGTGTCGCCCGACGGACGCTGGGCGTTCCACACGTACTCGCGCTTCGACGTTCCGCCGGTGACCGACCTCGTCCGGCTTCCCGAGCACACGCGGGTCCGGACCCTCGCCGCCAACGCCCGGCTGCACGAGAAGGTGGCGGCGCTGAAGCGCCGACCGACGGAGTTCTTCCGCGTGGACATCGGTGAAGGCGTGATGCTCGACGGCTGGCGCATCCAGCCGCCCGAGATGCAGCCGGGAAAGCGCTACCCGCTGCTCGTCCACGTCTACGGAGAGCCCGCCGGCCAGACCGTCCTCGACCGCTGGGGCGGCAACAACTACCTGTGGCACCAGATGCTGGCGCAGCGCGGCTACGTCGTGGCGAGCCTGGACAACCGCGGCACGCCGGCGCCGCGCGGCCGCGCCTGGCGCAAGTCGATCTACCGGCAGATCGGCATCCTGGCCTCGCAAGACCAGGCCGCGGCCGTGCGCAAGATCCGCGAGTGGCCCTTCGTCGATCCCGCGCGTGTCGGCTCCTGGGGCTGGAGCGGTGGCGGGCAGATGACGCTCAACGTGCTGTTCCGCTATCCCGATCTCTACTCGACCGGGATCGCGGTCGCCTTCGTGAGCGACCAGCGCCTCTACGACACGATCTACCAGGAGCGCTTCATGGCGCGGCCCGAGGACAACCCCGAGGGCTACCGCCTCGGCTCGCCGATCACCTTCGCCGACCAGCTGAAGGGCAACCTGCTGATCGTGCACGGCACCGGCGACGACAACGTCCACTACCAGAGCACGGAGCGCCTGATCGATGCCCTCGTAAAGGCGAAGAAGCGCTTCACGATGATGGCGTACCCGAACCGCTCGCACGGCATCTTCGAGGGCGAGAACACATCGCTTCACGTGTACGACCTGATGACCAGCTACCTCGAGACGCACATGCCACCGGGACCGCTACCGGAGTGAGCGCTCAGCGCGGCGCCGGGCGCTGGGTGATCCGGACGTTCACCGGTTCGGTCGAGCTCTTCTCGAGCCAGACGAGCAGGTCGGTGCCGTCCAGGGTCTTTCGGTAGCCGGTGCGCAGCGCATGGCCCGGCTCGAGGCGCTGTCCGCCGATCGAGACGTCGACCGCGCGATCTCCAAAGCCCTCGAGGAGCAGGAGCGCGTTGACCAGGGGCGAGCCCGGATCCGCGCGTAGCTCCAGCGACAGATCGCCGCAGGGCGCGTCCTTGGAGCAGCGCAGCAGGTACGCTCGCTGCGAGACATCGTAGCCGCGGTTCTCCACCGCTCCCTGCAGCACCCGCAGCTCGGGCGGCCGCGTCCAGGATCTCGCGAGCGGCACGAGCTTCGCCGGGTCGTCGAAGGTCGCCCCGTAGAGCATGGCGACCCACTCGAAGCCGCCGGCTTCGGTGTGGCGCGTGGGCCGGTTCTGCGAGATCGAGAAGCTGGTGGCGTGATCGGCGGCCTGGGCGAAACGCCCGTCCGAGCGGACCTGGCTCACCGGCCAGTGGTTGTAGGCCGGGAAGTTCGTGACCTCGTCGCGCACGCGGCCGACGTAGACGAGGGGCTGGTTGCCCGGCTCGAACATCACGAACGGCCGCGCCTCGGACCGCATGTTCACCACCTGGATCACGGGCTGCGCCGGCTTCAGGTCGCGCACGATGCTCGGGTCCGGCCTCATGTTGCGGCGCGCGCGCGTGTTGGGGCTGGCGTCGTCCGGCCAGGAGTAGGTGGCGCTCTGGCCGTCGATGTCGAGCAGCGTGAGGGCGTCGTTGCGCAGCACGTCCTTCGCGTGCTGCCCGGGGTGACACAGCACACTCGTCTCCTGGATCTGCAGCCAGGGGAACTCGTGCCCCGGCTCCGGGGTCCGCCAGCGGACCTTTCGTCCGGGTAGAAGGTGTAGTACTCGTCCACCCACCAGGCCCACTCGCTGCGCGCGCGCGCCGGCCAGTTATGGTCGTGGCCGCTCACCGGGGCGTAGCGCCAGTGGACGACGACCCGGGCGGGCGAGCTCTCGACGACCCGCACGTGCGAGTACTTGGCGTGGATGTCCTGCATGTGCTCGACGCAGCCCTCGTCGTTGCCGCTCTCCCCGCTCTGGTCGGCGAGCCAGAGGCCGTTCTCCGTCACCCACGCCGGCGAGTAACGCAGCCCACGCCAGAACACCACCCGCACCGGGCTGCCGTCGAACTGGACGACCACGTCCGGGTGCTCCGCGACCGGCCACTGGGCGTCCCACTCGTCGTAGTACCGGAGCCGGGTGTAGTAAGCCCCGAAGCGCCCGGGACCGGCGGGTCCCGAGGGCATCACCCGGGGCGGGATGTCGGGCGTCGGGGCGTTCGCCGGGAGCCGGGCCGCGCGCGCGACCTCTTCGGCAGTGAGTGCTCGGTCGAAGAGCCGGACCTCGTCGAGGATCCCGTCGAGCGAGAACCAGGACGGCAGCGTGCCCTGTGCGGGCGGGACGGGGTTGGAGGGCAGGACCTTCCCCCGGTTGGCCCCAATAAAGAGGTCTACGTCGGGAGCCGCGGC
>CAZVOI010000562.1:0-17185 GCA_964628275.1 uncultured Acidobacteriota bacterium | reverse complement strand
GGAAACGCGTGCGCGATCCAAGGCGTCAGGATCCGATAGCCCCAGGGCGCCACCGTGAAGAACGCCGGCTGCTCGGCCATCGCGACGTACACGAAGGGATCGAAGGCGGGCAGGTTGAAGCGGTCGTGGGCCCGGATCGTGTCGGCGTGCTGGCGGAACTGAAAGCCCACGGCTGCCGCCGCGATCGCGAGGGCGAGAAGCAGGCCCAGGTGCCGCGTCACGCCGCTGTTTTCGTTCGCTGGCGGGATCAACGCGCGATCGTAGCTGCTTTCGCCGCCGTTCGTTTGGGACTCTCGGCTACGATTCGACCGGATGAAGAGAGGGGTCGGCATGCGACGACGATCGCGCAGAACCGCGGCGCTCGGCCTCGCGCTGGTGCCGGTGCTTGGCTGGGCGCAGGTTCTCGAGCCACCTCGGAGAGTCCAGGTCGCGGACGGGATCTACCTATTCATGACCCCGCCCTATGGCGATGTCGGCCTCGACGGGAACTCCGTGGCGATCCTGTTCGAGCGAGGGCGTTCTGGTCTTCGATACGAACGGAACGCCTGCCGCCGCGGAAGCCGTTCTTTCCGAGATCCGGAAGCTGACCGAGCAACCGGTCAAGTACGTCGTGAACTCGCATTGGCACTGGGATCACTGGTACGGAGCAGAGGTGTACCGGAAGGCCGAAGCCATCGCGGCGATCGCGCCCAGCCTGCGAGAGCTGCGGTCTCGCATCACGAGTGACGATCCCAAGACCAACCAACAGTTCGATCTATACCTGGTCTCCTGGTACTTGCATCGGGTCTACGACGAGCTGGCGAGTCCGCTGACGGATGCGATTACGCCGCCGCCGGGGGGTCCTTGAGCAGCCGGCAGCAGGTTATCGACTGCTTGGAGTCGCTGGGCGTCGCGTTCGATCGACACGAGCATGCGCCGGTCGCGACCGTGGCGGAAGCCGAAGCCCACTGGCACGGCATCGACGCGGCGCATTCCAAGAACCTCTTCTTGCGCAATCAGCGAGGCGATCGACACTATCTGGTCATCCTGACGCATACGAAGCGCGCCGACCTGCGTCAGGTCGCCGAGCAGATCGGCGACGGCAAGTTGAGCTTCGCTTCGCCCGAGCGGTTGATGAAATACCTGGGGGTCACCCCGGGGTCGGTTTCTCCGTTCGGTCTGCTGAACGATACCGATCGCCACGTCCGCGTTTTCATCGACCTCGATTTGAAGCTGGCGCCGCGGATCAGCTTTCATCCCAACGACAACACCGCAACCTTCGCGCTGGCATTCGCCGATTTCGAGCGCTTCCTCCAACACGTGGGGAATCCGGTGCGATTCATTTCAATCTGAGCGACAAAGCGATCGGAACGATGGACGGAACGCGGAGGATACGAGCTGCGGTCCCGGCCGATTTCGACGCGATCTGGCCGATCTTCCAGGCCGTCGTAGCGACGGGCACCAGCTACGTGTTCGCTCCCGACACGGCGCGCGAGGACGCGCGCCAGTACTGGTTCGGCCCCGGCATCCGGTCGTTCGTGGCCGAAGACGCCGGCCGCATCGTGGGCATGTACAAGCTCGTCGCCAATCAACGCGATCTCGGCGGCCACGTCGCGAACGCGTCGTTCATGGTCGACCCGCGCGCGGCCGGGCGCGGCATGGGGAAGGCGATGGGCCTCCACTGCCTGCGCGAGGCGCGCCGGGCCGGTTTCCGCGCGATGCAGTTCAACTTCGTCGTCAGCACCAATGCGTCCGCGGTGAGGCTCTGGCAGCGGCTCGGCTTCAGGGTCGTCGGCACGCTGCCGGCCGTGTTCCAGCACCGAGAGCTGGGGCTCGTCGACGCCTACGTGATGCACCGGTCGCTCGACGACGTCGAGGTGTGACGACGCGGGCCGAGCCGGCGAGGTTGGTGGGCCCGGAGGGATTCGAACCCCCTACCCCCTGGTTCGAAGCCAGGTGCTCTATCCAGATGAGCTACGGGCCCGTCGGCGGATGATAACCCGGCGGTGCTAGCATCCCGGTCGCGTGAATTCCAGCAGCCGTGCCGGCAGGCGTTTCCTGCGCCGGCTCGCGGAAACCCCGATCGGCCGTCGCGCGGCGCGCTGGGCCCCGCTGTCGCTGAAGCGGCAGCTTCTCGGCTCGACGCAGAAGCACGATCACGTTCACCCGAGCTACAGCGAAGCGGAGCTGCTGTCGCGGGCGGAGGAGTTCAACCGCAACGCGGAGCTCCACTGGCAGAAGATCGCCGCCGAGGCGGCCGGCCGCAAGCACGTGCTGAACAAGCCGTTCAGCACGGTGCGCGACACGCCCGACATCATCTATCGGCTCGGTCTGGTTCTCTCGGCGCTGGATCTCGGCGTCGGCCATAGTGTCCTGGACTTCGGCTCGGGGAGCTGCTGGCTGTCGTCGAGCATCAACCGGCTGGGCTGCCGGACCGTGTCGGTGGACGTGAGCGCGACCGCGCTCTCGCTGGGCGAGGAGCTCTTCCGCAGCGACAGCCGCCACCACATGGAGTTGGATCCGCAGTTCCTCCCGTACGACGGCCACAAGCTGCCGTTGCCGAATGAAGCCGTCGACCGGGCGGTCTGTTTCGACTCCTTCCACCACGTGCCCAATCAGGACGAGGTCCTCGCCGAGCTCTTTCGGGTGCTGCGGCCGGGCGGACGGCTCGTGCTCGCCGAGCCGGGCGAGGGCCACTCGCACATGGACCAGTCGGTCTACGAGACCGAGACCCACGGCGTGCTCGAGAACGACCTGCACCTGGGCGAGCTGCAAGAGAAGACCCGGAAGGCCGGCTTCCGGGACATGTGGATGAAGCCATACCCGGATCCCGCCGCGGTGACGCTGACGGCCGACGAGTACATCCGGCTGGTGGACGGCGACGACGGCGTCTACCCGATGCACGCGCTGCAGGCGAGCCTGCGCCACTTCTACATCGTGATCCTCACCAAGGGTGAGCCGCGCTTCGACAGCCGCAACCCGCGCCGTCTCGACGCCACGATCGTGGCCGAAGCTCATGAGCTGCACGCTCTCGCGAGCGCCAGCGTGCCTTTGCGGGTGCGCGCGAAGAACACCGGCGATACGCTTTGGCTCCGCCAGGAGTCGCCGGTCGGCGGCTACGTGATGCTGGGCGGGCATCTGCTCGACGGCCAGCGCAAGCGCATCGGCGTCGGCTTCCTGCGCGCTGGGCTGCCGCGCGACGTCGCTCCAGGCGAAGAGCTGGAGATCGAGGCGAGCGTGCCGACGCCGGCCGAGCCGGGCCGCTACATCATCCAGCTCGACATGGTGGACGAGTTCGTGGCCTGGTTCGAGCAGACCGGGTCGAAGACGACCGACGTGCTGCTGAGCGTGGACGGCTATCGCGACAGCCGCGACCCGCATCGGCTGGCGGCCACGATCGAGCGCGTGGGTGCTTGGCCCGAAGCCACTGTCACGCCCGGCGCACCGCTGGTGACGCGGCTTCGGTTGACGAACGCCGGTGACACGACCTGGTTCATGGGATCCGCCGGTGAGCGTGGCTCGGTCTGGTTGGGCGTCAAGCTGTTGCTCGCCGATGGGTCGATCGAGAGCGGCGACTACGCGCGGCTTCGGCTCGAGCAGGCGCTCGAACCGCGCGGGTCTTGCGAGATCGACGTGCGTATGCCGGCGCCGCCCGATACAGGACGCTTCGTGATGCGCTTCGACCTCGTCGCGGAGCAAATCGCCTGGTTCGAGAGCTACGGCTCCGCGCCGCTGGATCTCGCGGTCGCCACCAACGACGCGGTTCCCGATTCGCGCGCACCGGGCCGGCTTCTGGCGCAGCTCGATGCCAGGCCCGTTCCGCCGGCTGCCGCGGCTGGCTCGGCGGTGCGCGCGACGGTCTGCATTCGCAACATTGGCAACACGCGCTGGCTGGCATCCGTGGATCGCCAGGAGGGTCACGTACGGTTGGGAGCGCAGCTCCAGGACGCAGACGGTCGCCTGCTCGATCTCGACTATCTGCGCGTGCCGCTCGCGCGCGACGTGGCGCCCGGCGAAGAGTGCGAGCTGGCGTTCGATCTGCCGGTTCCCGAGCGCGCCGGTCGCTACCGGATCGAGCTGGACCTGGTGGACGAGGGCGTGCGCTGGTTCGCGTCGCACGGCTCGAAGACCCTCGTCTTCGAGCTGACCGCTAACGCGTAACCCAGTACCGAAATGCCTGCCAGCCGGCGTGCGTCAGCTCGGCGGCTTCCACGTCGACGACGCGGCCGCCGTGCGCCGCGATCAAGCTCAGGACGGTGTCACGCGCGATCCCGTTCATCTGCATCGGCGGATCGAGCGCGCGGCGTGCCTTCTCGGTGAGCGTCTGGCGCAGGCTGCGGGCGCGCCAGGCGGCGCGCTGGGCCGCGCGCTTCCCATCGCGTAGAGCGCTCTTCAGACCCAACGCTTGAACCAGCTGGTAGGCGCGCGGGTGGCGAAGCCGAAACGGCTGATCGCCAGGCGCCGGCGCTGGCGCCGCCGCCGCTGCGCGGGCCGGCCGCTGTCCTTGCGAATCGAAGGGCAGCCGAAGCGTGGGCGAGTCGTGCTGTTGGAACCAGGCGACGCCTTCCTGGACGAGGTCCAGCTCGAGAACGTAGTCAGCCGGCGGCTGCGGGGGGACGACGCGCAGAAACAACTCGACCGACTCGTCCGGAGCCAGATCGTGGGGAAGCGGGCTGCGCCCGTCGGAGACCGTCACGACGCTCCCGAACTTGTCGAGCCAGTGATTGCCCAGGGTGATCTGGTGCATCGGCGCCGGCGACCCAAGGCTCGGCCAGAGGCTCCCGCTGCGGTTGCGGACGGTCGCTTTCAAAGTGAGCGGCGCTCCTGCCGGCGCGCCGCTCGGCGGCTCGGCGACGCGGATCTCGGCGCGGAATGCCGAAGCCGGCAGCGGCTGGCCGGATACGGTTCGGCGCGAAGCCTGCGCGGCCTCGGGAAACGGTTCGGCGGGAATGTGGAATACCAGCAGGCCGCCAGGTGCCAGCACCCGCAAGAACTCGGCGACGAAGATCCGGCTCAGCTCGGACGGCATGTGCTGCAACACCAGGTTCGAGTAGACGAACGAGAAGCTCGCGTCAGCGAAGAGCCGCAGGTCGGCCTGGTCGTTCAGGTGGTAGCGGCAGCGGTCAGGGAAGCGGTTGTACTTCTCGGCCAGAGCGATCATCGAAGGCGCGATGTCGACGCCGTCGCAGCCGTCGAAGACTCCCGCCAGCGCCTGCGTCAAGCGGCCCACGCCGCAACCGAAATCCAGCGCGCGCTCTCGAGGCGGCATGCTGCCGAGATCGCCCGCCCGACGCAGCACGTCCTCGATCTCGCACCGGCCGGTCTCGAAGAACTCCTGCTCGTTCCAGCGGCCGTGCCGCTTCTCGGGCAGGCTCAACACCGCCCACAGCGGGTCCTTGCGCCCGAAGCGGTCCCATTGGCGCTGCAGCGATTTCATGTCCATGTCCGGCCGTGCGGCGCCGAAGGTTACCAGCAGTTGAGCGTGGCATACCGGCCGCGCGAAGCGCACCTGAACGGTGGTCGGCCCGGCGGTGCTAGCATCGCCGTCCCGTGAGTTCTCCCGGCCGGGTGGCCATCGTCGCTGGCTGCCGGACGCCGTTCGCCAAGGCCTTCAGCGAGTTCCGCGAGCTGACCGCGCTGGATCTCGCGACCGCCTGCACCCGCGAGCTGATCGAACGCAGCGAGGTCGATCCAAAGAGCATCGGGATCGTGGTGATGGGCCAGGTGATCGCTTCGCCGTTCGCGCCGAACCTGGGGCGTGAGGTCACGCTCCGCGCCGGCCTTCCGGCGGCGACGCCGGCGCACACCGTGAACCGCGCTTGCGCCTCGGCGGTTCAGGCGATCGCGGACGTGACGAGCGCGATCCAGGCGGGACACGCCGAGGCCGGCATCGCCGGCGGGGCGGAGAGCCTGTCGGATGCGCCGATCCTGCACTCCAAGAAGATGTCGGCGGCGCTCGTCGATGCGTCCCGCGCCAAGACCCTCGGCGCGCGCCTCTTGGCGTTCGCGTTGCTGCGGCCGCGCGACTTCGTGCCGCGCACGCCGGCGATCGCCGAGCCGTCGACCGGTCTGTCGATGGGCGACTCCGCGGAGAAGCTGGCCAAGGAGAACGGCATCTCGCGCGCGGAGCAGGACGAGATCGCGCTGCGCTCGCACCGAAACGCCGCCGCCGCGATCGCCGACGGCCGGCTGCCGCGAGAGACCTGCGCCGTTTACGTCCCGCCCTCGTACGCGGCGGTGACCTCGGACGGCCTGGTGCGCCACGACGCCAGCCTGGAGGCGCTCGCGAAGCTGCCAGCGGCGTTCGACAAGCGGCACGGCAGCGTGACCGCGGGGAATGCGTCGCCGCTCACCGATGGCGCCGCCGCCGTGATGCTCATGTCCGAGTCGTACGCCGCGGCCTCCGGGCATGTCCCGCTCGCGTTCGTCCGCTCGTGGGCGGTTGCGGCCGTGGATCCGGGAGGCCAGCTCCTGATGGGGCCTGCTCTCGCGATCCCGCTGGCGCTCGACCGCGCCGGGATCACGCTGGGCGACATCGATCTGATCGAGATGCACGAGGCCTTCGCCGCCCAGGTCGCCTCGAACATCCAGGCTCTCGAGTCGGCCGCCTGGGCGCGCGAGAAGCTCGGCCGCGGCGCGCCGGTGGGAAGAATCGACCGCGATCGCCTGAACGTCTGCGGCGGCTCGATCGCTCTCGGCCATCCATTCGGCGCGACCGGCGCGCGCATCGTCACGACGCTGGCGAACGAGATGGCCCGCCGCGACGCCAGGCTCGGCCTGGTCTCGGTTTGTGCCCAGGGCGGGATGGGTTTCGCGATGGTGCTCGAGAGGTGAGCGCGCTCCAGGGCCTCCGGGTCGTCGACGTCACCCGCTACATCCCGGGTCCCTACGCGACCCTGCTGCTGGCGGATCTCGGCGCCGACGTGATCAAGATCGAGGAGCCGCCGCTCGGCGACCCGGTCCGCGCGATCCGTCCGGCGGTCGGCGGCGAGAGCGCCGTGCACGCGGCCTTGAACCGCAACAAGCGCTCGATGCTGGTGGACCTTCGACAGGAAGCCGGCGTGCGCCTGGTTTTGGAGCTGGCGAAGACGGGCGACGTGTTCGTCGAGAGCTTTCGACCGGGAAGCCTGGCGAAGCGCGGCCTGGGCGCCGAGGCGCTGCTGACCCAGAACCCGCGCCTCGTCTACTGCTCCGTCTCGGGCTACGGCCAGACCGGGCCGATGGCGCCGGTGGCCGGGCACGACCTGAACTACCAGGCGCGAGCCGCGCTGCTGCCGTCCGTCCTCGGTCAGCCGGCGCTCGGCGCGGCGCAGCTCGCCGACATGGCGGGAAGCCTCTACGCCGCGATCGGGATCCTGGCGGCGCTGCAGGCGCGCGAGCGCAGCGGTCGCGGTCAGATCGTGGATGCGTCGATCTGGCGTTCGGCGATGGGCCTGTTGACGATCCCGGCGGCACGCGCCCAGGACCAAGACGCCACGCCGAACGAGCTCTCCGGGATCTACGCGTGCTACAACGTGTATCGCTGCCGCGACGGCAGGTACGCCTCGGTCGGCGCGCTGGAGCCCAAGTTCTGGGAAGCGTTGTGCCGCGCGTTGGGACATCAAGATCGAATCAATCGACAATGGGAGAAAGAGCCCGCGCGCAGCCAGACCGTGGCGCTGTTCGCGGCCAGCTTCGCGACCCGTGATCGCGACGACTGGGTGCGCGCGCTGCGGCCCGCCGACTGCTGCGTCGAGCCGGTGCTGGATCCGTACCAGGCCGTGGCCGCCGCCCGTGACTCCGGGGCGCTCGTCGCTCAACCCTGCGGCGACGCGACGTTCGAGGCCGTCGGCCTGCCGTTCGGCCTGTCGGCGACGCCTGCCGCGACGCCGCGCCCGGCGCCGGGCCCGGGCGAGCATACGGACGCGGTGCTCGCCGAGATGGGCCGTTCGGCGTCGGCGATCCAGGCGCTGCGGGCCTTCGGGATCGTGGCGTGACGGCGTTCTCGAGCGAGCTTCACGAAGGCGGCGTGCTGGTCTTGACGCTCGACCTGCCCGGCGAGAAGGTCAACACGCTCGGCAAGGCAATGATGCAGGAGCTGGACGCGCTGCTCGCGGAGCTCGAGACGCGTCGCGACGTGAAGGCCGCGGTGTTGCGGAGCGGCAAGCCCGACAACTTCATCGCGGGCGCCGACATCAAGGACTTCGGCGACATCCGCAGCCCGCTCGAGGGCGAGACGTTGTCGCGCGCCGCCCAACAGGTTTTGTCGCGGCTCGAGCGGCTGCCGTTCCCGGTCGTCGCCGCGATCCATGGGGCCTGTCTGGGCGGAGGCCTGGAGACGGCGCTCGCGTGCCGGTACCGGATCGTCACGGACGACGCGAAGACGTCGCTCGGACAGCCCGAGGTGATGCTGGGGCTGATTCCCGGCGCTGGCGGCACGCAGCGGCTGCCGCGTCTGGTCGGCCTCCGGGCTGGCCTCGACTGGATCCTGACGGGTCGAGCGCTCGAGCCCTGGCAGGCTCGAAAGGCCGGCCTGGTTGACGACGTGGTGGCGCCGGAGATCCTGCTCGCGAGCGCGAAGCGCGCCGCCCTCGAGCTCGCCGACGGTTCCTTGAAGCCGGCTCGTCCGGGGATCTCGCTGTTCGAGCGCGCAGCGCGGCCGATGATCTTTCGAAAGGCTCGCGGCAGCGTGCGTGAGAAGACCGGCGGCCACTATCCCGCGCCGCTCATCGCCATCGATGCGATCGAGCAGGGCACGCGGACCTCGCTGCAGCAGGGCCTGCGCATCGAGGCCCGCGGTTTCGGCGAGCTCTCGGTCACGCCCGTGTCGCGCGCGCTCGTCTCGGTCTTCTTCGCGACGCAGGCGATCAAGAAGGACAGCGGCGTCCCCGAAGCCGTCTCGGGTCGGGAGGTGCGCAAGCTGGGCGTGCTGGGCGCGGGCCTGATGGGCGCCGGCATCGCGGGTGTCGCCGCCGATCGCGCAGGCGTGCCGGTGCGGTTGAAGGATGCGACACACCAGGCGCTGGGCCGCGGGTTGCTGGGCGTGCGCGAGGCCTACGAGGAGCGCCGCCGCCGGCGCAGCTTGTCGCGACTCGATATCGAGAGGCGCATGGACCGGATCGCGCCGAGCCTGGACTACTCGGGCTTTCGCTCGGCGGACCTGGTGATCGAGGCGGTGTTCGAAGACGTGGAGCTGAAGCGGTGCGTGCTGGCCGAGACCGAGGCCGCGACTCGCGACGATTGCGTGTTCGCGAGCAACACATCCTCGCTGCCGATCGCCGAGATCGGACGCGACGCCAAGCGGCCGGGGCGCGTGCTCGGGATGCACTTCTTTTCGCCGGTCGCCAAGATGCCGCTGCTGGAGATCATCCAGGCGCAGCACACCGAAGCCGATGCGCTCGCCACCGCGGTCGGGTTCGGTCGCCGTCTCGGCAAGCACGTGATCGTGGTGCGCGACGCCCCCGGCTTCTATACGACGCGGGCCTTGGCCCCGTATCTGAACGAAGCAGCGCGGCTCGTGGAAGAGGGCGCCGCGATCGACGACGTCGACCGCGCGATGCTCGCGTTCGGGTTCCCCGTCGGACCGTTGGCGCTCCTCGACGAAGTCGGGATCGACGTGGGCGCCAAGGTCGCCAAGGTGCTGCATCACGCTTTCGGGGAGCGTTTCGCCCCGCCTGCCTCGATGGCCAGGGTGATCGAGGACGGCCGGCTCGGGCGCAAGAACAAGCGGGGCTTCTACCTCTACAATGGAAAGAAGCAGGTGGACACCTCGGTCTACGCGCTCCTGCCCTCGGGCGGAGCGCGCCGCTCCATGGAGCCGCGCACGATCCAAGAACGACTTCTGTTCGCGTTCCTGAACGAGAGCGCCCTGTGTCTGCAGGGCGGCGTCTTGCGGTCGCCGCGCGACGGCGACGTGGGCGCGATCTTCGGCCTCGGCTTTCCGCCGTTCCTGGGCGGTCCGTTCCGATACCTCGATTCGATCGGGCCGCGCTTCGCGACCGAGACGCTAGACAAGCTGGCCGGGCGCCACGGCCAGCGCTTCGAGCCCGCCGCGATGCTGCGCGAGAAAGCGAAACACGGCACGCCCTTCCACGAATGAACTTCTTCACGGACAACGCGGACCTGCAGCATCTGTTCCGGAACGGGATCGCGTGGGACGGCTTCGTGCCCCTCTGGGAGCGGGGGTTCAGCGACCCCGAGGGCCCGAAGAGCACCGCCGAGGCGCGCGAGCTGTATGCGGCCAGCCTCGCCGAGATCGGGGCCTTCGCCGCCAACGAGATCGCGCCACGGGCGCTGGCGATCGACGACGAGGGCGTGAGCTTCGCCGGTGGAGAAGTGGCGCATCCGAAGGGCCTGCTCGACAACATCGAGGGCCTGCGCCAGCTCGGTGCCATGGCCGTGAGCCTGCCGCGCGAGCACGGCGGCTTCAACTTCCCGATGACGGTCGGCGTGGCGGTGACCGAGCTGATCGGCCGGGCCTGCACGAACACGATGCTGCTGCACGCGTTCTACCAGGGGCCCGCGCTGATGGTGCTGCGCGGTGGCAGCGCGGAGCAGCTCCAGCGCTGGGTGCGGCCGCTCGCCGAGGGGCGGATCTCCGGCGCCGTCGCGATGACCGAGCCCGACGCGGGCTCGGACGTCGGCAACCTCTCGACCACGGCTTCGCTCGAGGACGGCGTCTGGCGGGTCAGCGGCCGGAAGCAGTTCATCACCAACGGCGGCGGCGACATGTGCCTGGTGCTAGCGCGCAGCGAGCCGGGATCGAAGGGCCTGCTTGGCCTCTCGATGTTGGTCGTTCCGCGCACCCTGAACGGCCGGCGCAACTACGTCGTCGCGAAGCCCGAGAAGAAGAGCACGATCCGCGGCTCGGCCACCTGCGAGCTGGCGTTCGACGCCAGCGTGGCGGAGTTGCTCGGCGCGCGCGGCACCGGCTTCAGTCAGATCCTGGCGTTCATGAACGAGGCGCGCGTGGCGGTCGCCGTGCAGGGCCTGGGTCTCTCGCAGGCGGCGCTCGAAGCCGCGGAGTCGTACGCGGGCCGGCGCGTCCAGATGGGGCGTCCGATCGCACGCCACGAGCTGGTGGCCGACCTGCTCGCCGACATGCGCGCCGAGCTGGCGGCGATGCGCGCGCTCGTGTATCGCTGCGCCGAGCTGCAGGACTGCATCCTGGGTCTCGAACGCTCGGGTGCCGGGAACGCGAAGCAAGTCAAAGTGTGGAAGCGCGCGCTGCGCGATCGCACGCCGCTCGTCAAATGGTTCGGGGCCGAGCGCACGCTCTGGATCACGCGCGCCGCGGTGCAGGTCCACGGCGGCTACGGCGTCGTCTCCGAGTACCAGGTCGAGCGCCACTACCGGAACGCGTTGATCCTGCCGATCTACGAAGGCACGAGCCAGATTCAGGCGCTGATGTCGCTCAAGGATCAGGTCAAGTGGTCGCTTCAGAAGCCGTGGTCGCTCGCGACCGGTGTGGTTCGCGTGGCGGCCCCCGAAGACACGCTCGGCGACGCGCTCAGCGAGATGGCGCACGAGTACAACCGCGCCTTTCGCTTCGCTCTCGTCGAGAGCGCAGGTGCTGTGGCGCTGGCGCGCGCGGCGCTCGGCGGCCCCGCGCCCGACCGCGAGCGGCTGGGCTATGCGCTGCTCAGCGCCGAGCGGCTGTGCACGATGCTCGCCTACACGCGCGCCGCCGAAGCCCTGGCCTCGACGGCAACTGGCTTTCCGGAGCGGCGTCGCCTGGCCGAGCGCTTCGTGCACCGGTCGCTGCCGCTGGTCAAGATGCACGGCGAGATCGTGCGCGGCGCTGACCGCTCCACCCTGGAGGCGATCGCCCACTGAGCACGAACGGAAAGAACGGACCCAAGGGCAAGAACGGGAACGGCTCCGTCCCGAGCATCCTTAAGCGGCCGCTGCGCGTGCCGGGGTCGGGTGTCGTGCTGCGCCGCTTCGGTGGCTTCCTCGGCAAGCGTTTCACGCGCAACAACCTCGCGACGCTGAGCCAGGTCTACGCCGCCTACGGAGGCCTGAAACGGGCGGCGCGCCAGATCCGCGGACGCGGCGCCAACATCTTCACGCAATGGGTCGGCGACCCCGACGCGCTCGGCAGCGCGGTGATGTTGAAGGCGATCCTGGAGCAGCTCGGCGCCAAAGAGGTCCGGATCCTGACCGGCTCGCTCGGCCATCCGCAGAATCGCAACCTGGTCGCGCGCATCGGGTTGTCGCTCTTCGATCCCAATGCCGAGCGGCTGCCGCGCGGGCTGCACTGCATGGTGGACGCCTCGCCGCCGCTCGGCGTCGGCAGCACCGGGCGCGTGACGCCGGTGACCGAGTTCTTCTTCGTCGCCGACCACCACGCCGATCCCGAAGACGTCGAGGCGGCGTGCCTGGCTCAAGGCGTGAAGCGGGTCAAGCTCGCCTTCGTCGGGCTGCCGGTCGGCTCCACCTCGTCGTTCATGGCGGCGCTGGGACTCGCCTTCGACGCTTGGGAGGCGCTCGGACCCGCCGGTCGCGCCGCCGCCGCGCTCGGCATCTACACCGACACCAGCGCGCTCTTGCACGGCCCGACACCGCTGGACTTCCGGATGTTCGAGAAGCTGACCCGTGATCCCGCGACCCAAGAGGTGCTCGACGACCTGCGCGACTACCGGGTGCCGCCGTCGTGGTTCAACTATCGCGCGCGCGCCTTCCAGAATCAGGAGACCACCGGCGCGGTGCGCGTGGCGCCGATCGGCCGGATCAAGGAACATCACCGCGACGTGATCGCCGAGATCGCGAGCGAGCTGCTGCGCATCGAAGGCACTTCGATCGCGATCGCGATCGCGGTCACCGAGCGCGGCACCGAGGTCTCGGTGCGCGCCGACAGCCGGCTGCTCGGCGACGACCGGCACCGGATCGTGCGGGTGATCGAGTTCCTGCTGAACACCGCCTTCCCGGGCGTCTCGGGCTTCAAGTACGAGAAGCGGCCACCGCATCGCGTCGAAGGCGGCGCGTGCCTTCCGCCCGTCGCGGGCCGTGAGCTGCTGCTCGCGGACGGCTCAGCGAATCCCGCGGCATCGGACGAAGCGATGCTGGAGCACTGCCGCGCCTGCGCCAGAGCGCTGGTGGCGGCGCTCCAGGACTTGAAGGCCAAGCAGCCCGGCGAGATCCAGGGGCTGCTCTAGTGTTCGAACAGGTTCAAGTAGCCCATCACGTCGAGCTTGGCCATCACCGGGATCGCGGCGAAGCACTCGCGGGCGAGCTGCTGACGGCCTTCGCGGGCGAGTAGCTCCTCGAGCTTGTCCTTCAGCGGAAGCAGCAGCGTCACGTCGGAGATCGCGTAGCGCACCTGCTCGGGTGTCAGCGTCGGGTTCGACCAGGCGCTGTGCCGCGCCGCCTTGTCCAGCTCCACGTTCAGGAACTCGAACAAGCAGTCCTTGAGGCCGTGGCGGTCGGTGTAGGTGCGCACCAGCTTGCTGACGGTGCGCGTGCAATACAGCGGCGCCACCGAGATGTTGAGGTAGTGGGCCACTGCGGCGACGTCGAAGCGCGCGAAGTGGAAGACCTTCTCGACCTTGGGCGACTCCATCAGCTGCTTGAGCCGCGGCGCGCGTTCGGCGAGCGGCTTGTCGAGGCAGCCGCGCGTGATCTGGACGATGGCGGCGGTGCCCTTGCGGTCGCAGAGCTGGACCAGGCACAGCCGGTCGCGCAGCGTCTGCAGGCCCATCGTCTCGGTGTCGATCCCGACGTCGGACGAGCCGAGATACGCGGCGAGCAACTCCTCGCTGAGATCGTCCTTGACGATCGACGGCGTGACGTCGGGCGGTCGCTCAGCCAACGCCGAGGAGCTTATCCCTCGCCGCCGCACCCGTCCATCGAGCGCGTATATGCTTGGAGGATGCGAAGAGCTCTTGGAGCAGCCCTAGGCCTGTGTCTGATCGTCCCGTCGGTCCGCTCAGCCTCGCGGGCGACCGTCTTCGTGGGCGCGCGGGTCGTCGATGGCGGCACGGTGATCGAAGACGCGGTGATCGTGGTGCGCGACGGCAAGCTGAGCGCGATCGGTCCGCGCGCGAAGGTCGCGATCGCGCCGGATGCCGACCGGGTCGACGTCGCGGGCAAGACGATCATCCCGGGCTTGATCAACGCTCACGGCCACGTTGGCGAGACCGTCGGCCTGCAGTCGGGCCCCGAACTCTATACCGAAGAGAACGTGAAGCGGCAGCTCGCGCTCTTCGCCCGCTACGGTATTACGACCGTGGTGAGCCTGGGTGGCGATCAAGACGCGGCGTTCCGGCTGCGCGATGCCCAGGATCAAGACAAGGGCGCGCCCGATCGGGCGCGGATCTTCCCGTCGGGGCCGGTGCTCGCTCCGGCGACGCCGGAAGAAGCCCGCAGGCAGGTCGCCGAGCTCGCGCCGCGTAAGCCGGACTTCGTGAAGATCCGCGTCGACGACAACCTGGGCACGACCGCGAAGATGGCTCCCGAGGTCTACCGAGCGGTGATCGACGAGGCGCATCGGCAGAAGCTGCGTGTCGCGGCCCATCTCTATTACCTGGACGACGCGAAGGGGCTGCTGAAGGCCGGCGTCGACTTCGTGGCCCACAGCATTCGCGACAAGGACGTCGACGACGAGCTGATCGGGCTGCTCAAAGCCAAGGACGTCTGCGTGTGCCCGACGCTGATGCGCGAGGTCTCCACGTTCGTTTACGAGCTCGAGCCTGCTTTCTTCGCCGACCCGTTCTTCCTGCGCGACGCCGACAAGTCCGTCCTCGACCAGCTTCGCGACCCGAAGCGGCAGGGAGTCGTGCGCGCCAGCAAGAGTGCGCAGCAGTACAAGCTGGCGCTGGAGATGGCCAAGCGCAACCTGAAGCGGCTCTCGGATGCCGGTGTTCGGATCGCGATGGGCACCGATACGGGTCCGCCGGGCCGCTTCCAGGGCTACTTCGAGCACGAAGAGCTGCGCCTGATGGCCGAGGCCGGCATGACGCCGCGCCAGATCCTGGCGGCGGCCACGACCGACGCCGCCCGTTGCATGCAGGCCACGGGCCGTCTCGGCACGCTGCAGCCCGGCGCCTGGGCCGACTTGGTCGTTCTCGGCAAGAACCCGCTCGACGACATCGCCAACGCGCGCACGATCGAGTCGGTCTGGGTGGGTGGGGCGAAGATCGCACGTTAGAGTCTGTTGCGAATGCCAAGCGAGCGGCCGTGCAGAGCCGGAGGGGCGGCCGGGGCTCTAGCGCTGATGCTGGGGATCTGGGGTTGCGGGCATCTCCCGCTCGCTGCTCCGAAGGTCGAGCCGCTCGACATCCAGGCCGACCTGCGGGAGATCCGGAACAACCCGGCGCTGTTGGCTCGGCTTCGCGCCACGCCGCACGGCTACTTCCGGTTCGTCAACGAAGCCTTCACGCGCGAGGTGTGCCGCCGCTTCCAGAACCTGAAGAGTCCTCAGCCTGCGGTCACGCTGCACGGCGACTGCCACGTCGAGCAGTACGCGGTGACCGACCTGGGACGCGGGCTGACCGACTTCGACGACTCCGCCAGCGGCCCGGCCTACGTCGACATCGTCCGGTTGGGAGTCTCGCTTCAGCTCGCCGCCCGCGAGCGCGGTTGGATCGCCGATCTCGACCGCGTCTACGCGGCCTTCCGCAGCGGCTATCGGCGGGCCCTGGTGGACCCCGAACTGACGGCCAATGAGCCGCGGTTCGTGAAGCGGGTCAAGGCCGACTTCGACTACGACCGGGCACGCGCGCTGGCTCGCGCCGAGGTGCTGATGGAGACGCTTCCCGAGCACACGCCGGAGGGCGACATCACTCGCGCCGAGCTCTCGAAAGGGATGCTGGCCGAGAACGCCGGCCTGCCGGAGTGGTTCTTCCGGGTCAAAGAGGTGGGCCGGCTGCGGGCAGGCGTAGGCAGCGCGTTGTCCGCGAAGTACCTCGCGCGCGTCGAGGGGCCCACCTGGGACGACGTCGACGACATCATCCTCGAGGCCAAGGAGCTGGTCGATCGCGAGGGCGTGGGCTGCGTCCGCATCGAGCCCGGTCCCTCGCGCGTCTTCACCGGCGACGCCCGAATCGCCTACCAGCCGTTTCGGTATCCGGGTGTGATCCATCTCGACAACAAGACGCTCTGGGTTCACGCCTGGCCCGACAACTACGTCGAGGTCGTGATCGGGTCGCTGGAATCGTCGGACGAGCTCCAGGAGATCGCCTACGACGTCGGCGTGCAGCTCGGCCGCGGCCATCCCAAGACTCCCAAGTCGGACGACGTCGCGCTCGGCCGCACCGCGCTGATGCGCAGCCTGCCCGAGGCCGAGATGCGCAGCGTGATCCAGGCGTTGACGCTGGAGACGATCGCCGCCTGGAACCGATTTCGGACCGCGACGAATCCGTGAGACCGTGGATCGCGGCGTTTCTGGCAGGCGCGACCGTCCTCCTGGCTGCGGCTCCGCTCCAAGCCCAGGAAGACACCACCCGCGACGAGTTCTGGCCCGAGGTCGATGCCTACTGGACGCTCAGCGACCGCTCGCGGCTGTTCCTGCTCGCGACGCTGGCGAGAAACCGCGAGGTCGACTTTGCGGAGGGCATGGTCGGGGGCCACGTGGACTTCTTCTTGAAGCCGCTGGCGAGGCAGCGGCTGCGGGACACTCCGGACGTGATCAAGCGGCGCTACCTCGCGTTCCGGCTGGGCTATCGCTACGCGTGGGACCTCGACGACCGTGACGAGTACGAGGAGCACCGGATCCTCTTCGAGACCACGGGCCGCTACCCTCTCGAGCGCTTCCTGCTGATCAACCGCAATCGCCTCGACGTGCGCGACCTGGACGGCGCGTGGTCGTGGCGATACCGCAACCGCACCCGGCTCGAACGTGACATCCCCCTGGGCTCGCGCGCCGTCACGCCTTATGCCATGGTCGAGTTCTCCTACGACAGCCGCTACGACGCGTGGAACCGCCAGCGCTACTTCGGCGGAATCGAGTGGCCGGTGGGCGGCAAGTCGATTCTCGACACCTACTACTGCCGCCAGGACGACTCCCGCTCGAGCGTCGGCCACGTCAATGCCTTCGGCCTGGCGCTCAATCTGTTCTTCTGAAAGCACCGGACCGCCGACGGCGGCCGTCAGGCTATTTCAAGGAAACCGGGTCCGACTGCGGCGCCGTTCTGGCGAGGACGCGGACCTCGGGATGCGTGTATTTCCAGTCGTGAGCCGGGTAGGGCTCCGGCAGTGTCAGACCGAACAGCGCCGGCCTCCTGGAGAA
>CAZVOI010000561.1:0-2034 GCA_964628275.1 uncultured Acidobacteriota bacterium | reverse complement strand
GATGAAGGATCCACAGACGCCCTGGCTGCCGCAGGGCCTGCGCGAGCGGATCAGCGACTTCGAGCTCGTGATCAAGAGCCGCTTTCCGACCGCCACCGACATTCGCTTCACGGCGCCGTTCCGGGCGATCTTGAAGGGGCTCTCGTCCTGGCGCTGGGCCGCGCGACGCTTCGGCTCGCCCTACGAGCTGAAGCTCATGCATCGCCTGGTGAAGCTCCGCAGCCCGGAGCTGCAGGGCTTCGATGCCCCGCCGGCGCGCCGGCATCGTCCCCCGATCGACCGGACCGCCGAGGCGACGCTGTGAGAACGGCGGTGCGCAAGGTGTTCGCGCTAGCGGCGGCGGCTTACGATCGCGGCAACATGCTGCTCGCGCTGGAACGCCCGGAAACCGAGGCGCTGCTGCCGCCGCTCGCCGGCCTCGACGTGGCCGACCTGGGCGCCGGCACCGGATACTACGCGCGTCTGGCTCTGGCGCTCGGCGCCCGAAGCGCGATCGCCATCGATTCGACGGCGCAGATGCTGGCCCTGGCACCGCGGCCCTCGGTGCTCGGAGACGCCACCGAGCTGCCGCTTCGGAACGAATCGGCCGACGTCGCAATCGCCGGGCTGCTGCTCTCGTTCGTGTCGGACCTGGAGCTGGCGATTCGCGAGATGGCGCGGGTGCTTCGGCCCGGCGGCATCGTCGTCGCCTCCGACCTGCATCCCGTGGCCAGCGAGCGCGGCTGGCATCGCAGCTTCGTGGGCGCGAACGGCGAGCGCATCGTGATCGCCGCGCCACCGCCCTCGGTCCAGAGAGTGAAAGCCGCGCTCGAGGCCGCCGGGCTGCGCTGCGATGTTTTCCACGAGCCCGCGATCGACGAGCGGCTGCTGCCGGCCTTCGAGCGCGCTGGCCGTCGCGACTTCGAATCGCTCCGTGGCACGCCACTGCTGCAGCTCGTACGCGCCCGAAAGGACCCATGCCATGTCGCCTAAGGTGGTGCTGTTCTTCCCCTCCTATTACTCGGACGAGGCCGCGCCGCCGCTCGCGCTGATCCACCTCGCGGCGCCGCTCGTCGAGAAGGGCTACGACGTTCGGATCGTGGACTCCGCCGTGACGCCCGACTGTGTGAGCGCGGTGCTACGCGAGACCGAGGACGCGATCTGCCTCGGCATCAGCATGGTGACGGGGCCGATGATCACGCAGGGTGTTGCGGTGGCCAAGGCGGTCAAGGCGGCTCGGCCCGAGCTTCCGATCGTGGCCGGCGGCTGGCACGCCTCGATCCTGCCCGAGCAAACGCTGCGCGCGCCGTACCTCGACGCGGTGGTCAAGGGCCAAGGCGAGATCACGTTCCTGGAGATCGTGGAGCGCTACGCCAAGGGCGAACGCGATCTCGAGGGAATCCCGGGCTCGCTGTGGAAGCGGGACGGCAAGGTCGTCTGGAACGCGGATCGCGGCTACACCGACATCAACGCGCTCTCGAAGCGGCCGTTCGACATCGTCCCGTTCGAGCCGTACGCCGCGAAGTGCGAGGGAACGCGCTGGATCCTCTACTGCACCTCGCATGGTTGCCCGTGGGACTGCTCGTACTGCTCGAACGCTTCGGTCTATGGCCGCAACTGGAAGCCGCTGCTCCCCGAGACGGCGGTGGCCGAGATGGCCGAGCTGACGCGCCGCCACCGGCTGCAGGTGATCGACATCATCGACGACAACTACCTGGTGCGGCGCGACCGCTCGATCGATATCGCCGAGCGGCTGATCCGGGAAGATCTCGGCATCGCGTACTACATCCAGACCCGCACCGACCAGATCGACCGGTTGAGCGACGCCGAGCTCCTTACCCTGGCGCGCAGCGGCCTGAAACGGATCTTCTTCGGCCTCGAGTCGGGCTCGGCCAAGGTGATGCGCTCCGTGAACAAGCGGCTCGACTTCGAGACCGTCTACCGCACCGCCGAGCGCTGCGGCAAGGTGGGCATCCGCCCGTCCTTCAATTTGATCTTCGGCTTGCCGGCCGAGGAGGAAGAAGATCTGCGCGACACGATCGCGGTCGTCGACCG
>CAZVOI010000560.1:0-7406 GCA_964628275.1 uncultured Acidobacteriota bacterium | reverse complement strand
AAGGGTTCGTGCGGGACTGGAAAGTGCACGTAGGTGAACCCGATTCGGGGATCGAGCGCCAGATCGAGCGCCGCCTGCCGGACTCGTCCGAGCTGTGCTAGGTGCCAGCTCGGTGGCACGTCGTAGGCGCTGCGCAGCGGTTTCAGGCCGAGACGTCCTGCGAAGCTCGTCCGAAGAGCTCCCGGGACCACCTCGACGAGCCGGTGCAAGATCCCGACCAGGATTGGCGTCAAGCGGCTCGGGGGCCGAGCGAAGGGGAACCATTTGCACTTCGTCACGCGGTCTCCCACGATGCGGCAGTACGGGAGGTACCAACCTGCGATTCCCGAGTCCACACCCGCTGCGCGAACCGCGCTGAATACGTCAGGCGTCCGACTCCAGCGCGACGCCGCCTGCCCGCGTGGCGCGAGGCCGAGGTCTCCCGGCCCGCGCGGGAACGTGCCGCTGAGATCGAGGCCCGTCAACATGGCCGGCACCGACACGTCCGTCATGAAGCTCGGCGGGTAAGCGTTCTCGCACGCGATCGCTTCACTGCGGAAGCGGTCGAGAGCGGGCAGATCGAGACCCGCCGGCCGCTCGGAGAACGCCACGCTTTCGTCCAGCTCGTCGAAAACCATGACGAGCACCCTCGCCGCAGACCCGGACGGGCGTGCAAGCGCTGGCGCCGAGGGCCGATCGCGCATGGCGTAGACCCAATGACCACGAGCGATCTCCGCGCCGTCCCAGATCGCGCGAACCAGCGTTATCGGCGCCAACAAGGACAGGGCGAGCGCAAATCGATACGCCAAGCGAACCAGCAGCTCGGATCGGGCTGCGATGAGCAACCCCACGATGGCGAGCACGCCGCCGAGCCCCAACACTGCGCGAGTGCGCCCGGCGCCCGCGAGAGACTCGATGGGAATTGAGAGTGCCAGCGAAAGGCTGCGCAGGCCGTTCAGTCCGAGAAACAGCGTTCCCAGAAATCCCACCCTTCCGAACCCATGGAGAAGCGTCACAGATCGAGCGGCCCGCCCCAGGATGACGAAAACGGCTCCCAAGACGACGACGGCCAGGGCGGGAAGCCAGTAGGCCTCCGGTACGGGCGGCTGAGCTAGGTAGAAGAGGTCTTCGGTCCTGACGAACAGATCCGCCCAGACGCGAACGAACAGGAGGTTCGCGACGGACAACCCAACCAGGGCGTCGCGCAGGAGCGCCCGAGTCACGTTGGCTGGAGGCCCTTGCCGCCCACGACGCGGATTGTGTGCCGTGAGCCGACGTCGAACAAGTGGTCGCCATCACAGGTTCATGCGAGCATGATTCGCGGCCACATAACCGGTGTTGAGAATCCTGGCGCTTCGCCGCTCGTCAAAACTGACCCAGTCCTGCTCGTGAAAACCGACCCACCCGGAGGATCAGTGTTGGGTAGATGCTGATCGCGATCTTGGGGGGCTGGGGGCGTAGCCCCCAGAGATGCGCGCCCCCTCGGGGGCGCCGTCAATAAGCCGGCCGAAGGCCGACCTGACGGGGGTGAATGCACGCGCCCGGGCAGAGACGGCGCTGCCGCGGCGACAGCGCGCGTGCCGAGCAGTCGCCCGTCGCGCGGTCGTAGCGCCGTTCGTCGGAGCGGCTATCAGCCTTGGGGATCGCGGAGGGTGGGGCCTTTGATGACGACCGTGTGGCAGCGGTGTCGGAGCCGGCTGAGGAGGGCGTCGACCATCGGTTTGTTTCCGAGGATGTTGTGCCACTCCTCGTATTGGAGGTTTAATGCGGAGTCGAGTGTTATGCGGGGCCTCTTCGTCAGAGGCCCCGCTGGCCAACCCGTTTCAGGGTGTGCTGCTCCGCATAACGGAGCGCGACGACAACGAGGCGATCAGTTTGTCGGTGGCCCGGAAACGGCCGGATCGCAGCTGCGGCGCGATCATGGCTTCGAGGGCTTCCAGCTTCACCGACGGATCCGCGCGCGTGTACATTTCCGTCGTTTGCATGTGCGCATGTCCGAGCCACAGCGAGACCTTGCGGAGATCCTTGGTTGCCTGCAGCACCGTGAGGGCACACGTGTGTCTCAAGACGTGCGGGGACACGCGTTTCGTAGACAGCGAGGGGCATGACGTGGCAGCCACCTGGACGTGTTTGTCCAGGATGTACTCGAAACCCGAACGGGTCATCGGTTGGCGGCGCGCATTCAGGAATAGCTCGGGCGCCGGCGCCATTCCTCGCACTGCCAACCAGGCGCGGATGGCGACCGCTGTCACCTTCCACAACGGCAGGCCCCGTTCTCGCCGCCCCTTTCCGTGCACGAGGATGCTGGCGTGTGGTTGAAGCGTGACGTCGGCGAGCCGCAGCCCGACCAGCTCAGACACGCGTAATCCTCCGGCGAAGCACAGATGTAACATCGCGCGATCGCGCATGCCGTCCCACCCGGTCGCTTCGGGGGCATTCAAGAGCGCCTGCACTTCGTCAACGGTCAGGTGCCTGACCAGACGGGTCTCGGCTTTCTTGGGCGGGATCGCCAGGATGCGTCGACTTTGTTCCAGCGCCGAGGGCACGCGATATTCCAGGAAGTGCATGAAGGACTTGATCGCGGCCAGACGGACGTTTCGCGAGCTCGGCCCATTCGCGCGTGCGGTCTCGAGGTGATTGAGGAAGCTGACCACCAACGGCGCATCGATCTGCTCGAGGTCCAATTGCGAGGGCGCGACCTTGAGACGCTCGCTCGCGTATGCCAAGAGCAGCTTGAACGCGTACGCGTACGAATCCGACGTGTGACTGCTGGCCCCGCGTTCGATGGGCAGACGTTGCTGGAAGAAGGCCGTGATGTGTGGCGCGATCGGTGTCATGGCCGCCCTCCCATGACAAAGCGCTCGCAGCGGTCGGCGATGTCGGTCATCAGCTCTGGCACCGCTTCCAGATACCAATAGGTGTCGGCGACCTTGGCATGCCCGAGATAGGTCGACAGCGCCAGCATGTGCTGGGTGATCGCGTCGCGGCCGTCCGGGCAGGTGTGCAAGGCCCGCACCGCGAAGGTGTGCCGCAGCGAGTGCGGCGTCGGTCGAGCTCGCGCCGGCCCGTCCGGCAATCCACTGGCGCGTGCGGCCGTCCGGAAGGCGACCTCGACATCATGCAGCAAGAGGGGTTTTCGTCGGAGCGACACGAATACGTGGGTCTCCGCCGGTGCATACGGGCCGCGGCGCTGCAGGTAGCGCTTGAGTCCGGCGCGTGCCGTGTCGTGCAGCGGCACCAGGCGGCTCTTGCGGAATTTCGAGCAGCGAATCACGAGACCGTCGGGGGTGATGTCGTCCAGGTGCAGGTGGATGGCTTCCGACACCCGCAGCCCGGTGGACGCGAGCAGCGCAAACAAGGTGCCGTAGGTGTCCCGTCGCAGCGTCCGGTAGCCCGAGCGCAATGCGGCCGCGACGAGCTGTCGAATCTGGTCCTGGGACAGGATAAACGGGACGGGGCGTGATCGCTTCTCGGCGCCGAAGACGGCGGGCGGGATCTCATGACCTGCGTCTTCGGCGTGGAGGTAGCGGGCGCATCGCCGGACAATCCCCAAGCGACGCGCGCGCTGCGGCACGGATCGCGCCAGCCCGGCCCACTCAATGGCGAGGGGCGCGCGCACGTACGACTCGGCCCTGGCCGCTGAGAACCGAGCGAAGCTCTGTAACAGCAGGCCCTCTGATCGAAAGGCGAAGCCGGTGGCTCGTCGGATCGCCACGTACGCCGTGACCGCGTCGGCTAGCATGACGGCACCTCAGGCCAGGGCTGGGCAATCGCCCGGAGCGCGGTCACATCGACTTTGGCGTAGATCTGGGTCGTCGTGATCGAGCGGTGCCGCAGCAGGGCGGCCACGTCGTGCAGCGACGCGCCGTGGCGGAGCATCGACGTCGCGACGGAATGACGCAGCAAATGCGCGGCGCCACGGCTCGGGCGCGTCACGCGTGCTCGGCAGAAGGCGCGGTCGACAATCACGGAGACCGCACAATGCGAGCGGAACGAGTGAAACGGCGGACGGCTGCGGACAAAGACCACGTCGGTGGCGGTCTGCGGTCGGCCCTTCTCAAGATACGCGACCAGGGCCTGTCCCACTTCGTGGGTCAAGGGCAGTCGCGCCTGGCGGCGTCCCTTGCCACACACACGAATCCAGGCGCCTTTCCAGTCGAGGTCACTCAGCCGAAGCTGCACGATGTCGCCAGCGCGAAGACCCAAGCGAGCGAGCAGGAGGAGAATCGCCCGGTCACGCGTGCCGACCGGTGAGGTGAGATCGCACGACCCAATGAGGCGTTCGACATCATCTGCGGGCAGGTAGCGCGGCAACGAGGCCAGCCGCCAAGGCGCGAGGACGGGGATGGCGCCCTCCAAGCCGCTGGCGCAGTGGCCTTCGGCGATCAGAAACCGGAGGAACATCCGCAGGGCGGTCGTGCGCTTCTTGGCTGCGGCCCACCCGCACGTCTGACTGCCCTCCAGGACAAACTCTCGCAGGGTCCGCGCATCCAGCGTGTCCGGCCGCTCTCCGACGCGGGTGAGCAGCTCGCGAATGTGAATCCCGTAATTGTCGAGCGTGCTCTCGCAGGTGCCGCGTTGCTGGTGCATCCACTGACGGAACGCCATGAGCAAAGCCGGATCCGGTGCAGTGCTCGCGACAGCGGCGACCCTGATGGTGCCGATCTCTTCCAGGTGTCGCAGAAAGAGGCGGACCCCATGGAGCAGGCTCCGGGCCGAATGACCGTACCGCCGGCACCGGCATCGAGGCACGTGGCGACCGAAGCGGTCAAGAACCTGCTCGGTCAGACTACGAACCGCGATGTCGTGTCGATCCGCCCACGAGGCGAAGTGCTCCGCCGCTCGGAGATGTCGGCGGGCCGTGATCTGCGCGTATCCGGTTTGCGAGAGCGCGTGAGCGAACCCGTCCAACCACGCGCCCGCAGGACCCGCTCGCAATGCGTGAATCCGTCCGGCTGAATCGAACAACTCTGAGACCATGACGTCCTCCCTTCAGAAAGACGTCACGATAATGCGGAGCCGTCAGCTGCCTGCTCGCCTCCGGAACCACACACCCGCCATGGCAGACCGGCGGCTGCGGCCCTCAGCCATCAGCTCGGCTCTGCATAACGGAGCGCTCCGCATTAAACCTCTTATGCGGTGCACCGCATAACCGGTTGGTGGTGATGATGGTGGCCTTCTTGTGGTAGCGCTCCTCCATCAGCTTGAAGAAGATGTTCGCCTGCTCGGGCCGGCAGTTGAAGTAGCCGAGCTCGTCGATGTGGAGGACGTCCAGGCGGGCGAGGCGGTCGACGAGCTTGCGCGTGGAGCGGTCGGCGACGGAGGCGTACATCTCGTCCAAGAGATCCTGGGCCCTGATGAATTGGCCGCGGTACCCGTTCTGGAGGGCCTTCAGAAGGATCCCGCTGGCGAGGCCGGTCTTGCCGACGCCGGTGGGGCCGATGAAGACGATGTTCTCCGCCTTGCCGATGAAGTCGAGCTCGGCGAAGGCGCGGATCTGGCGGCGATTCACTCCGGGCTGCTTGGCGAAGGGAAAGGTCTCGAGGCTCCACTGCTCGGGTAGCCCGGCTCTCTTGATGCGCCACTCCAGGCTTTGCTCCTGGCGTGCGTGCCATTGGGGCCGAAGCAGCCCGAGCAGGAAGTCCGTGTACGTCACGTCCTCCTTCTCGGAGGCCTTGAGGTGGCCATCGTAGATCTCACGGATGCGTTTCAGGTGCAGGCCGCTGAGCAGTTGCTCCAGCTCTTCTGTCATTCATCACCTCGCGTGTCGTCGTCGCCTTTGAGGCGGAAGTAGTCGCTTGCGATCCGCCGCAGGACCATCCGCTCGACGCGGTCGAGATCGAAGAGGCCGTATTGCTCGGCCTCCGCGATCGCGTCGCGGAGCGGTGCCTGTGGGTACTCCCGGATCATGCGCAGGAGCTGGCGCAGCGCGAGAGTCGTCTGCTTCCGGCCGCGTGTCTTGAGCGCCGCCACGTAGCCCAGCAGATCCGGCGCGAGCTGGCAGACGGTCTTCTCTTCGGGGGAGGGATCGGTCTTTTTCACCCCGGTCCCTCTTGGCGGCCGGTGCTCCTTCGTCGTGACCCGCTGGCCGATGGCGTCGATGACGCGGTCATGCGAGATGTTCTTGCGGCCGTAGCCGATCTCGATGCGGTCACGGGTCTCGCGCACCTCCACCGTCCGGCCGAGCCACTCGGCGGGGACGGAGTAGCGGTTCGTGTGGAGGCTGACGTATCCCTCGATGTCGACGGTCCTCTGATAGAGCCGATACACGTCGGGCACCCAGACCGGGAGCGGCTTCAGGCGTGGCTTCTCCATGGCGAAGAGCTCCCGCGGCACGGCCCGGAGATGGCGCTTGTACTTGCCGTTGGCCTTGTCGCACCACGCGCGGGCCTGGACGTTCAGGTCGGCCCAATCCGAGAAGGTCCTGCCGGGGAAGAAGTTGTTCTCGATGTAGCGGAAGGGCCGCTCCACACGAGCGGACCTGTTCGCATCTCCCACCTCGTGGGCACGGAAGACGAAGTCGTACCGCTCCGCGAAGGCCTCCATCTCGGGGACCGGGATCATCGAAGAGCCCGTCCCCTTGAGCACGACCACGTGGGTGTTGTCGATCATCACGACGCCACACGCCCCGCCGAAGTATTGGAGCGCCTCGGTCAGAAACGCCTTGCAGTCGAAGCGCTGGAATCGCGGGGAGCACTGGAAGAAAAGCATCCGCGAGTAGCACAGCACCGCCGAAGCCGTCTGCACGAGACGCTGCTTGCCGCCGAGGACGGCCTGATGCGGCGAGGTGTCGTGCTGAAGCTCCTGGCCGGGCTCGAAGTGGTACTGCCCCGCGGGGACACTCGGCGTATCACCGATACCGGCTCGCCGGCAGAAGGCCGTGAGCGCCGGGTAGGACAGCTTCACCCCCGAGGCCTCGAGCTCCTCATGGACCCGGATCAGATTGCCCGCGCAGGAATCGAAGTGCTCCAGAATCTCCTGCCGGAAGGGCTCGACTCTGTCCGCTCGGTTGAAGGGCGGCGGCATGACCGAGTCCGACTGGATGACATTCCGGACCACCCCGCGTGACACTTTCAGCGTCCGTGCGATCGCGCGCTTGCCGATGCCCTTCTGGTGCAGTTCCAAGATCGCCGTCCGTGTGCGCTGGTTCAGCACCGGCCTCCTCCTCGCTGATCCGTCTCGAAAGCCGACCCAGATCCGAGAGCGCTTGCTCCAAGCACTGCCTCACCTCCGCTCGTTCCTGTGGCTGCATGACGGTCGATCCCTCCCGCCACTTCCTCTCCGCACGTCGCGCCAGCTTGCCCACCAGATCGAGGTCCCGAAGCAGCGCATCCGCCGCGCGTACTTCCACCGGGTGTGCTTCTTCGAGCTCACGCTGGGCGCGGAGGAAAAGCTCCGGGCTCTCCAGGACCCGCCGGCGCACGTCC
>CAZVOI010000559.1:0-3102 GCA_964628275.1 uncultured Acidobacteriota bacterium | reverse complement strand
CGATGCCAAGATCGGCCAGATCTACGAAGGCACGTCCAATCTGCAGCTCCAGACGATTGCGAAACAGATCCTGAGTTAGAACCGCGCGGGGTACTGAAACTTCGCGGAGACTTTGCTCTCCTGCGCTCTGAACCGCAGGCTGTCGCCCTCTTCCTGAATCCACCCCTGATTGAACGCGAAGAACAGGTCACTACCGGGCCGCAGCGTCCACCGGATCCGGCTCTGCCAGCCCAGATTCCTGGACCGGTTGTCGTATTGAATCAGATTGGAAAACGACAACCGGGGGGAGGCCGCGTAGTTCACGTTCGACGTGACGATTCGCGCCGTGAAATGGCCCTCCGGCAGCCGCGCAAATGTCTGGTTGGTGGTCAAGCTGATCGTGAACCTGGGCGGGAGCTTGTACGTGATGGCCGTCTGCAGCTGCTCGGCCTTTCCCGACCAGTAGTTGCCAAACGTCACGGTGAGGCTGCCGGAGAGCCGGCGCTTGGTGGCCGTGGAGAACAGGTTGCTCTTGAAGCGAGTGAAGCGGTACTCGCCGCGCGCCAGGATCACGCCAGGTGAGATCTCCAACGTCTCGAAGAGCCGTTCGTAGATCGGGTTCAGGTCGAGAATGCCGTGGATGTTGTCCCCGGACTTGAAGTGCCAGTCCAACCACGTGATGTACAGGTCCGAGCTCTCGAGCTGGCCGTTGTCGAGCCGCGTGAAACGCGTATAGAACACGTCGTGGTACATCTGCAGGATGTTCAGGAAGTTCTTCGGACGAGGGTTGTAGCTGGCTGCCACCCTGAACAGTCGGACGTTGTCTCGCTGAACGAAGCCGAGCGCGGGCTGGAAGTTCTCCTGGATCTCGCGAAACGCCACCTGCGCGTTGATCACGTCGTTCGGGTAGTGGGCCGAGAAACCGTACGACCAGTCCTTGTCGGATCGGCCTTGGTTGACGCTCCTGACGCCGTACCCGTTGAAGGCGAGATTGCGCGACCGGCCCAGAAAGCGTGAGGTGGCCAGGCGCACGTCGGCGCCGTACGTCTGGCCCGATTGCCCACGGGCCGGATTACCGGCCGTGAAGATGCCGCCCAGGTACGACTGCCGGAACAGGTTTCGCTTGACGCGTCCCACGAAGAGGTTTTTCTCGTCGACGATCGCCAGGTCGCCCGTGCGCACGCCGAGTATGCCGACGTCGGTCCGGCCAACTGTGCCCGTCAGCTTGCCCCCCGCGATGATGGGCACCTCCTGCCCGGACAAGAGGCCGATCTGGCGGCTGAAGAACGGGTACACGTCCGCCCCGGTGGCGGGGATGCCGCCGGGAACTTCCGGCCCGGTGCTGGCAAAACTGAAGACCCCCGCTCCCTCCAGGAAGAACGCTCGCTTCTCCGGATACAGCAGCGAGAAGCGCGAGAGGTTGATCTGGCGCGCATCGACTTCGGTCTCGCCGAAGTCCGTGTTGAAGGTGCCGGTGAGCTTCAAGCTGGGCGTGATGTTGTAGAACACGTCGAGGCCGGGCTTTCGGTTGAAGTCATCCGCTCCGGTGCCGCCGAGATGCAGCCAGCGGCCCGCGACGAACGGGCGAACATCGAGGCCGATGCCCTGCGACAGCCCTCCGAGATTCGTGATCTGGCCGGCTTCCGACACCTGCAGGAAACGCGTTTCCAGACGTGCCCCTGACCAGCGGGCGTCCTCCAACTTGCGATAGATGGTGCGGGAGATGTTGAACCCCCACTCGCTCCTGCCCGCGGGAAAACCGAGGCTCTTGAAGGGAATCGCGAACTCGGCAACCCACCCCTGCTCGGTGCGTCGCGTGCGCACGGTCCAGATGGCATCCCACTCGGTGTTCAACTGTCCATTGGCGAACGCCAGGCCGTCCACCAGCGCGCCCGAGGGATTCGTCGCGAAGTAGAAGGCGCTCCGCTGATCGCGAAACGTGTCGAGCAGGATCTCGATCCGGTCGTCGGAGCCGAGGCTCGCATCGCGCGCCATCTGCGTCCCGAGAACGCTTCCCGGTTGGGAGTCGTGAGCGACGACGCCGATGTAGAGGTTGTCTCGGTCGCGCAGCAGCGTCACGTTGGTGGTTTCGGTGGGAGCCTGGCCGGCGTTGGGTTGGGCCTGGATCAGGTCGCCGATCGTCGGTGCCGAGCCCCAGGCCGGCTCGTCCAGCACGCCATCGATGGTGATCACTGCCGACGTGGAGGTCACGACGGCGGACCTGGTCACAGGCGCCGTCGACTCTGCGTGTTGGCGCGTGGCGGCATGAGCCGTCGGAGCAAGGCAACCCGAGAGCCAGATGGCCGTGATGAATTTTCGACGAAGACCAGGTGAGTGCCGTCCTCTCACAGTTGAAACATCTTCTGGTAGAAACCGCTGACCTTGACAGTCACGGTGACGGGCGCCGCGCCGAGGTTCTGCCAGAACCATCCATGCCGGCCCGTGACGGGAGCCTCGAACGCTCCGTGCCCGCTCGCCTGCGAGGTCTCCTTCCAGTAGCTGGTGAATTCGCCCTCGGGCGCGCCCTGCGCCTCCCCATGCATGTCGACCTCGACGCTGCCGCCGTGCGCGACCCAACTGAAGACGACGCGCTGGCCCTGGCTCATCTCCAGCTTGATCTCGGCGCCCTGGCCCGGCGCCAGCACGACGTCCATCTCGCCTCGGTTGAACGACGTCGAGCTCTTGAAGAGGGCTCCGCCGGACGGCACTCCAGACAGCGGTGCGGCCGCTTGCGGCGTCGCGTCCGCGCGAGGCCTGAAGATGCCGAGCCGCTTTCCCACGCCGACTGGATCGAGCCCGTACTCCGCGGGCAGGACGGCGGCGACCAGGACGATCGCCGCGGCGATCATCGCGGCCGCGGTGGCGCGAAGCAACTGTCGCGACGAAGGCAACTCCGGTTCTGGCGGGGTCATTTGGACTCCTGGCCTACGAGACGAAGTAGCCGGTGAGCTGATAGCCGATCAGGACGAAGCCGCACGTCATCAGCAGCACGTTGGCGGCGAAGGCGTGCTGACGAAATGCCGGCGTCCGCCGCCAGTAGGCCATCGCGATCAGGATCGCGCTCAAGGCCAACACCTGGCCGAGCTCGACCCCGACGTTGAAAGCCACCAGGTTCGGCACCAG
>CAZVOI010000558.1:0-1716 GCA_964628275.1 uncultured Acidobacteriota bacterium | reverse complement strand
GTTGGCGTTCCAGACGATGAAGGTTTCCACCGTCGTGGCGGCGCACTGGATGTCGCCCGAGGCGATGGCCAGATGGCGGTCCTTCTGCGGGATCTTCTTGATCGTCACGTCGACCCCGTGCTTCTTGAAAATGCCCGCTTCATTGGCCAAGGTCAGCGGCGCGAAGCCGGTCCAGCCGCTCATGCCGATGGCCACCTTCGCCTCTTGCGCGGCCGCGGCGCCGCCCAGCGCCAGCATGCCCGCCGCCAAAATACCGATCCCGAATACCGCGCGCATTTTTGCCTCCCTTGGAAAATTCCCTATAAGCCCAGTTTAGCGCGCCGCCCCCGGCGCTCACAAGGTGCTGTTAAACAGCCATGCCGGCCTTGCGCAGGCCCTCGATGAGGTCCGCGCGGTGCGCCGGGTCGGCGTAGGGGTTGGTCAACTCCCAATGGCGCTCGGCGTCCGCCGGCTTGATCCGCTCCATCTCCGCCAGCACGGCCTTGGCCTCCTCGGTCCGCCCGAGCTGGCCGAGGCTGGCCAGCAACGTGCCCAGCACCGCGTAAAGCCGCCGGCCGCTCAGCGCCTGCTCGGCATAATGGATCGCTTCCTCGTAATTACCGAGGTGATACTGCGCCAGCGCCATGTAGCTGACATACAGATACGCCTGCGGATCCCTGGGATTGAGACGCAGGCAGCGCAGCAGCGGATCGAGCGCCTCGGCGAAGCGGCCGATGAAGATGCGGGCAAAACCGAGCGCGAAGTGGCCGAGGGCGAAATTCGGGCTGAGGTCGATGGCGCGTTGCGCTTCCGCCAACGCCTGCTGATGCTGCCTGTTCGACAGCCTGACGAGGAACAAGGCGTAATGCGCGTATGGATCGCGGTCGTCGAGCGCGACCGCGCGCTCGGCCGCTGTCCGCGCGGCCGACAGGTCGCGCTCGATATCGTCGCTCCAACCGTACCAGCTACGGGCAAAGAGCGCGCGCGCCAGGCACATATGGGCGCGGGCGAGTTTCGGATCGAGCTCGATCGACCGGCGCAGCCAGGTTTCGGCCTGCCGGCTGTCGTCGCGGGTAAACTGATTGAAGGACCAGATGCCGCGCATGCAGCAATCGAAGGCGTCGAGATTGGCCGGGCTCTTGCGCGTAGCGCGCCGGCCTTCGCCGAGCAGCATTTCGGGCTCGATCGCGCCGACGACGCTCTCGGTGACTTCGTCCTGGAGGGCGAAGATGTCGGCAAAGTCGCGGTCGAAACGCTGGGCCCAGAGATGGGCGCCGGTGTCCGCCTCGATGAGCTGTCCGGTGACGCGCACGCGGCCGCCCGCCTTGCGCACGCTGCCCTCCAGCACGTAGCGGACGCCGAGTTCGCGCGCCACCTGCTTCACGTCGATGGCGCGGCCTTTGTAGACGAAAGTCGAATTGCGGGCGATGACGAACAGCCAGCGGTAGTGGGACAGCGCGGTTATGATATCCTCGGTGATGCCGTCGGCGAAATATTCCTGCTCGGCGTCGCCGCTCAAGTTGGCGAACGGCAGCACCGCGATCGATGGCCGGTCGGGCGAAGCGAGCTCCCCGCCCAGCACGCCCGTCGCGCTGGGATCGTCGAGCCGCCAGTCCACGCGCCAGACCTGAACCGGCCGCGGGATGTTCTTGAGCGTGCGCTCGCCGAGATGGGCTGTGGGAAAATCGAGCTTGCCCTCGATCTGTTCGCGCACCGCGCCGGAGACGCAGATGCCGC
>CAZVOI010000557.1:0-21338 GCA_964628275.1 uncultured Acidobacteriota bacterium | reverse complement strand
TCGCTGGCGCGGGAAAATGGCGGCGCGCTCACCGAGTCGCCGGGTCGGGATCCCGTGGACATCAGACCCGCCAGCGCGGCCGCCGCGACGATCCAAGGGAACGGGACGCGCAGCAAGAGCGCGGCGACGAACGCTGCAACCGCCAGCGCCGCGTGTCCCCGAGAGGCGATCCGCTGGCGCGCCATCCGCAGCGCGGCGTCGACGATGATGCCAACCACCACCGGCCGCAGCCCGTACAGGACCCCCGACACCGCGTGGAGGCCCGCGTACTCCGCGCGCAAGAACGAAAGCAACAGCAACAAGCACGCCGCGGGCAAGAAGAACAGGATGCCCGCGGCCAAGCCGCCGCGCGTTCCGTGGAGCGACCAGCCGATGTAGGTCGCCAGTTGCTGGGCTTCCGGCCCGGGAAGAAACGTGCAGAACGCGAGGCCGCTCGCGAAGCGCCGCTCGTCGAGCCAGCGGCGGCGCTCGACGACTTCCTGGTGCAGGATGGCGATCTGGCCGGCCGGGCCGCCGAACGAGATGAAGCCGAGGCGCGCCCAGAAACGGAGGGCCTCGCGGAAGGTGGGTGTTTCGATGGTTTGAGGTTCGCTGACCGGCATGCGGGACGCGTCCATGGCGCACTCCTCTGACGAAGGATTCGCAGCAGAGCTTGGACGCGTCCGCGTCTGAATCTCATCCGAACGGTTCGGATGGGCCGGGAGCCTGCTTGTCCCATCGCGCAATGTAGGGAGCCGCCGTGCGACTGTCAAGGGACTCGCTGATCACGATACGATATGCGGTTCCACCCGTGAAAGACTCCGCCGCCGTGCCCTCGACGGCCGGCCTGGTCCCCCTCCTCACGCCCCACGGCCGCCTGCGTCTCGCCCCCGCTGCGGATGATGCGCCCGCGCTCGCTCCCGATCTGCGGCGCCGGCTAGAGGAGGCCTTCGCGCGCGGTGCGGGTCACGGGCTCCTGCAGCTCGGCGCGGGCGAGGTCGGGATGGCGTTGCCCGCGGTGTTCGGCTACTGGCGTGAGCTGGGGACGCTGTTCGTCACCACCGTGTGCACGGCGCCGGACGCTTTCGAGGGCCGCGGGCGGGCGAGCCTCCCCACGCCGCCCGCGGAGGAGCTGCTGGCTCTCGCCGCCGCCGCGCCCCCGATGACCGGCGCGGAGTATCTGACCGCGGCCGTGCTGGAGGCCCTGTGGGACGAGATGGGAGCGGCTTTTCGCGCCGAGCTGTCGAGCGCCGCCGGTTCGGTGCAGGACCTGCTGAAGCGCTTCAGCCCGGCCTGGAATCTCGTCGGCCGCGTCCATTTCAACCTGGCCGAGAACCGCAGGGACGAGGATGCGCCGTTCGCGTTCCTAGCCACATATACGGGGCGCCTGTCCGTGCACGGCAAGGCCCAGCACCTCCCGCTGGGCCAGGCCCTGCGCGAGTACGCCGGCGAGGCCAAGCGCGACCGCCTGCTCTCGCTGCTGCTGCCCGTCCAGCGCGCGGCGGAGGCGTGCCCCTGGCTCAAGGCGATGGTCGACGCGGGCGAGGTCTTCCATCCGCTGCGCTGGACACCGCGGGAGGCCTTTGAGCTTCTCAACGACATCCCGCGCCTGGAAGCGGCGGGAGTCGTGGTGCGCGTGCCAGGCTCCTGGCGCGGGAACCGCCCGGCGCGCCCCCAGGTCAGGGCCACGGTGGGCGGAAAGGCGCCCTCGGGGGTGGGGACGGAGGCGCTCCTCGACTTCCAGATGGAGGTGGCGCTCGATGGCGAGCGGTTGACCGAAAGCGAGGTCGCCGGGCTGCTCGCCGGCACGGACGGGCTGGCGCTCATCCGCGGGCAGTGGGTCACTGTCGATCGGGCGCGGCTAGGCCGAATGCTGGACGAGTTCCGCCGGGTGGAGCGCGCCGCCGCCCTTGGTGGCCTCGGCTTCGTGGAGGCGATGCGGATGCTGGCCGGCGCGGACGTGGCGGCCGACCCCAACGCCGGCCGCGCCGACCCGGACTGGTCGCGCGTGGTGGCCGGCCCATGGTTGGCGGAGACGCTCAAGGGGCTGCGGAGCCCTGAGGGGCTAGCACTCCTCGATCCCGGGGATGGGTTGAAGGGCGCGCTCCGGCCATATCAAAGTGTGGGCGCCCGCTGGCTCCATCTTCTTTCTGGGCTTGGCCTCGGGGCCTGCCTCGCCGACGACATGGGCCTGGGCAAGACGATCCAGGTGCTTGCGCTACTGCTGGTGATCAAGGCAGGCCGGCCGAGTGAATCCGACGGTGCGGACGAGACCCGCATGCGGCCGAGCCTGCTGGTTGCTCCTGCGTCGCTGCTCGCGAACTGGGTTTCCGAGGCGGATCGCTTCGCGCCGGGGCTCCGCGTGTTCTTGGCGCATTCCTCCGCCATGCCAACCGCTGAGCTGAAGCAGCTCTCGCCGCGCCGGCTCGGGACGGTCGATCTAGTTGTCACCAGCTACGGGTCCCTGCGGAGGCTCCCTTGGCTGCTCAGCACGCAATGGAACCTGGTCGTGCTCGACGAGGCGCAGGCCATCAAGAACCCGTCCGCCCAGCAGACGAAGGCGGCCAAGGAGCTCCGGGCCCGCGCGCGGATCGCCCTCACGGGCACTCCCATCGAGAACCGCCTCTTTGACCTGTGGTCGATCTTCGATTTCGTCAATCCGGGCCTGCTCGGCTCGGCCAAGGAGTTCTCTACCTTCATGAAACGGCTGGCCGAGAGGCCCCACCATCCGTACGAGCCGCTGCGCGAGCTGGTGCGCCCCTATATCTTGCGCCGGCTCAAGACCGACAAGTCGGTGATCGCCGATCTTCCGGACAAGACCGAGGTCAAGGCCTTCTGCCCGCTCAGCCGCAAGCAGGCCGCGCTCTACCAGGACGCGGTCCGGGAGCTGGCTCAGCGGATCGGGGGCACTTCGGGGATCGGCCGCAAGGGGCTCATCCTCTCCTTCCTGATGCGCTTCAAGCAGATCTGCAACCACCCTTCCCAGTGGCTGGGCGACGGGGGTTGGGCCGAGGCGGACAGCGGCAAGCTCGGCAGGGTGCGCGAGATCGGCGAGGTCATCGCGGCCCGGCAGGAGAAGGTGCTGGTCTTCACCCAGTTCCGCGAGGTGACCGCTCCGCTCGCCGCGCATCTCGGGGCGATTTTCGGGCGAGAGGGCCTCGTCCTCCACGGTGACACGGCGGTGAAGAAGCGCCAGGACCTGGTGCGGCGGTTCCAAGAGGACGAGACGGTCCCGTTCTTCGTGCTCTCGCTCAAGGCGGGGGGCACCGGGCTCAACCTCACCGCCGCGTCCCACGTCGTACACTTCGACCGCTGGTGGAACCCCGCCGTCGAGAACCAGGCCACGGACCGCGCCTTCCGCATCGGCCAAGTGAAGAACGTGCTCGTCCACAAGCTCGTCTGTCGCGGGACGGTCGAGGAGAAGATCGACCAGATGATCGAATCCAAGCAGCAGCTCTCGCGGGAGCTCCTGGAGGGAGGGGCGGAGCTGCTACTCACGGAGATGAAGGACGAGGACGTGCTGAAGCTGGTCGCGCTGGACCTTCGCGCGGCCTCGGCGGAGGGCTGAGATGTACTACGGCTGGCGTCCCTACGTGCCCGTTCATGTCCGCCTGCGCGGCGGGCGCTGACCTTACAAGCCGGCGGCGAGAAGAAGGGCCTGCTTGCGCAGATCCTCCTCGGTATCCCACTCCAGGGGGCGCAGGCCGAGGCGGGCGACGGCGGTTAGGTAGCGGCTGCGGCTGCCGGTCTCCAGCACCTTGAACTCCTCCCCGGTGATCGTCGCGACGGAGGAGTGATGCAGGGCCCACAGCCGAATCTTCTCTCTTTTGAGAAAATCCCGGCGGTCGCACAGAAGGATCAGTTCGTCGTAGGTCGTCTGCATCTTGGCGGCGGGCGGCCAGTAGAGGACAACGTCGCTCACCTTGTGGCGCAGGAGGCGGTCGAACTTCTGGATGAGGTCCTCCCCCTCCCGGTCGGGGTCGTCCTCCATCAGAATGACGCGATGGTCGTGCGTGAAGATCTTCGCGAGGTCGCGGCGGACCTGCAACGGAGCGGGATCGGACGCCTGTCGTCTGGCGGAATCCCACATCCCCGGGCCGAGAAGGAAGACGACGGCCATCGTCTAGCGGGCGAAGCTCCGCAGCTCGGCCACGACGGACTGGCCCAGCTCGGCCTTGCGCCGGATCGCACCGAGGCTGAACGCCTTGAACGACTCCAGGAACGCCGCGCCGCGCTTGCCGAGCTCGTACTCGACAAACATCCTCCCCCTCTGCGAGGAGGCCACGCGGGGCACGACCCACAGCCCCTTGCGCAGGAACTTCACCGCGCGGTCCACCTGGGCCGGGTTGAGGTCGAGCTCCTTCTGCAGCTCCCCAAAGCGCATGGGCCGGCGCCGCACGGCCTGCAGGATGCGGAGGTAGTCCTTGTGCGCGAGCAGTTCCATGATCATGCCGATAGTATACTTACAAATAGTAATGATGTCAAGACCGGCGCGGCTGGCGCCGATCCAGGCAGGACGGCACTTCGCCAAGGCGCACGGCCCGCTCCGTCCGGTGGTCGGCAGGGTGCGCGAGATCGGCGAGGTCATCGCGGCCCGGCAGGAGAAGGTGCTGGTCTTCACCCAGTTCCGCGAGGTGACCGCTCCGCTCGCCGCACATCTCGGGGCGATCTTCGGGCGAGAGGGCCTCGTCCTCCACGGTGGCACGGCGGTGAAGAAGCGCCAGGACCTGGTGCGGCGGTTCCAGGAGGACGAGACGGTCCCGTTCTTCGTGCTCTCGCTCAAGGCGGGGGGCACCGGGCTCAACCTCACCGCCGCATCCCACGTCGTACACTTCGACCGCTGGTGGAACCCCGCCGTCGAGAACCAGGGCACGGACCGCGCCTTCCGCATCGGCCAAGTGAAGAACGTGCTCGTCCACAAGCTCGTCTGTCGCGGGAGGGCTGAGATGTACTACGGCTGGCGTCCCTACGTGCCCGTTCATGTCCGCCGGCTGAAGGCGGAGCGCGAGCTGGCCCGGCTCGAGAAGAAGGGCCAGTCGGTTTCACCCGTGGTCATCCTGGGCCGCAAGATCGCGACCACCTTCTGGGGCCAGAGCTGGTGCCGCAACCTCGAAGGCTACAGCGACTACTCGAACCGGTTGCCGCGTGGGCGGACGTATGTCCGGAACGGCTCGGTCGTCGACCTTCGGATAGCACCCGGAGAGGTGAGCGCGCGGGTGAGCGGGTCGTCTCTCTACAAGGTCCGGGTCGACGTGGCCGCCGTGCCGAAACCACGCTGGAGCGCGCTCTGCAAGGACTGCGCGGGCGGCATCGACTCGCTAGTCGAGCTGCTTCAGGGGCGCCTGTCGAAGGGTGTCATGGAGCGGATCTGCCGGCAGAAGACGGGTCTCTTCCCGTCGCCCGGCGAGATCGCGTTCACCTGTAGCTGCCCCGACTGGGCCTCGATGTGCAAGCACGTCGCGGCCGTTCTCTATGGCGTGGGGGCCCGGCTCGACGAGCGGCCCGCGCTGCTCTTCACGCTGCGCAAGGTCGACGAGAAGGACCTCATCGCCAAGGCCGGCAAGGATCTGCCTCTCGCCCGGAAAGGGCCGGTGGCTGGGAAGATCCTGAACGCGAAGGGCCTCTCCGAGATCTTCGGGATCGAGATGGCGGAGGCGGGTGCGCCTGCGAACCCGAGGGGCGCACGGCCGGGACTCCGCCGGGACTCCCGTTGGAAGAAGACTCGGGGGTAGGAAGTCGCTGGTTGTTGCTCCTCCGTCGCCGGATGCCCCGGCACCGGGCTCTTGGGAATCGCAGAGCTCGAACCTCTCGGCCAGGACTTCCTCCTCGTCACGCATTCGACGCCTCTCCTCGGAATTTCTCTGCTGCTCGGCCAGGATCCGCCGAGCCAGGTCCCGCACCCGCGCATTCGGGTGCTCGAGGAACCGGTCGAATTGCGCCCGGCGCCTGCGCGTGACGTAGAGGCCGTCGTTCAGGAGGCGCTCGATGTCGCGCTGGCCCTGCCGGTATTGCCGCTCCTCCGCGGGCAGGTGCGCACACTCGCGGCACAGGTGGCGGGGATGGTTGCTCCCGGAGAAGCGCTCGTTCGGCCGCCTGCGCTGGCAGCACCAGCAGAAATGGCCTCTCTTCTTACGAGACACTGGACCCTCCGGGTGCCGGAAGCAAGGCCGCAGACCGATCGCTATTCCGCCACAACTCGTCCACCCGGACGCGCCGGCGCATCCTGGAGACGCACGAACCGCGCCGGCTCCGCCGTGTCGAGTCGTATCTCGCCGCAGGCCAGGCGTGGCGTCTCCGCCAGGCCCAAGACCGCTCCCGCGGCGGCGAACCGCGTGGCGGTCTTCCGAAAGCGCACGCCATCGTTCGAGAGGCTCACTTGCGGCTCGCGTTCGGGAACGCCGTCGCCGATCTCGAACACGACGCGCGAGACGAGCCGCTCGGCGCCGATATCGAATCTCACGCCGTGCTCGTCCCAGAGCGCCGGCGCGGAAGACTTGGGACACGGGACGGCGCGCGCCGTCTCGCCCTCGGGCACGCCGTAGATTCCGGTTTTGCCGAAACGCACGACGGCAGGCAGGTCCAGCGACTCCTGCGCGACGACGTGGCGGACGTCGAGCGCCCTCAACAGCCGCAGCGCTTCTTCGGAGAGCGGGGTCTCCAGGAGATCCGGCAACCATCGGTAGTGGGGCGGTGTGAAGCTCGAGTAGCCGTTGAGCAGCGGCGGAAAGTGGGGGATCGTGTCCAGCATCGCGCGAGCGGTCTCGCCCTCCGTGAGGGGCAGGAAGACGGCGACCCCTGGCTTGCCGGACAGCCACTTCGCGGCATCCGACGGGCCCGCGTAAGGAGTGAGCTTCAGCGGAACCTGCACGGCCTCGAAAAGGCCGAAAGCCAGCGCCGCCAGCGCGAGCCGGTGGCGGCCGGCCAGCGCGAAGCCAGAGAGCGCGCACAGCATCAGCAGCGGAACCACCGCGAAGCGAAACACGCCACGCAGGCCGCGGAACAGGATCACGTTCTCGTACATCAGGCGATACAGCGCCGACTCGGGCCCGAGCGAGAGTGCTATCGCCGCGAGCCCGCACAGCAAGGCCGCGGCGCGATAGCGGCGCGGCGCGCTCGCCAGGCCGGCGATGCCGAGCGCGAGCGGCGCAAGCCCGGGGAAGAGCGGCCGGCGCCGCAGCTCAGGATCCATGTGGCGCTCGGTCAGGTCGGAGTAGAGCCGCGTTCCGCTGGCGACGTATGAGGGCAGCGTCAGCGAGTGCGGCTCGACCGCCGCCAGCGACCATTCCGCGCCGTAGTGCTGGCGCATCTTCAGGTAGGGGACGAGCACCGGCGACACCAGCACGCCGGTGAGCGCCAGTCCCGCCGCGAGCCGTCCCAGGTCCGGGGCGCGCAGACCCGCGATCACGCCGAGCAGGATCAGCAGGCCGATCAGCGTCGCCAGGATCACGCCGAGATAGATCGAGGCCAGCGCTTGCAGCGCGAGCAGCACGCCGAGGACCAGCGCCCGCCGCAGCGTGCGCTCCACCCAGAAGCGCTCGAGCGCGAGCAGGACCAGCGGCAAGAGCGGCGTGAACTGCTCGTGCATGTGGAGGATGCGCGCCCAGCGCTGCGCGCCCGCCGCGAACAGCACGCCGGCCACGAACGCGGCCAGGCCGTCGCCGCAGGCGCGCCGGACCAGGAGCTGCACGCCGATTCCGGAGACGAGAGCGCCGAGCAGGAACGCGACGTTGTAGCCCAGCACCGCGCCGCCCAAGAGCGTGAACGGCAGCGAGACGACGGCCGGCAGCAGCATGTTCTCCGAGAACGCCAGTGCCCGCTCGGCCGGATGGAAGATCGGGGCCTCGAACAGGCGGCTCGGGCTGGACACCAGCGTCTTCACGTCCCAGGCCATGATCCACACGCTCAACTGACCGTCGGGACGCTCCACGATGCCATGGCCGGAAAGGTCGGCGAGCATCGGCCAGCTCATCGCCCCGAGCACGACCGCATATCCCGCGAGCGAGAGAGCCCATTCCGAGCGGGGCATCGGCGATGGCGCGCCGAGCTGGGCGGGTCGCTCCCAGCGCCAGAAGAAGGCAGCCGCGCCGAGGAGCAGCGCCAGCGCCACCGCCAGGATGTCGATCGCGCGCCACAGTGCAGGGCTCGCCGGAGCTCCCAGGTAGCGGGGGGCGATCCACTCGCTGGTGCGGCCCGGTGAGCCGTCCGGGCGGGGCCGGATCCAGCCCAGGCGAAGCCGATGGCCGCGGATGCGCGCGGTGCGCATCTCGGGATCGCCGGTCCTGTCGTAGACGAGCGCCAGCTGATGGACGCCGCGGCCGATCGGGAGGTTCACGCCGGCCGCGAGCTGCTCCGCCTCCGACGCCAGCACGACCGTCCCATCGAGCCGCAGCTCGACGCGGCCACGCCCCTCGACCCACAACCGATGCGTCCCTGTTTGCGGGACGCGCAGCGGCCCTTCCCAGACGACCTGCCCCTTGGCCTCTCCCAGGTCGCGGGGGGTGGCGTCGATCGGCCCCGCGGCGAGTCGCTGCCGCGTCCCGTTCGCGCCTCGGATCTCTCCCGAGAGCCCGACCGGCGCGCGAAGAAAGACCGCTCCTGCCAGCAGCAGCAGGACCGGAACCAGCGCCCAGGCGATCGCGCGGGTGGCGCGCGGGCGTGGATCGGCGCCGGCGCAGAGCGACGCCAGGATCGCCGACGCCAGCAGCCACCGCAGCAGAGGCAGCGCCCGCACATCGAGCGGCGTCTCGGCGTAGACCGGCCCCAGGCGCAACAGCGCCAGCGCGACCAGCGACAGCGAGAGCGCGCACGAGAAGCGCGCCAGCAGCGAGACGAGCCCCCTCAAAGCGCCACAGCCATCGGCCGGGAGTCTACCGGGCAGCGTGGCGGCAGGTGAGAATGGTGGGCCAACGACATGGGGAAGCACCAGCAGACGCTGCGCCGGCTCGCAATCGTCGCCTGCCTGGCGAGCCTGCCGAGCGCCGAGGCTCAGCCCCACGCGGAATGGAGGGCCGGCCTTCGCGTGCGCGCGCCCGAGGTGGCGGCTGCCGGTCGCAGCGGCTACCGATCCTCGTCGCGGCTCGAGGTGGAGTTCGCGCCAGCGACCGGCAGGGTGGATCACTATCGCGTGACGGCTCGTCCCAGGATCGCCGGCCTGCCGACTGTCTCGTCGGTCGATGCGGAGTCCGCGGTCGTGTCCGGGCTCATGTCCGACACGGCCTATTCGATCGACGTCACGGCCTGTCACGACACGGAGTGCGTTCGTCGGACGTCGCCGGCCGATGGGCCCGCCTTCGCCCAGACCGAAGAAGAGGTCTGGCAGATCCAGGCCAGCGGCGATTCGATCGCCAGCGCCACCCGGGTGGTCACGGACGGCAACGTCAAGGTCCACGCGATCCGCCTGGGACCCGAGGCGCCGGCGGAGGTCGCTGGGCGGCTGCAGCTCTACTACGGTCCGCTCACCCAGGCCCACAAGGGTCTGGCCGTGGCCGTCAGCGACGCCCAGGCGACGCTCGACCCGGCGAGCGTCAGCCGCTTCAGGAGCCTGGCGGGCGTGAGTGGGCTACTGAGCCCGCCGCGGCCGGCCGCGCTGGTCGCCGAAGTCAACACCGGCCAGGCTGTGCCGCTGGCCGACGGCGTGGTTCGGCTGCTCTTCGAGGCCCGCGGCGCCGATGGGCGGACGCGCATACTTCATATCGACAGCAAGGACGGCTACGCGGGTCGTGACTTCAACGCCGGGCCGTCGAGCGTGTGCTCGACCGACGCCGACTACGCCAGCGGCGGACCATGCGCGCCAAGCGTCGACGTCGCGGTGATGGGCGACGCCGACGGCAATCCCGGCTTCACGGACGCGCGTCAGTTCAAGGTCGCCTATCCGGCGCTCGACGACTGGCGCTGGCGGGTTGGCGCTGGGACCTTCATGGTGCTGACCGTGACCACGACGCCGGGGTGCAGCACGTCGCCGCGCACCAGCGCCTACGCGCTCCATGACGGAGCGCGCTGGCGCGTGCAATACCGCACGGCCAGTTGTCCGAAGCTGTTCGAGAACATCCAGGCGCCGATGCCGCTGCACGCCGGGGGCGGCCGCTACAAGATGTACTTCGGCAATCCTTCCGAGCAGGCCGGCATGATTCCCGGTTCGCGTTTGCCTTTTCTCGGCCCCAAGCGCTTGGCCTACGCGGACGCGGCGGCGACCGGCGATCCGTCGGTCGTCGAGTTCGAGGACTGGGAGCCGCTGTCGCAAGCCCGCGACGTCCGCTTCGTGTGGCCCTCGGGCCGAGCGCTGAGCGACTCCGAGGAGGGCTACCTGGACGACTTCGTGATGCTGATGCCCACCGGGGACCCCGCCCTGCAAGTCATGTACACCGGCATGACGGAGGGCAGCAACCCGCCCTTCGTGGCGATGGCCGTGCTTCTCAATCCATAGTGGAATAGTGGAGCGCCGCCGTGCGCGCGAGCATCCGGTGGCGGGCGCGCCAGACTTCGCCCATCCCTTTCGGAACGCCTTGAGCCTGCTGCTGGTTGCCGCCGTTGGGCTGCTGTGTCTGACCGCGTTGATGCTGATCTTCGAGCGGCAGTTGATCTACTTCCCGCATCGGACCTTGGAGCTTCTGCCGCAGGATCTCGGGATGCGCTTCGAGGAAGAGCGGCTTGCCGCGGACGGCGCCGAGATCCACGCCTGGTGGCTGCCGGTCGAAGGCGCGCGGTTCGACGTTCTCATCTGCCACGGCAACGCGGGGAACATCAGCCACCGGCTCGAGCGCGCCCGGCTGATGCAGCAGCGCCTCGGCACCGGCGTGCTGCTCTTCGATTATCGGGGCTATGGGCTGAGCAGCGGCAGCCCCGACGAGCAGGGCACGTACAGCGATGCCCGCGCGGCGTACCGCCACCTGGTGGAGACGAAGGGTCTCGCGCCGGAACGTCTGGTGCTGTTCGGCGAGTCGCTCGGCGCCGCGGTGGCAGTCCAGCTCGCGCTCGAGAAGCCGGCCGCGGCGCTGGTGCTCGAGTCGCCGTTCACGTCGATACCGGAGATGGCGCGCGCCGCTTACCCGTTCCTTCCGCCGCTGGGGTCGCTGATCCGAACCCGTTACGAGACGGTCGCGAAGGTCCCGCGGCTGCGCATCCCGTTGCTCGTGCTCCACGGCGAGCGCGACTCGATCGTTCCGATCGCGCAGGGACGCCGGGTCTTCGCCGCCGCCCCCGAGCCGAAACGCTTCTTCGCGATCCCGGGAGCCGGGCACAACGACACCTACAGCGCCGGCGGCGAGTCCTACTGGCGGGCTTGGAAGGAGTTCCTCGCCTACTTGGGGTAGCTGACGTTGCCCGGGTAGTACCGCGCCGGCACCGGCTCGCCGCGCGTCTTCAAGTACAGGGTGCGAATGGTTCGGATCTGCGCCCAGTGCATGGCCAGGTGCACCGCTTGGTGGAAGCCCAGGAAATGCTGGGGTGCCTTGCCAGATTCACCGTAGGCGAGCTTCGTCCGCTGCTCCAAAGCATCCAGCGTCGTGCTGCGGAGCGCAGCGTTGAATCGCGTGTAGAACTCGTCCAGGTCCTTGAGGTTCCGCTGGAAATCCAGCGGGACGGCATCCGCCGATTGTTGAAGGCTCGGCGTGATCTCCATTGGCATCGGCTCGCCCCGCTCGAGGCACGCCACGTGCCACTCCGCTTCGATGCGCAGGTGCCTGACGATGATGTTCACGGTGTTGGCTGGCGGCAGCATCCGCCAATCGACTTCCTCGGCGGTTACATCCGCGAGATCAGCCTTGAAGCCATTCCAGAGCCACTCGTTCATGTCCACGACGGGCTTCATTGCGTCCATGGGCCGTTCCTCCTGTTTGAGCCGAGCGGGGGACCTACCTCGGCTTCAACTCGACCACCATCACCTCGATCGTCTCGGAACCAGGGTTGACGTCGGCGTGCGTCGTGCCGGGCGGATCGGCATCGAGCCAATAGGCCTTTCCGGACTCCCACTGGACCTCTTTCGCCTCGCCGGAGGCCTCCACGATCCTGAGCGTCCCGCCCTTGAGCGCCACGATCACGCGGCCCGCCTCGTGGCGGTGCATGCTGAGCGGCTGGTTCGGTGTGATTATGCTCTTCCAGACGCGTACCGAGCCGTTCTCGAGTTGCGGGACGCGGCGCGTCACACTGGCTTGTTGGGGGAGAACCGAGACTGCGAAGCCGAGGGTCAGGCACGAAAGCAGCACGACTCTGCGAAGTGGCATCGCGCAATCTCGCACGGCGTGGTTCTCCTTTCAAATTCCCTGAGAAGACCGGCCCGAGAGCAGTATCATCTGCGCCTCGATTGGCAAAGGAGGCTCCCTTGCGGCTCACACGCGGCAGGGCTTCGGCCTGCATCTTCGTATTCTCTAGCGGCGTCGCGGCGCTGGCTCGCGCGGACGAGCCGGCGGTGAAGGTTGGGGGGCTGCTCGACCTTCGCTACGCCCACACCGACACCCTGCGCATTGGGCTCGACGGCGGGCAGGGCAAGCTGCGCTACGGAGCGGGCGTCGACGGCAAGGCGGACCTCTTGCGCTTGAGCCAGCTCTCGCTGCTGGTGGACGCGGAGCTGAGCCCGGTGCTCGCGGCGCACATCCAGATCAACGCCGACGCCGAGCCGGACGAGGCCGGGCTGCGCTCCCGCGTCGACCTGATCGAGGCCTTCGCGACCTATCGCCCCGAGCTGTCGCAGCGGGTGCGGCTGCGCATCCGCGGCGGCGCTTTCTTCCCTCCGGTGTCGTTCGAGCACGACGGCCCGGCCTGGACCAGCCCCTACACGATCACCGGATCGGCAGCCAACTCCTGGATCGGCGAAGAAGTGCGCACGATCGGCGTCGAGAGCTCGCTCGTCTTCAAGTGGGACCGGGATGAGGTCCGGCTCACCGGCGCCGGTTACGGCTCGAACGATCCGGCCGGGACGCTCTTGGGCTGGAGGGGCTGGGCGATCCAGGACCGGCAGACGGGTTTCGGCGACCGGCTGGCCTATCCGCCGGTCCCTGGCATGGCGCCTGGCCTTCCCTTCGAGCTCAACGCCCGCTGGGTCGGGCCGATGGTCGAGATCGACGGCCGGATCGGCTGGTACGCGAGTGCCATGGCCAAACGCACCGGCGTCTTCGAGGCGCGCGCGATCCACTTCGACAACCGCGGCAAGCAGACGGTGTTCGATGGCCGGCAGTACGCGTGGCTGACGCGCTTCGACGCCTTCGGCCTCCGCGTCGAGCTGCCTGGCGGTGTCCACCTGATCGGCCAGCACCTGCGAGGCGACACCCACATGGGTCGGACCCCCGCGGGACAGGAGGCGGTGCTGGTTCCGTTCTCCACGACCTTCGGGCTCCTGACGATCCCGCTGCGACGCCATCGCCTGTCGGTCCGTTACGAGCAGTTTCGCACCGAAGACGAGGACGTGATGCCGGACCTCGATCCGAACGACGAGAACGGCAGCGCCTGGACCGCCTGCTACGCCTTCGAGCCCGGCGCGCGCCAGCGCCTCGCGCTCGAGGTGATCCGTGTCGAGTCGGAGCGAGGAGTGCGGCGGGCCTTCGGCCTGCCGCTGCGCAGCGACGAGACCCTGCTCCAGGCGAGCTGGCGCATTTCGTTTTAGCTGGGCATGGTCATTGACGACAGCGGTACATCACGGTTTCGGTGATGAACTGGGTGGATGGCGGGTTCTCGCCGAGGCCCAGCGTGTGAAGCGCTACGTGGATCAGCACGGCTCGAGCGCGCCAGGGAGCGGTCCGGGAGACTCGCTGGAATCGCTCGCCGCAGACATAGACGACGCGGGACCCGGGCGTCGCCGTCCGGATCGACGCGCCGGGCGTCTCACGGCGTCACGCCCGCCTCCTCGCGCAGGACGGCCGCTTCACGCTCGAGGACCTCGGGAGCAAGAACGGCACCTACCTTCGCGAGCAGCGGCTCTCGTCCTGCGCGGAGCTTCGGGACGGCGACGAGCTCCGCCTCGGACAGACCCGCCTCGTCTTCCGCACGAGCGCGAAGGGGCCCCGACCACGACCGAGCGCTGACGCTAGCGGGCCATGGCTTCAGCCGAGACGCGGTAGCTCGTTACGCTCCGGCAGCCGGCCCCGCGAAGGCGGGCAGGACCAGCCATTTCCAGGCCGGGACGAGCTCAACACCATCGGCCATGTGAGATTCCTCCTGCCAGGTGACGATGGTGCCCCTGCGAACGCGCAGCTCGCGCATCGCAGCGCGTAGCGCGCTCATCTCACGTTCTCGCGTCTTCGGGTCCGCAAGGGTCCAGCAAACCTGGATCAGCGCACGCTTTCCGCGCGCGGGTGTGATCACGAAATCAACCTCGGTACCCGCCTCGGTGACGTAGTATTCGGGCTGCAGCCCTTGCCGCCGGAGCTGCATGTAGACGAGGTTCTCCAAGAGAGCGCCCCGATCCTCGGTGATGCGAAACGAGAGCGCGTCCAGGAGACCGGTGTCGACCAGATAGACCTTCGCCGGGTTGACCCGCCGCAGCCGCGCCGAGCGCGAGTGGAGCGGCGCAAGGAACAGCACGAACGCGTCGGAGAGATGGCCGATGAACTCGTAGAGGTCGTTTTTCGCGACCGCGATGCCCTGGCCGCCCAGCGACTGGTGGAGGCGGTTGACGCTGAGTCGGGTCGCGGGCGCCGTGGTCACGTGATGAAGCAGGGCGCGCAGCGCGGTCACGTTGCCGACGCGGTGCCGCTCCACGACGTCGCGCAGGATCACGACATCTAGGTACCCCCGGAGCACCTGGCGCCTCGTCTCGTCCTCGAGCCCCTGAACCTCCGGGAACCCTCCGGCCTTGAGATAGGCCGCGACGCCGTTCTCGAGCACGGCGCGCGCCCGGGCGCCGAAGCGCGTGGGCGGCTCGAGCGGTGGGTCGCGAAAGCGCAGCGATTCGCGAAAGCTCAATGGGAAGACCTCCGCGGTCAGCGAGCGGCCCCGCAGGCTCGTCGCGATCTCCGAGCTGAGCAGCCGCGAGGAGGACCCGGTGAGATAGACATCCAGTTGTTCCGTGTCGAGCACTCGGCGGACGAAGCTGTCCCAGCCGTCGACCCTCTGGGCCTCGTCGAGGAACAGGTAGCAACGCTCCTCCTTCAGCCTTGGGGACCTCGAGAAGTAGGCGTCGAGCAGTGACTGGAAGTCGCGCGCGGCGAAAGGCAGCAGCCGGTCATCCTCGAAGTTGACGTACAGCAGCCGCTCCTTGGAAACGCCGGCGCGCAGCAGCTCTTGCATGTGCTGGTAGCAGGACCAGGTCTTCCCCGCGCGCCGCATCCCGATCGCCACGGTGGCTTTGTTCGGGAGGTGCGGCAGCTTGAGGTCCCGCGGCAGCGGCTTCGGAAGCGGACGCTCCTGGAACTCGTCGATCAGTCGCTCCAGCACCTCGCGCATGCGACTACTCTATCTCTTCGTGGGAGATAACAACAGGCTAAAGTATCTCCTAGGAGGAGATAAACGGTCTCAAGGCAGGGGATGACGCCACTTCAGACCGAGGAACCGCGCGTAGTCTCGATCAGCGGTGATCCACTCGCAACCCGACTCCATGGCCAACGCCGCGAAGTAGGCGTCCGTGACGAGGCTCCCTTTGACCCCGCCGTCTCGGCAGTAGCGAGTGAAGATCTCCCAGTGCCGCGGGCCGGGTGCGACGTGTACCGCGTTCGGCCGGTCGCGTATTTCGGACGTGAACGTGAGCGCTCGCTCGAGCGGAGTCGGCTCGCGGAAGATCCTGGGATGGGTGGCGACGCGCACGAAACCGCTCAGCACGAGCTCCGAAACTCCGTAGGCGGCGTCGGAGGCGAGCACGGCCTCCAGCCATTCGCGGTAGCGTGGGTGATCGACGGCATCCTCGCGGTGGGCGTAAACGAGGATATTGACGTCAGCCAGCAGCATCGTGGCCGTCGATCAGGTCTTGCAGAGCGGCGCTGTCATCGAGGTCCACCCCCGGCTGCAGGCCCGATCCACCGTACGTGGTGAGGCGGACGGGCGGGCGGTCCTTGCTCGCGCGCCGCCGGGCCAGCGACTCGCTGACCGCGTCGGCGATGAACGCGGTCAGCGAACGGCCGGTTTCCAGGGCGCGGCGGCGCGCCTCGGCGATCAGAGGCTCAGGCAGGCTGATTGTCGTCCTCATGCACCAAAGAATAAAATCGCTGCATCATGATGTCAACATAGCTTGGGGGCGGCAACCCGGCTCCAGGGCATGACCTGCACGCCCCGTTCGCTGCCGGGCGCTGTCGCCGCCGTACACGAGGCGGGCGCCCTGCTCGGCATCCGCGCGGCCGGACAGATCGAGGACCAGCCCCCGGGCTCGTGACCTCCGCGGTCGTTTCCTCGGTTGACTGGAAGGCCGCGCCGCCGATGCGAGCCACGCCGAAATCGAGGATCTTGACGACGCCTGTCAGGAAGAGGTTGGCGGGCTTCAGGTCGCGGTGGAAGATGCCGCGGGCGTGGGCAGCGGCCAGGCCGCGGGCGACCTGGCCCGCGTAGTCGAGCGGCCTGGCGAAAGCATGACTGCGCCTAACTTGTGAAGTTCGCTGGAGACGGGATTGTAGCGCTTCGACGAGCGACGAAACCCAGGCAGAGCGAGGCCGGGCGGGATTCGGTTCATAATCCAGGAGGCCGATGGATAACCCCTACATACGGCTCACCCAGGAGATCAACGACGGTCGCTTGAGGGCCATCCTCGCGTCAGGGCAGGCGGTGGTCCTGTATCGGCTCGCCATCATGAGCAAGGACGGCGACTGGATCCTGAGGGAAGACGCCGAGACGCTGGCGCACGTGATCGCGACGCTTGCCCGCCACGGGGCGCGGTATCGCTACGGCGCGCCGCTCGATTTGAAGTGGCTGGCTCACGGCTGGAGCTCGCACCTCGAGTTCCAGGAAGGCGGCTTGCGGCTCCGCTGCGACTTCGTCACGCGGCCACCGCGGGTGTCCGCAGCGGCGCTCGAAGCGCTGTGGCAGGCGCCGGTGCACAAAGAGGCGCCCGTCGTCAGCCTGCCAGTGCTCGCCAACCTCAAGAGGACGAACCGCGAGAAGGACTACGCAGTGATCGGCGAGCTGGCGCGGAGGATGGAAGACCCGCGCCTCCAGGCTCTGCACTCGAGAAGCGCCCGGGACCTGATGCGCCTGGCCGCGGAGCAACCCGTGGCGATCGCAGAGGCTTCAGGCGAGCGGCCGCTGCTCTCTCGTATCGCGGAAGGCCGGGAGGAGATCGAGCGCCTGCTCGACGCGGAGCGCCGAGCTCTGATGCGAGAGAACGAGGATCGACTCGATCGCTATCTGGTCGCCGCGAAACGCTGGGGAGCCGGCTGGCCGCGCCTGTCGAAGGGGCTCGCTGGCCGACCACTGGCCGAGGCTCATGAGATAATGGTTGCGAGGGCCGCCGAGTTGCTTCCCTGCGAGCCATGAACGATCGACGCGACGAGTTCTTGAGCGATGAGGACCTGGATCTCGAGAACCTCTCGACTGAGGAGCTCGAGGTCTACTGGCGGCTCTGGCTCACCCAGGCGCAAGCCACGAACGATGTCGACCAGGCCTTCTACTCCCACGGAGTCTTCGATCGAGACCCCGCCGTTTCGGAGTAGTGCTGCCGAACCGCCTCAGGTCCGAGGCCCCGATGGCATCGTGATCACCAAGCGGGGCAAGCCCGTCGCCACGTTGATCCCGATCCGAACGGCCTCTGCCGGACTGATTGGGTCGCTAAAGGGCAAGCCCAAGATCAAGGGCGACATCTTCTCGACCGGAATCGGGTGGGATGCTCAATCTTGACACCCGCATCCTCCTGCAGGCGGTGGCCGGGGGTCGAGGTGTGGCCGATCACGGCCGAGTTCGCGAAGATGAGCACGCGCCTCGACGTGCGGAGCTATCCGGCCGACGAGCTGATTGCCGCGACGAGCATCGTCCACAACGTTCGCCTCGTCACTCGTGACCCGAAGTTGCGCGCTTCGCGCCTGGTCCAGAGGTCGACGCGGCACGGGCCCTTCAGTCCCTCGTCGACGCGAGGTCGAGTTCGGTCGGCGATCCACGACGGGTGGAAGTGATTGCGGCCACCGTAACGGCGCGAAGCGCGGGGATCAACGAAGGGCGGCTGATGATCAGGACGGGTCGGCCTTGTCGGGCCGAGGACGCTCCAGGAGCCAGACCTCGGCCCGATTCAGTCGTCGGGCCACGCCCGAGCGTCCAGAAGGCCCCACACGTCGGCGGCCATGGCGTCTGCGGCGCCCACGTAGGCCGCGCCGATCGCGGAGTCGACCTCCCGGCGCCGCTTCTCGCGCAGGTAGCTCGAAACTGCGGAGCGAATGAACGCTGACTGGCCTTTCTCACGAGTTTCGATGTCGGCATCGATGCGCTGCAGCAGGTTGAGATCGATCGAAACCTGCACGACTTTAGCAGCCATGCTGGCAGAGTACCGCAAGAGTGTGTGGGGAGGACTGGAGGAAGAGGTCCCCCTTCCAAGTCAGGGGAGAAAGGACAGGGAGAACCGCGGGCCATCGAGGCGCGTTACCGTGCGATTCAGGAGGTCGCGGCCCAGGATCGCCTCTCGGCCGAAGGCCACGACTCGTGCCCAGCACGCGGTGCGGGCGAACTCGACACGCGCCGCGTACACGATCGCGCGCCGGGCCTCGCCGCTGACCCCTTGGATCCAGATCTCGTCTACTGCCGGCAGCCGCAGGGCTCGGGCTACTTCGTGCGGCACGAGCGTGCAGTCGGCGCCCGTGTCGACGAGGGCGGCGAGCAGCGCGGCATCCTGCGTTCCCGGCGCCACGAGGCGAAGCGGAACGACCGGCCCGGGAGGATCCAACTCTGGGTCGTACGGGAGGCGCCGTCTCAGGGCCGGGCTCGTCGCGGCGAGCGCAGGTGCGCGCGGGGCTCGGTCTCCTGCACGCGCGGCGCGAAGACCGGCCGGCCGCCATGCCGTGCGAAGACCCGCGCGGCCAGGGCCGAGAAGTCGCGATCGTGGTCCACCAGCCTCCGGTCCACCACCGCCACGTACTCGCCGCGGTACCGCGCCAGCAGTCGTCGGCGATTGCGCTCGTACCAGAGCTTGTTCTCCAGCAACCCATCGTCGGGCGGCCTGCCCGGCGGCTCCTCGCGGAGCGACTGCGCGAGGCTGTCGCTGACCAGCGAAGCGAGGGTCGACCCTCGGCGCGCGGCCGCTGCCTTGGCCTCTCTCACCAGGTCGGTGGGGACCCCCCGCAGATAAAGCGTCGCCCGTGCGCTCGACATGATTGCATTGATAACGGATGTGGTCAGCGTTGTCAATCCCTCACCGGCCTCAGATGCGGAGCGCTCGAACCGCCAGCACGGCCAGGACCAAAGGCACAGCGAACGCGAAGTACAGGTGGGTCGTGCCCCATCCGCCGTCGACCAGGAGCCCTGCGCTGACCGGCGCCAGGATCGCGCCGATCCGGCCGATGCCGATCGCCCAGCCCATCCCGGTCGCGCGTATCGCCGCCGGATACAGGAGCGGGGTGGTTGCGTAGAGCCCGACCATCGAGCCGAACAAGAAGACGCCGATCGCGAGCGCGATCGGGAAGGCCGCCCGGAGATCGGTGGCGAAAACGCCGAACAGCAGCATGCTCGCGGCGGTGAAGCCGAGGTAGAGGCAGGCGAGGCGCCGGAGCGGCAGCCGGGAGGCGAGACTACCGAACAGCGATCCGCCGGCGATTCCGCCGACGTTCAGTAGCACGCCGCCGGTGATGCCCTGGCGCGTGGACAGACCGGCTCCGATAAGGAGCTTGGGTGTCCAGCTCGTAATGAAGTAGAAGCTGAACATCAGCAGGAAGAACGCGCTCCAGATCAGCAGCGTGGATCGGGCTGCCGGGCCGGCGAAGAGCCGGCTCAACGGGTTGCGGCCGGCACGTTCCTCGGCGCCAGGACCGGGGAGCTCGGATAGCTCTGGACGGCCCATCCGCCGCAGCAGATCGTTCAAGCGTGGCAGGGCGTCCGAAGGCCGCCGCGCCATCAGGAAATCCAGCGATTCCGGCAAGCCGCGGATCACCACCGGGATCATGATCCCGGAGCTGATCGCGCCGAACAAGAACGCGGAGCGCCAGCCGTAGTCCGTGATCAGGAAGGCCGCGATCGTCCCGCCAATCGTGGCGCCGATCGGATACCCGGTCACCTGCAGGCTGATGGCGGTGGTGCGCCAGCGCCTCGACGAGTACTCGGAGGTCAGGACGTTGAGACTCGCCAGGATGCCGCCGACGCCGACGCCGGTGGCCACTCGCAGCGCCGTGAGCTGCGCCGGTGCTTGCGCGAACGCGGACAGCAGCATGCCGAGGGTGATCACGCCCAGGCAAGCCAAGCTGACCGCGCGGCGCCCGAATCGATCTGCCCACGGCGCCACGAACAGCGAGCCGCCAGCCATTCCGAAGAGCCCCGCGCTCAGCAGCACCCCCAGGCCGGCGCCCGACAGGCTCCATTCCCGGGTGACTTCGGACGCCGTGAACGCCATCACCAGGACGTCGAAGCCGTCGAGCATGTTGAGCGTGACGCACAGCGCGATCGCGAGCACCTGAAAACGGCTCATAGCGCCCTCGTCGATTGCGCGCCGGACACCAGCCGCGCCTCCCGACCCGGAGGCCGATCGCTGTGGATTTGAACGGCTGTCCAAGGCCGAGGATTCTCGCGGCACGCTCTCTCCCGAGTCAAGGTACTCTCGGAACCGCCCGAGAACGGATTCCTAGCCAGTATGCCGGTACCCTATCGAGCCGACCAGATCGGTAGCCTGCTGCGCCCCCTCGAGCTGCTGGAGGCGCGCCGAACGACTGCTCAAGACCCCGAGCGACTGCGCGCTCTCGAGGACCAGCACGTGCTGCGCGTCCTCCAGAGGCAGAGCGAGCTTGGGTTCGAGATCTTCACCGACGGCGAGCTGCGCCGGCGGAACTTCATGAGCGACTTCACCGACTCGGTGTCGGGCTTCGACACCAGCGACGCCGTCGGCCGCTCCTGGCAGGCAGGCCAGGCCTCGGGCGTCCCAGTCAGCAGCGTGACCGGCATCGTCAACGCCAAGCTCGAGAGGGTCAAGCGGCTGACCGCGCACGAGCTGCCTTTCCTGAAGAGCCACAGCCCCGGCGCGATCAAGCTGACGCTGCCGAGCGCCACGCAGTTCCCGGCGATTGCGTACAAACCCGGCGTCAGCGACAAGGCATACCCCGACCATTCGGCGCTGCTCTCCGACATCGTCGAGATCATGAAGACCGAGCTCGAGGAACTGTCGGCGGAAGGCGTCGCCTACCTGCAGATCGACGCGCCTCGCTACAGCTATTTCATCGACCCCAAGTGGCGCGAGTGGATCAGGACCGAGATCAAGATCGAGCCGGACGCCCTGCTCGACGAATCGATCCGCGCCGACAACGCCTGCCTGGATGCCGCACGCG
>CAZVOI010000556.1:0-3562 GCA_964628275.1 uncultured Acidobacteriota bacterium | reverse complement strand
CGCAGGCGCTGGCGACACTTCGGCATCAGCGGCGCCAAGCTGATCTGGGGCGGCGAGGCGGTGGCGGTGCGCCACGACGGGCGCGCCAACCCGAACCAGCTGCTGCTCGAGGAGAGGACGCTGCCCGCGATCGCGGCGCTGCGCGCGGATCTGGTGACCGCGCACCGCGAGCGTTTCGGCGCGAACGCCGACGCCGATCTCTACGTCGGCCTGCAGCTCACCCATTCGGGCCGCTTCTCGCGTCCCAACGTGAAGTCACGGCCGGAGCCGCTGGTGGCCTACGCGCATCCGCTGCTGGACCGGCGCTTCCCGGGCGGGACGCGGCTGCTCAGCGACGAAGACCTGGACTGCTTGATCGACGACTACGTCGCCGCGGCGCGCCTGGCGCAGCGCGCCGGCTTCGCGTTCGTGGACGTGAAGCAGTGCCACGGCTATCTCGGCCACGAGCTGCTGAGCGCGGTGGATCGCCCCGGCCGCTACGGCGGCAGCCTCGACAACCGCACCCGCTTCCTGCGCGGCGTGATCGACGGCATCCGCGCGGCGGCCCCCGGCCTGGCGATCGGCGTGAGGCTGTCGATCTTCGACATGGTGCCGTTCCGCAAGGGCCCCGCCGGCACCGGCGTGCCCGAGCTCAGCGCCGAAGGCTACCGCCACGCCTTCTCGCCGCTGGTCGGCGAGGACCTGAACGGCGCTCTCGCGGAATGCCGCGCGGTCCTGGAGCTGCTGCGCGCGCGGGGGGTCCGGCTGGTGTGTACCACCGCGGGCAGCCCGTACTACTGTCCCCACGCGCAGCGGCCCGCGCTGTTCCTGCCCAGCGACGCCTACGACCCGCCCGAGGATCCGCTACGCGGCGTGGCGCGCCAGATCGCGGCGACCGCGATCCTGAAGGCGGCGTTCCCGGAGCTGGTGCTGGTCGGATCCGCCTACAGCTACCTGCAAGAGTGGCTGCCCCACGTCGCGCAGCACGTGGTGCGCACCGGCGGCGCCGACCTGGTGGGGCTCGGCCGGATGGTGCTCGCCTACCCCGACTTCCCCGCGGACGTGCTGGCGGGCGCGCCGCTCCGGCGCAAGCTGCTGTGCCGGACTTTCAGCGACTGCACCACCGGGCCGCGGATGGGTCTCGTCTCGGGCTGCTTCCCGCTGGACCGGTTCTACGCCGAACATCCCGACGCGGCGCGGCTGCGCGAGGCCAAGGCCGCGGCGCGCGCATGACCGGCGAGACTCCCGACCGCAAACGCGACCAGGCGCTCGCGGTGGCCACCGCGTTCCTGGCGCTCTTCTCGATCGTCGGCTTCGCGCTCTACGGCCTGCCGCGCTTTTATCCCTTCTTCGTCGAGGACCTCGGCTGGACGCGCCAGCAGGTCACCTCGGGCAACGCCTACAGCAAGATCGGCATCGCGTTGGCGTTCGGCGTGATCGCCGGGCGCCTGGTGGACGCCGTCGGCCCGCGGCGGCTGATGATCGTCGGAATCCTGATCGCCGGCGCGGCGCTCTTGGGCCTGTCGGAGGTCACCGGCCTTTCCTTCTTCTATTTCTGCTACTGCCTGAACGCGCTCGGCTACGTCTGCGGCGGCCCGCTGCCGAACCAGGTGCTGCTGTCGCGCTGGTTCGACGCCGCGCGCGGCAAGGCGATGGGCGTCGCGTACCTCGGCATCGGCCTGGGCGGCGCGCTGGTGCCGCTGCTCGCCAACACGCTGACGGCGGCTTACGGTTGGCGCGGCGCGCTGAAGGTGCTCGGTGTGCTGATGATCCTGATCGCGCTGCCGGCGGCGCTGTTCGTACGCGAGCCGGGCCCGTCAGCGGCCGCCAAGGCCGCAGCGTCCGCGGCCTCGCTGCGCGACGTGCTGCGGCGGCCCGCGTTCGCCTTCCTGGCGCTCGGCAGCATGGCCTCGATCGGCGCCGTGGGCGGCACGATCCAGAACCTCGCGCTGTACCTGAAGCTCGACCGCAAGCTCTCCCAGGGCGAGGTGGACACGGTGCTGTCGACGATCCTGGCCGGCAGCATCGTGGGACGGCTGCTGATGGGCTGGCTGGCGGACCGCTGGTCGAAGAAGCGCGTGATGCTGCTGGTGTACTCGATCGTGGCGATCTCGATCCCGATGATCGCGCGCGCGCCCGACACGAAGTCGCTGCTCGCCGCCTCGATCCTGTTCGGCATCGGCCTGGGCGGCGACTACATGATCATTCCGCTGATGGCGGCCGAGCTGTTCGGCCTGGCGCTGATGGGGCGGGTGATGGGCATCGTGCTGACCGCCGACGGCGTCGCCGAGGCGCTGGTGCCGATGGCGGTCGCCGCGACGCGCGACTCGACCGGCAGCTACGCCACCGGCTTCCTGATGCTGGTGGGGCTGGCCGCGCTCGGCGCGGTCGCGGTCGGCTTCATCCCCGGCCGGCGCGCCGCCGAGATGCCGCCGGCCGCTTAGCACTAGCCGCCGCCGGTGCGGTGGCCAACGTCCTTGCGTCACTTGCATGGGAGGCTATGCTCCGGGCCAGAGTCCATCGAACTCGTTTCGAAACGAGTCGCCGATGGCGGTCGCCGCGACGCGCGACTCGACCGACAGCTACACCACCGGGTTCTTGATGCTGGTCGGGCTGGCCGCACTCGGCGCTGTCGCGGTCAGCTTCATTCCTGGCCGTCGCGCCGCCGGCAAGCCGCCGAACGGTTGGCACTAACCACCGCAGGTGCGGTGAACCAAACGATCGAACTCGTGTCGAAACGAGTTCGCGGCGAGATCCTTAGTTAGATTAGGACCTGTCCAGGCACGACTCCCCGCTAGATTCCGTTGCGGAGGTCGAATCAAGACGCCACTGCTGCCGTCTTCACTGGATCGGCTTAGCGACGATCAGCTCGTCGCCGAGGTTGGGCGCCTCGCCCACCGCGAGCGTGGCGTGACCGCCGAGCTGATCGCCCACCTCGCCGAGCTCGACTCGAGGCGGCTCTACCTGGGCCTGGGCTTCGCTTCGCTGTTCGTGTATTGCACCGGAGCGTTGCGGCTCTCCGAGCACGAGGCCTACAACCGCATCGAGGCGGCGCGGGCGGCCCGCCGCTTCCCGCCCATCCTCGAGCTGCTGCGCGAGGGCTCGCTCAATCTCACCACGATACGACTGCTGGCGCCTCACCTCACGAACGAGAACCAAGAAAGTCTGCTCGCTTCCGCGTCCGACAGGAGCCGGCGCGAGGTGGAAGAGCTCCTGGCCGGACGCTTCCCGCGCCCAGCAGTGGCGTCGTCGATCCGAAAGGTCCCTGACGCGAACCTCGCGCCCGCAACCAGGAGAGGCTCACTCGCCCCAACCGCGCAGCCGGTCTCGGCGATCGCCGGAGCACCGGACGGACCGGCGCCAGCGTCTGTTGTGTCGCCCACTGCGGCGACCGACCCGGCACCGATGCGTCGAGCGGCCCTCGTCCCGCTGGCGTCGGACCTGTACAAGTTCACTTTCACGGCGACGAGCGACACCCGCCACAAGTTGCAGCGGGCACAGGATCTCTTGCGGCATCAGATCCCGGACGGTGACCTGGCGGAGATCTTCGACCGAGCCCTGTCAGTGCTCCTCGAAGACTTGG
>CAZVOI010000555.1:0-6443 GCA_964628275.1 uncultured Acidobacteriota bacterium | reverse complement strand
GGCATCAGAAGCGGAAGTAGATGAACGGGTTGTAGCTGCGCGCCGCCATCTGCGTGATCGACAGGGCGAAGAGCAACATCAGCGCGCTTGCGGACGCGAGCTCGAGGCCGCGCGTCCCCCGGCCCGGTGTCGCGACGCGCTCGCGCCAGCGTCCGAGCGCGGGCAATAGCGGCGTCGCGCCGACGACTCCGGCGACGATCGCGAGCCCGAGCTCCGGTGTCAGATACCAGGACGCACTGAACGGCGTTACCTCAGCGGCGCCAATGCCGGCCATCGCGCCGAGGAACCAGAGCGCCTGCGCGAGCGTCTCGGCGCGGAAGAAAACCCAGCCGATTGCCACCACCAGCAGCAGGTAGCCGTGGCGGAGCGGCGCCGGCAGCGCCCGCACGCGGTCGGCGAGGCCGAGCCGCTCGGCGACCAGGAACGCGCCGTGGAAGAGGCCCCAGACGACGAAGCTCCAACTGGCGCCGTGCCACAGGCCGCACAGCAAGAAGACCAGCACCAGGTTCGCGTACATCCGTTTCAGTGCGACGCGGTTGCCGCCGAGCGGCAGGTACAGGTAGTCGCGGAACCAGGTGGAGAGCGAGATGTGCCAGCGGCGCCAGAACTCCTGGACGCTCTCGGCCACGTAGGGATAGTTGAAGTTCTCGGGGAAGCGGAAGCCAAACATGCGGCCCAGGCCGATCGCCATGTCCGAGTAGCCGGAGAAGTCGAAGTAGATCTGCAACGTGTAGCAGGTGATGCCGAGCCAGGCGAGCGTGGGGCCGACCTCGGCCGCCGGCAGCGCGAAGATCTTGTCGGCCGGGCCGGCGACCACGTTCGCGATCAGCATCTTCTTGGCGAAGCCCAGGATGAAGCGGCGAACGCCCTCCGCGAAGTCGTCGAGCGTCACGATCCGGCGCGCGAGCTGATCGGCGATGTCGCGGTAGCGGATGATCGGCCCCGCGATCAGCTGGGGAAACAGCAGCATGTAGAGCGCCGCGTGCACCGGGTTCTTCTGCGCCGCCGCATGCCGGCGGTGGACGTCGACCAGGTACGAGATGGCGTGGAACGTGTAGAAAGAAATCCCGATCGGCAGCAGGACTTTCGGCGCAGAGAAGGGCTGCGCTCCCGCGCTCGCCAGCAGCGCGTTCAGGTTCTCCGCGAAGAAGTTCACGTACTTGAAGACGGCCAGCACCGCCAAGTTCAGCGCGATGGCTCCGCCGAGCAGCGGCCGGGACCAGCGCGTGCCGCGAGCGCGGTCGACGCCGATCGCGATCCAGTAGTTGAACGCGATCGAGCCGAGCATCAGCCACGTGAACGAGCCGCCGCCCTTGGCGTAGAAGACGACGCTCGCCACCAGCAACAGCACGTTGGCGTAGGCGCCGTGCCAGCGCGACCGCTGCGCGAAGTACGACGCCAACAGGATCGGCAGGAACAGGAAGAGAAACGTCGGCTCGGTGAAGAGCAACGGCGGTCGGGTCGCTCCGGGCTAGTTCGTGCCCGTCGCGGTCGCCGCCGGAGGGCTTACCAGCGCGTCGAAGACGAGCTTGAAGGTGCCGTGGGTCTGCGAGCGGTGCTGGGCGCGGAAGCCGATCAGCACCACCTTGCCCTCGCCCAGCCTCACCGACACGACGGCCGCTTTCCGGGCCAGGTTCTCCTCGCCGAGCAGCCAGCCGCTCTGCAGGATGTCGCGGTCGACGTAGGTCGCGATCGTCTCTACCTTCTCATTCTGCGCGCTGGGCGTCACCGAGTACGCCTGGCTGCCGGCGATGAAGGTGGCGAGTCCCTGCGCGGGCATCCCGTAGGCGAGCGGGTGCTTGTTGTCGAACTTCACGTGCAGTGTCGAGCCGGGGCACCAGAACTCGGTCGTCTTCTTGCCGGCAAGGACGTTTCGGATCGGCAGCGAGAAGCGCTCGATCGCCAGCGTGCCGGCCTCGCCCAGCGTCACGAGGGTTCCGCCCTTCTCCACGAAGACCTTGAGCGCGTCGACGCCTTCCTTGCCGATGCCGCTCCGATACTCGGGCGGGTAGTTCGGGGCCTGGCCGCCGAACTCGGTGACGCGCTCGCCGGTCATGAAGCCGACCGAGTCGTTGGGCAGGATCACCACGTCGTACTTGCCGTGAAGGCCGCCGGCCTTGATCTCGGCGTCCTTCAAGAGCGTGTACGGGAAGCCGAAAGTCTCCAACAGGAAGCTCGTCCAGCCCTGGTCCATGTTGCCGCCGTAGTAGCGCTCGTACATGCCGATCCGCAGCCGCTTCAGCTCGTGCGAGCTTCCGGCTACGTCGCTCCTGAGCGGGGCGAAATCGACGCCGGTCTTCCTGGCGACGTCGGCGAGAGTGGCTTCGGCGCCGCTTGCGACCACGAAGTCACCGGCGCGCGCGGCGTCGGTCGTCTTGTCCACGCGACGCACCGCGACGCTCTTGTCCAGCAGCAGGTTGGCCGCCCGGAAGCTGTCGTTCCACCGGCCGTCGAGCAGGTAGCCGGCGGCGCCTTTGGCGAGCTTGCCGGCGGGCTCGACCGCGGCGGCGACCTTCACCAGGTCGGCCTTGACGGCCTCTTCCATCGGATCCACGCGCACGCCCATGAACTCCGACATCGTGTCGGTGGACATGTCGTAGGGCCGGATCGGGTTGCCGTCCTTGTCGCGGGTGTAGCTGTTGTCGGGATAGACGGTCCGGCCGAGCAGCCAGCGGACGACACCCATCTTGGGCTGCGCCATCGAGACGACGTAGGAGCCGGCGCCGTAGAGCTTGCCTTCGGCGCTGAAGTCCTTCTTGGCCTCGTGGATCTCGATCCCTTGTACCAGCAGCTTGTTGATCATCTTCACCGCCGTCAGCGGGTCGTGCTGCGCCGCCGGCACGACGAACGCCGCCGGCTTGCCCGCGGCGCCACGCTCGGTCTGGCGCTTGGCCTTCAGGTACGCGTTCCACAGCACGGTCTCGCGGTTCCGCGCCGCCAGGTCGAGCGTGGCCCAGGCCGAGATCCTCTGACGCTCCACGATGTCGCGAAGACGCCACCAGCCGCCGGGCCACGGGTTCGGGAACGTCGTCTGCTCCTCGTAGACCGGCAGTTGCCGCGTCTCGCCGCGGAGCTGGTCGGGGTGGATGTAGAGCGGCGTCGCGAGCCGCGCGCTGGCAGACTCGGTCAGCATGCCCGAGATGTTGTGGAACGGTGTGATCCAGTGGAAGCCGAAGTGGCCCCAGCCGGAATAGATCGCGGCGTTCACCACGCCCGACTTCGCGGCCTCCTCTTCTTTATAGGCCATGTGCGCGCCGTACCAGGACATCTCGCGCCACACCAGCGGATCGGCCGAGGGCCGCACCGGCTCGGCGTACGGTGGCAGGTAGATGCGCGCGCCGTAGCTGCCCATGTGGTGATGGTCCACGTAGGCCTGCGGGACCCAGTCGCGGAACAGGATCTTGGCGGCGTATTGCGCCTCGGCCATGTTGGTCATGAAGGCGTCGCGGTTGTTGTCGTGGCCGACGTACTTCTGGTAGAGCGACGGGTAGTTGGTGCCCTCGAACTCGGTGCCGAGCGTCTTGTCGTACCAGTCGGTGACCATGATCTGGCCGTCCGGGTTGAAGCTCGGCACCATCAGGAACACGACTTCGTCGAGGATCCGCTGCGTCTCGCTGTCGTTGCGCGACGCCAGGTCGTACGCCAGCTCCGGCGCCATCTGGCTGCCGCCGATCTCGGTGGCGTGCATGCTCATCGTCTGCACCACGATCGCCTTGCCGTCGGCGACGAGCTTCTTCGCGTCGGCCTCGCTCAGCCCGCGCGGATCCGAGAGCCTGGCGTTCGTCTTCTGCAGCGCGTCGAGCTTGGCCAGGTTCTGAGGCGACGAGATGAAGACGAGCAGGAACGGGTTGCCCATCGTGGTTTTGCCCATCTCGGTGACCTTGATCCGCGGGCTCGCCTTCTCGAGCGCCTTGTAGTACTCGATCATCTTGTCCCAGCGCGCCATCTTGCGATCGGCGCCGAGCTGGAAGCCGAAGAACTTCTCGGGCGACGGGGCGGATTGGGCCTCCAGCGAAGGACTGACCGACGAGAAAGCCGCGCTGACCGCTGCGGCGACGATACATACCCGACTCAACCTGGTTCTCATCAGCCGACCTCCGTGGGAGCCGGATCATAGGTCAAAGTTCCGAGGCGTGGCCTGCTAGGCTCCGTCGAAGAATGAAGGGCAGGCGACGCTTCGTCTCCATCGCGCTGCTGGCGTTGGCAGCGTCCGCTGCCGCCCAGTCGCGCACGCCGCCGAGCCTCGGCGATGTCGGCCAGCGTTCGATCCAGCTTTCGGGCCGCGCGCCGCAAGGCTTGGACGTGGATCTCGAGACCGGCCTCGTCTACGTCGCCAACAACGGCTCCGCGGTCGCCGGCTGCGCTGCCAGCCCAGGCGTCGAAGGATCGCTGAGCGTCGTCGACCCCGCGCTGGGGCGCGAGACGGCGCGCGTCGACAACGTGCGCGGCGCGGTCTGGCCGCTGGTCGACGCCGGCCGCAACGTCGTCTACTCCGCGAACTCCGGCGGCAAGTCGCTGACGCTTCACGCGCGTGGGACGGGCGCGCTGCTCCAGACGATCGCGCTCGGCGGGAGGCCGCACCAGATGGGGATGGATCCCGAGAGCCCGCTGCTGGTCGTCTCCAACACCAACGACGAGACGCAGACGTTCGTCGCGATCGTGAACGCGGACACGCGAACCGTGGTGGCGCACGCGCCGGTCGCCCCGCTGCCGCACGGCGTCGCGGTCGACCGGGGACGGCATCTCGCCTACGTGTCGAGCGTCAGCGACGGCACCAACACCGTCGTGGATCTCGCCGACGGCCGGATTCGCGAAGCGATCGCCACCACCACGGCCCAGAACCCCAACTCGAACCTGAACGCCTTCTCGAACGCGCTGGGCCGGCTGTTCGTGGCGAACAGCCGCGAGGGCGTGGTGGCGATCGACGGGGGTACGCATGCTCGCGTCGGCACGCTCTGGTTCGGGTCGCCGGCCTGGGGCATGCAGGTGGACGACGCCAGCGGGCTCCTGTTCGCCGCGTTGCCCGACCTGCACGCGGTGGGGATCGCCGACGCGCGGACGCTGCAGCCGCTGGCACTCGTGCCGGTGGACACGTGCCCGTTCGCGGTTCGGCTCGACACGCTCCGGAGACTCGGCTTCTCGACCAGCATGTCCAAGGGCACGCTGACGGTCTTCGACCTGAATCGCGTCGTCGCCGCCCTGGGCCGCTAGCCGGCTACTGCCGGGGCGAACGCTCCCACGACCCGTAGGTCGGGTTCGGCAGCACGATGAAGCGCTCGCCGAACTCGCCGAGCCGCGCCGAGTCGTTCCGCGCGTCCTGGTTCATGCTCGGGAAGTCGTGAATGTTGTCGCCGACCCACATCACCACCTCGAGCCGCGGCAACCCGGCCGGCGTCGTGCCGTTCGCAACCTGCGCGAAGCGCGCCTCCTTCGAGGTGTTGCTGAGGTCCGGGTTGCACAGGATCACGTCGTAGAGCAGCCCGTTCGTCTTGAAGTTGACCTCGGTGTCCGCGCACTCCGAAGCCGCCCGGTTCGTCACGATCGCGATCTTTCCGCCTTTTGCCTGGATGAGCTTCAAGAAATCCGCGGCCCCCGGCACGCTCGGCGCCGACTTGCGCGACGTCCACTCACGCCACGTCCGCGGCGCGAACTTCTCGCCGATCGCAAAACGCTCCTTCAAGTACAGCGAGTTGTCGAGCAGCGTCTCGTCCGCGTCGAGGATCACGGCCCAGGTGCCGCTCGCCTTGCCGGCCACCCGCCGATCGAGGACTTGAGCGGCGAGCCGATAGGTCTGGAGCGTCGCGGCCCGGTACTCGGCCGCGTTGCGGAACCAGTGCAGCGAGTCGGGCATCACGTAAACCGGGCTCGGTACGGGAGACGGTGTTGCCACGACGACCGGTGACGGCGGGGCAGCCGGCGTCGCGACCTGCGTCTGCGAGCCGCTGCGGCAGCCGAGCGTGAACACCACGAGCAGGCAAGCGATTCGCTTCAAGCGTCCTCCGTTCCGTTTGGCAGCGGAGCTCAGTCCGCGCCCATGGCTGTTCCTGGGAGACCGAGGGCGATCCCCAGGGATCGATCGACCCTCTGCATCAGCGCCTTGGGAAACGTCCCTAGCGCGCCGCGCAGTTGCTGCTTCCAGAGGGTGTAGATCTCCCCGCACTTGACGGTGCTCGACCGATTCAAGCCGGCCGTCCCCTTCGGCACAACCACCTCCCAGTCAAAAGGCCCCCCGGTCCGCGCGACGGAGGTGAGATGCACGACCATCACCTTGGGATATTGGCCGTTCCGGTTGAACACGTCGTCGGAGACGATCAGCATCGGCCGGGGCTTGGGACCGCCTCCGCGCATCGGCACGCTGGCCCACCAGACCTCGCCGCGGAGCATCTGCTAGCGCTTGCGGCCGAAAGCCTGGCTCTCGACCAGGCCGAGATCCTCGTCGCCGA
>CAZVOI010000554.1:0-1555 GCA_964628275.1 uncultured Acidobacteriota bacterium | reverse complement strand
GGCGCGTAGCTTCCGTTCACCGGCCACATCCGGCCGATGTCGCTCACGTAGTAGCGATAGTCGGGCGCGTAGTCCATCAAGACCAGGTCGCCGTCGGCCAGCTGCTTGGTATTCCTGAAGTAGTGCGCGTTGTTGATGTTCAGGGTGCCCGAGGCAGTGATCGAGCGGTAGGCGTCGAGCCGCGCGTCGTTGAGCAGGAACACGTAGCGCGCCGCGGCGTCGAGCTGGTACTCTGTGACGCCGGCCTCGGTGCTGCGGATCGCTTCCATCAGGCCGAGTCCGGCGATCTGCGAGGCGCGTCGGATCATCGCGATCTCGCGCGGGCTCTTGACCCCGCGCAGCTCGTCCAGGATCGGCGTCAGGTCCTTGATCACGGCTCGCGGGTGGCGCGCCGCCAGTAGCTCGCGGAAGCGGCTCTCGCGCGGCAGCCGGCCATCCCACGGATCGGCGGCGATCGCGGCGTCGGCCTGTTGCAGCTCGCCGCGGCTCTGCGCGTAGCCTTCGGCGGGAGCGAACTCGACGTAGAGACCCGACGCCCGCGCGCCGTCGAGCGGCCAGGCCATCGTCATCTTGTCGGTGGCCGCCACCTCGTCGGCGCCGGTGACGCGCTTCGCCAGCTCCGCGTCATCGGCCGACAGCACCTTGCCTTCGGAGCGCTCCAGCCGTTCGTTGCGCGGCGGCAGGTACAGCGTGACCTGCTTCGAGCGGCCATCGAGGCGCAGGTACGCGCCCGGCGTCTCGATGCCGCAGAGGTAGTAGAAGCTATTGGACTGGCGGGGGAGCTGGTAGCCGTTGGTGAGCGAGACGCCCTGGACGACCGCGACGCCGTCGCCGATCTTGTCGAAGACCTTCGCCCAGCGCGCCTTGAACTCCTCGGCCGGGAAGTCGGTCTGCACGTGCTGCGCGGCTGCCGGCGGCGCGCCCAGCAGCCACGCGGCGAGCGCGATCGTTCGTCTTCGATTCATTTCGGGCTCCTCAGTTCTCGGGGGACGACAGCACGCGCTTCTCGGGCAGCTTGGCGAGATCGATCTCGCGGCCTTCCTTGATTACCACGCGGACCTTACGGATGTTGGCGATATCGGCCAGCGGGTCGGCGTCGAGCACGACCAGGTCGGCCAGCTTGCCGGCCTCGAGCGTGCCGAAATCCTTCTGGCCGCGGGCGGCGAACGCGCCGTTGCGGGTTCCCGCGACGAGCGCCTGGGCCGGCGTCATGCCGAGCTCGACCAACCCCTCGATCGCGATGATCGTGCCGATGCCGTGGTCCTGGCTCTGCGGCTTGGGCTGGCGCTGCAGCTCTGGCGCGGCCGCCCAGTAGTTGTCGGTGCCGACGGTGACGCGGCAGCCGCCCTTGATCAGCTTTTGCGCGTTGGCGCGCCGGAGCTCGATGCCGCGGCCGAGCTCGTCGGCTTCCTTCTTCTTCTCGGCCGACGTCTGCTCGCGGGCCGGCTTCTTGTCCGAGGGCTCACGGCGCTTCTTCTCGACGTCTTCCTTGTCCTTCAGGTGTTTCTTCCACGCTTCGCCCGTGATCGTGTTGGACAGCATCGAGCAGACGACG
>CAZVOI010000553.1:0-3731 GCA_964628275.1 uncultured Acidobacteriota bacterium | reverse complement strand
GACGCGCTCGGGATCGGTGGCCGCCTCCTGCGGCAACACCTTGAGCGCCACCGGCCGGTTCAGGCGCGTGTCGACGCCGCGATACACGACCCCCATGCCGCCTTCGCCCAGCTTGGCGAGCACCGTGTAGTGCGAGAGCGTCTGGCCGATCAAGTGCCCTATCCGATCAGGAACGCGGCCAGGATCCCAACGACCAGCAAAGTGATCGCCGAGGGGAGGAAGCTCTTGCGAAGCTCGGGCGAGCCCAGCGACACGGCCATCCCCGTCTTGACCAGCGTGTTCGACAGAACGGCGATCAGGACCGCCCGCGCCGCCGGGCCGGCCATCGACGCGTCGGCCTGCGTGAGGCCGGCCATCGAGAGCGCGATCGCGTCCACGTCGGTGAGGCCGGCCACGGCGCCGGCGAGGTAGAGGCCGGCGTTGCCGAGGTAGACCTGCGCGGCCTTGGCGAGGAAGGTCACGACGCCGAAGATGAGGCCGAACTTGACCGCCTCGCCGAGCTCGAACGGGTTGCTGCCGGACTTGACCTGGCCCTTCTGGTCGCTGCGGTTGCGCCTGAAGAGCCACGCGCAGATCGCCAGGTTGACGGCTCCGAGCATGCCGATGCCTGGCGCGAGCCGGCGCGCGAGCGCCAGGTCGATCAGCCCGACGACCAGCAGCACGCGGAAGAACATCACCGTCCAGGCGACCAGGATCCCGAGCGTGAACGTTCCGGCCAGCTCCCGATCCTGCCGGCTGCGCTGCGAGAAGCCGAGCGTGACGGCCGTGCTGGAGACGAGCCCGCCGAGCAGCCCGGTGATCCCGATGCCGTGCTCCTGGCCTACCACCTTGACCAGCACGTAGCTCGCGAAGTTGAGTCCGGAGATCAGCACGACCATCAACCACACCTTGTACGGGTTCACGACGTCGAGCGGCGGCGGGCCGAAGCTCTTGTTCGGCAACAGCGGCAGCACGATCACCGTGATGATCGCGAACTTCAGCACCGCCGCCACGTCCGCTTCCTCGATGTGCGTCGCGAAGCGCTGCGTCCAGCCCTTGACCGAGAGCATCAAGAGCGTGGCGACCGTGATCGCGCTGGCCAGTCCGACCTCGCCGGCGCCGCACAACCCGCCGACCATGAAGGTCAGGAGCGCGCTGACCTCGGTGGTCGCTCCGACGTCGCCATCCTTGGACGTGAGGTAATACGAGACGATCGCGAGCGCCGCCACCGCCGTGAAGCTGGCGACCGGCGCCCAGGCCTGGCCCAGCCGGATCCCGAAGTCGAACGCCGCCGCCGCCAGCAGCGCGATCAGCGCGAAGGTGCGCGCGCCCGCGAAGGATTCGGCCTCGGGCCGCTGCTTGTGCTGCCGCTCCAGGCCCACGAGCAGGCCGAGGCCCAGCGCGGCGCCGAAGCGGGCGGCCAGATCGAGCGGTGTCAATGGAGCGCCATCCGAGTGCCATTGTAGTTCCGGAGCCGCCTGCGATTGCATGCCAGGAACTCGAGTCGACCCGCTAGAATTCGGCTCTACAGCGGAGGTTCGCCATGAAGAAGGCAGGCTACGGTCGTCTCACCCATCCGCTGGTCCGGCGAGATGGCGAGTTGCGGCAGGCCAGTTGGGACGAGGCGCTCGACCGCGCGGCCGCGGGGTTCCGCGAGGTGGCGGGGCCGCGCGCCACGGAGGCCTTCGGCCTGTTCAGCTGCTCGAAGGCCACGAACGAGGTGAACTTCCTGGCGCAGAAGTTCGCCCGCTCGGTCATCGGCAGCAACAACGTCGACTCCTGCAACCGCACTTGACACGCCCCTAGCGTCGTCGGTCTGGCGACGGTATTCGGGGCGGGCGGCGGAACCAGCTCGTACCAGGAGATCCAGGAGACGGACCTGATCATCCTGTGGGGATCGAACGCCCGCGAGACGCATCCGATCTTCTTTCACCACGTCCTGAAGGGCGTGCGGAAGGGCGCCAAGCTCTACGTGATCGATCCACGCCGGACCAGCTCGGCACAGTGGGCCGACGCCTGGCTCGGTCTCGACGTCGGGTCCGACATAGCGCTCGCCAACGCGGTGGGCCGCGAGATCCTGGCGGCCAGCCTCGAGAACCGCGCGTTCATCGAGCACGCCACCACGGGCTTCGAGGAGTACAAAGCCAAGCTCGAGCCGTATACGCTCGAGACGGGCGAGCGCCTGACCGGCGTCCCCAAGGCGATCATCCGGCAGTTGGCGCACGACTATGCCCGCGCCGACCGCGCCGCGCTGTGCTGGACGCTCGGCATCACCGAGCACCACAACGCGGTCGACAACGTGCTGGCGCTGATCAACCTGGCGCTCCTGGCGGGGCACGTCGGCCGCTACGGCTCTGGCTTGAACCCGCTGCGGGGGCAGAACAACGTCCAGGGCGGCGGCGACATGGGCGCGATCCCCAACAAGTATCCCGGCTTTCAGGATATCGAAGACGCGGTGCTCCGGGCGAAGTTCGAGGCGGCCTGGCAGGCCCCGCTGCCAGCGAAGCGTGGCTGGCACCTCAGTCAGATGTTCGAGGCGATGGAGCGCGGAGATCTGAAGACGCTCTACGTGATCGGCGAGAACCCGTGCCAGTCCGAGGCCGACATGCATCGGACGATCCGTCTCTTGGAAGGTCTCGACCACCTGGTGGTCCAGGACCTGTTCCTGACGCGCACCGCCCAGATGGCCGACGTCGTCCTGCCCGCGGCGGCGGCCTGGTGCGAGTCCGAGGGCACCGTCACCAGCAGCGAGCGCCGCGTGCAGCGGGTGCGCAAGGCGATCGATCCGCCCGGCGAGGCGCGAGAGGACGCCGCGATCCTGTGCGAGCTAGCGCGGCGCCTGGGACACGACTGGGGCAGCCCGTCGGCCGAACAGGTCTGGAACGAGCTGCGCACGCTCTCGCCGATGCACGCCGGCATGTCCTACGCGAGGCTCGAGGAGTTGGGCGGCCTGCAATGGCCCTGCCCTGACGAGGCCCACCCCGGAGAGCAGTTCCTGCATTCGCGGCTCTGGGAGGAGCCGCTGCGCGGAGCCCGGGCGCCGTTCGTCGCCGTCGAGTTCGCGCCTCCGGTGGACGCCCTGAACGAGCAGTATCCGATTCGGCTCACGACCGGGCGCCGCCTGGACTCCTTCAACACCGGCGTGCAGACGGCCGGTTATGCGTCGCCGCTGCGGCGCGGCGAGTCGCTGGACCTGTCGCCCGAGGATGCGAAGGACCATGGTCTGGCCGAAGGGGAGACGGTGCAGGTGAGCTCGCGCCGCGGGTCGGTCCGGGTGCCGATGCGCGTCGACCCGACGCTGCGGCCCGGGCTCGCCTTCATGACGCTGCATTTCCCGGACGATGTCGCGACCAACCTGCTCACGATCGACGCCTGGGATCCGAAGTCGGGCACCGCCGAGTTCAAGGCGACGGCGATCCGCATCGACAAGCTGACGGCGGCGGACGCAGCCGCGGAACACCGGGCCTGATGGACCTTCATCTGCCCAAGGCGCGTCCCTCTTCTGCCGAGCGCCGCGCGATCGACGCGATCCTGGGGCCGCCTGCTAGCGGCTGGGAGGGCGGCAAGCGTCGCGCCGGCGCCCTGGGTCACGCGGCGCTCGGCGGCCACGACGCGCGCGCGCGCCGTCACCTGCTGCTGCCGGCTCTGCACGCGGTGCAGTCGCGCGTGGGCTGGATCAGCGAAGCCGCGCTCGGCTACGTCTGCCGGCGTTTGACGATCCCGCCGGCCGAGGCCTATGGAGTCGCGTCCTT
>CAZVOI010000552.1:0-2420 GCA_964628275.1 uncultured Acidobacteriota bacterium | reverse complement strand
TTCGCCCAGGCGCTCACCGAGTCGGCCAAGCTCGCGGGCAACTGCCTGCTCGTGATCTCGCTGCCGGCGTCGGACACATCAGGCTCGCCGCACACGCAGGCGGATGATGCGGAAGTGGGCGGCATCCGCGGGCGCGAGGCGCTCGACCGGTTGCGCAACGTGGTCGGGCGGGTGGAGTCATCGTGGCGGCCGGCGACCGCCGAGGAGGGTTTCGAGATCGTGCGCCGGCGGCTGTTCGAGCCGCTCGCCGGGCCGGACGCCTTCAAGCAGCGCGACGTGACCGCGCGCGCCTTCGCCGACCTCTATCACGCGCAGAGCGCCGAGTTCCCGCCCGAGTGCAAGGGCGGCGACTACGAGAAGCGCATCCAGGCCGCGTACCCGATCCACCCGGAGATCTTCGACCGTCTCTACACCGACTGGTCCACGCTGCTCAAGTTTCAGCGCACGCGCGGCGTGCTGCGTCTGATGGCGGCGGTGATCCACAGCCTGTGGGAGAAGGGGGATCGCAATCCGCTCATTCTGCCGTCCACGGTGCCGATCGACGATCCGCGCGTGCAGTCGGAGTTGACGCGCTACCTCTCGGACAACTGGGCGCCGATCATCGAGAAGGACGTGGACGGGCCCAACTCGCTGCCGCTCAAGATCGACGCCGAGCAGCCCAACCTCGGCAAGCTGCACGCGACGCGGCGCGTGGCGCGCACCATCTACCTCGGCTCCGCGCCGACGGCGGCGGCGGCGCACCGCGGGCTCGAGGACCGGCGCGTCAAGCTCGGCTGCGTGATGCCGGGCGAGTCACCAGCGGTGTTTGGAGATGCGCTGCGGCGGTTGGCGGCGGCGGCAACCTACCTCTACCAGGACGGGCCGCGCTTCTGGTACGCCACGCAGCCCACCGTTACGAAGCTCGCCGAGGACCGCGCCGAGCAGCTCAAGCGCGATCCCGACAAGGTGGCGCAGGAACTGGACGAGCGGCTGCGCGCCGACCTGCGCAAGACTGGCGACTTCGCGCGCATCCACCCGCTACCGCGCTCCGGCGCCGACGTGCCCGACGATCTCGACACGCGGCTCGTGGTGCTGCCCTCCGAGCACACGTACACCAAGGAGGCCGGTAGCGCGGCCGAGACGGCGGCGCGGGCGATCCTCGAATCGCGGGGCAACACGCCGCGCCTCTACCGCAACACGCTGGTGTTTCTTGCCGCGGACAAGGTGCGCCTGCAGGACCTCGACGAAGCGGTGCGCCGGTTCCTGGCGTGGAAGTCGATCCTGGTCGAGAAGGAGACGCTCAACCTCGATCCCCACCAGGTACGGCAGGCCGAGCAGCAGAGGCAGGCGGCCGATGGCGCGGTGACGGCGCGCTTGCCCGAGACCTACCAGTGGCTCCTCGTGCCGGAGCAGGCCAACCCGCAGGCGGCGATCACCTGGCAGGCGGTCCGGCCTGCGGGAAGCGAATCGCTTGCCGTGCGCGCGAGCAAGAAGCTGCGCAGCGACGAGTCGCTGGTGCTGTCGCTCGGTTCGACGATTCTCCGGAAGCACCTCGATGGCGTACCGCTCTGGCGCGGCGATCACGTCGCCGTGAAGCAGCTCGTGGAGGACTTCGCGCGCTACCTGTATCTGCCTCGGATTGCGGGCCCCGAGGTGCTCGTGCAGGCAATTCGAGATGGAGTGGCGCTGCTCACATGGCAGTCGGACACGTTCGCGTACGCGGAGAGCCACGACGAGAGCGCTGGCCGCTATCCAGGGCTTCGCGGCGGGCAGGTGGTGTCGCTCTCGTCCGACAACGCGGGTGTGCTGGTCAAGCCGGATGTGGCGCGGCGGCAGATGGATGCCGAAGCACCCGCTGCGACTGCAGCGAACGGGGCGGGCGGCGAGACCGGCACGGCGACTGGTGCACCCGGGGCCGATGGCGCTTCTGCCGGAGCCGCCGGAACTGCCGCTGGCGCGCCCGAGGCTGCGAAGGCACACCCGCGTCGGTTCTACGGCACGGTCAAGCTCGATCCCGCGCGCGTCGGCCGCGACGCCAGCCGCATCGCCGACGAGGTGATCGCACATCTGGCCGGTCAGCTCGGCGCGGAGGTGACGGTCACGCTCGAGGTCGAAGCGAAGCTGCCCGGCGGAGCCTCGGATCAGATCGTCCGCACGGTGACCGAGAACAGCCGGACGTTGAAGTTCACGAGTCATGGGTTCGAGAGCGAGTAGCCCATGGCGTTTCATCGCGCACGACGCCGGCAGGCGCCTAACAACAGCATGCAGCTGACGGCGCTGCGCGCCGCAGCTGATGCTGAGCGTTAGCCGCTGTGCGGTAAGAGCAAATGAATATCAATTTAGCAATCCTATGAAAAAGCGCATCCTCGTTCTCGGAGCCGGCTTCGGTGGGCTCGAACTGAGCACCATGCTCTCGGAGGCGTTCGGAGCCGGCATCGACG
>CAZVOI010000551.1:0-1825 GCA_964628275.1 uncultured Acidobacteriota bacterium | reverse complement strand
CTGTAGCTGCCCACCGCGTCGAGCAGCCCGAGGGCGAAGGCGCGGTTCAGCTCGATCACGCGGCCGGCCACGCGCTCCAGGAAGTAGCGATCGTGGCTGACCGCCAGGAACGCCTCCGGTTCGCGCACCAGCAGCTCTTCGAGCCAGAAGATGCCGTCGAGATCGAGGTGGTTGGTGGGCTCGTCGAGCAAGAGCAGCTCCGGCTCGCCCAGCAGCTCGCGCGCGATCACGAGCCGCTTTCGCCATCCGCCCGAGAGCTTCTCGGTCGGTTGGTCGGGGTCAGCGAGCCCGGCTCGGCGCATGGCGACGGCCACGCGAGATTCCCGCTCGTGCTCGTCGAGGCGGGGGTCGCGAAGGCCCTCGCGGAGAGCCGAAGCCACGGTGGCGCCGGCCGCGAAGCGCGGGTCCTGGGGAACGTAGCCGATCCGCAGCCGGCGCCGCGCGGCCCGCTGGCCGGCCGAGGGCTCGTCGAGCCCGGCCAGGATCTTCAGCAGCGTCGACTTGCCGGCGCCGTTCGGCCCGATCACGCCGATGTGGTCGCCTTCGAAGATGCCGAACGAGAGCCCCTCGAAGAGCGGCGCTGCGCCAAAGGCCTGGGTCAGGCCCTGGCAGGAGACGAGCAGCTCAGCCAATCGAGACGGGCCGATCGAACATCAGTTGGGGAAACCCTTCGCCGGCAGCCCGCGCACCAGCTTGCGCGCGTTCTTGTAGTAGAGCTTCTTCAGGACCTCGTCGGGAAGGTCGAGGCCGTAGAGCTTCCAGAACGCATGGTAGTCGCGGTAATAGTCGAAGTACTCGTCTGCCGTCTCGAAGGTCCGCCAGTAGTGCGGGAACTCGTCGGGCTGGAAACTGTCCTTGCCGAAGAGCACGCGGTCCTGATACTTGACCAAAAACGCGCGCGCCGCGCGCGGCTGGCGGCCCAACTCGGCGAGCACGGCGGCGACTTCGGGATAGACGTTCGGCAGCCGATCCAAGAGGCGCCCGAGCCGCTCGAGATCGTTGGCGTGGTAGATCATGTGGGCGCCGATGAAGCGCGTCTTGGGATGCTTGGCGAACATCCGGTCGCGCTCGGCGATCAGCTCTTCGAAGCGCGGGAACGCCGGGTCCTGGTAGCGCCGGTCGGCGTAGAGCGCCTCTTCGAGCCAGCGTTCGTTGCTGAAGTCGATCGGGTCGAAGAAGGGCGCCGGCTCGGCCGTGTGGATCAAGACCGGAACGTCGAGCCGGCCGCAGGTCTCCCAGATCGGATCCAACTCCGGATCGTCCACGTGCAGGCGAGCGTCGTCGCTCCTCTTGATGCGCAGGCCCAGGTCCTTGAAGATCTTCAAGCCCAGCGCGCCGGCCTTGATGTCGCTCTCGAGCTGAGCCGCCGCCTTGGCGCCGAAGCCGGGCCCGACGCCGCCCTTGAAGTCGACGTTGGCGAACAGCACCATCCGATCCGGATACGGGCTCTGGCGGATCGCCTCCAGACCCTTGCGCAGCTGCTCGCCGGAACCGCCGCTCAGGTTCACCAGCACGCGCAGGTTCAGGGCGTCCATCGCCTTCACGACCTCCGCGTAGCGCTCCGGCGTGATCGGCGTCGGATGGTGGCTGTGGATGTCGATCACCGGGAACCTCGCGCGCATCACCGGATGCTGCGGCACCACCAGCGTCGTCTTCGGCTTGTATTCGGTGATCGCCGGCGGCGGCCATTCCGGCTTGCGGCCCTCGCCGGGCCGGCTCGGCGGTTGCTGCGCCACGACCGCCGCCGGTGCCAGCAGCAACGCAACGGCGAGAACGACTGGTTTCATGGAATCTCCGTCGCCCCTGCAGCGATCATTCTGAGGCA
>CAZVOI010000550.1:0-1850 GCA_964628275.1 uncultured Acidobacteriota bacterium | reverse complement strand
GTCTTGACCTCGGCCCAGCTTGCGAGACCACCGGCGGCGCCGTCAAGGAGCATACCGGTCGCAACGGGCTTGCCCTCCGCGTTCAAGACGTACTCGCGGTGGAACACCTGGTGCGAAGGATGCGACGTGTAGGTCTGGTTCTGGTCGACGAACGGCGTCGTCTGGTTGGTCGCCTCGTGGATGTCGTCGAGGCTCGTGTCAGGCAGGGCCGGGTCGGGGTCGCCCACGATGCCGTCAGGGCCCGGCAGGTTGGTGGCACGGGTCAGCGGCATGAACCGCATGTTGGCCGGAAGGTCGTCGGCGTTGCCGGCGATGCCGTCCTTGCCCTTGATCAACGGGTCGTCCGCCTGAAGCGGAACGACGACGGTGCCGCTCTTGCCCTTGTTGACCAGGTCGAGGCCGTGGTCGAAGAACTGGCCGAAGAACGTGAACCACGAGTTGTACGGCGCGGAGAGGCCGGCGTCCGTCGCGGTGTTCGGGATGAAGAACGGGTCCGGGTTGTCGGGGAAGGTGTCGTCGACGGGCACGGATCCGTCCTTCTGGGCCGCGGCGGCGACTGCAGCCGGGTTGTTCGACGACGCGTCGACGACCAGGTTGCTGATGACGCGCGGCTGCGAGTCCTCAACGAAGCCCTTGGTCGACTTGTACGTCGTTGGGGTTCCGCCGGGCTGGCTGGGCCCGGTCCCGCCCGGGCCGAACAGGTTGAAGGCCTCCGCGTCCCGAAAGAGGGGGCTCGTGAGGCGCGGAAACACCTGGTCTGCCTGGCCGAAGTGCGACTGATTCGGCTGGAGGTTGTTGTAGGAGCCGTCAACCGTTCGCACCCCGTACGGGAGCATGGGGTTGGGGACCTGGAGCGGTCCGCTGCCCGTCAGGGCGCCCCCGCCCGCGTGGGCCTCGGAGATCTTGATCTGCTGCAACATGAAGTCGAGGTCGGACTTGATGAACGAGACGGCTTCCGCCTCGTTCACGCCGACTCCACCGACCAGCAACCCTGCTCCGAGAACTCCTCCGAGCGCGGCGCGCAGCCTGCGGCTCTTCCGAATCGTGCGTTTCATTGCGAAATCCCTCCCTGGAGAGCGTCTGCGCGGCCGGTTGTGGCACGCAGACTGCGTTTGTAGTGCAGTAAGTTCCGACAACCTCGTGGTCGGTCTTACGACTAATGACGAAAATGTAATGTCTCTTCGGGCTGCTCGGAACTGGCCAAAGGTCAGGTTAGGTACTGGCGAAAGTATTGTTTCTCACTAACCTTTTGGGGGAGACGGTCCTCGCCAGGTGGGCGAGGCTGGGATGCCGTCCGGCGTTCGAGCCCCGTTGGGCAACAGCGGTTCGATCGGTGCGCCTTGCGTGCGATCCGCGAGCGCGTGAGGCCTCGGACCCTGCGACGTTCCAACGATTCGTCGAATCAGAGGTCACCCTGGGCGGGGGCGAATGACCCTGAAGTGGCTCAGAAGCTGTTCGCTTGAGAGAAGGCCGCTCACAAGCTAACTTGTCATCGTGAGCGTTGAGCCGGTCATCGCGCCCAGCGCTCGAGAACATGGAATCAGCGACGAGGACATCCGCCACGCCTTCGCCAATCCAGTTCGCGTGTTCGAGCTGGACGACGGTTTGGTCATGCTGATCGGAGCGAACCCAGCTGCGGTTCTGCTCGAGATCGGCGTGGTGGAGGCCACGACGGGTTCTGTCGTCGTGCACGCCATGCACGTCCGCGGGAAGTTCCTGAGGTGATCATGCCGCGAACCGTCCAAGACATCCTCGATCACGCCGACGAGCTGGCCAAGCGCTTCGAGCAGTACGAGCCGAAGGCTGATGACGAGCGCGACCCGGAGGTCATCGCCGCCCTCCGTCGATCG
>CAZVOI010000549.1:0-3881 GCA_964628275.1 uncultured Acidobacteriota bacterium | reverse complement strand
CTGCAGCCGGGGGACGAAGATGACCGGGTTGTGGAAGACGTACTTGTGATTCTTGTATTTGTCCGGGACGCTGTTCGGCGGGCTGACCAGCAGGCCGACGTGCTCCGCGCCCCCCGGGCACAGCACCTGGGGCAGGCCCAGCTCTCCGGCCACGGTCAGGCGATCCTTGCCGCCTGCGCGCACGCCGCCGAAGAGCTCGTCGGTGATCTCGCCCATCGCGTAGTCGAAGACCGCGCCGATGATGCCCTGGCGCATCATCAGCTCCATTGCGCGCCCTCCCGATCCCACGGCGTGGAAGACGATGACCTCGTAACCGCGGGCGGCGAATAGCTCGAGCGCCAGCAGAGCGCCGCTGGTCAGCACACCCAGGTTCGACATCCCGATCAGCGTCTTGCCGCTCCGCTCCGTCCGCAGGAAAACTTCGACCTGGGCCATGCCGTGCGCGGCGCCCGCGGCGTTCGCGAGCACTCTGCGCAGGAACGCGTTCAGGCCGATGATGTCGGCCACGCTGAACATCATGGTGATGTCCATGACGTCGACGTACGCCGAGGTGTCCCCCGAGGCCACCGTAGAGACCATGATCTTCGGCAGGCCGTAGGGCAGCGCGCGCATCACCTGGGTGCAGACCGCGGTTCCCTGCAGGCCGCCGAGGCCGATCACGCCGTGCAACGTTCCGGCTTTGACGCGGTCCTGGAGGATGCGGATCGCGCCACTGGCCATGATCGGTTGGGCCGCCTCCCGGCTGGGGTTCCGCAGCAGGTCAGGCAACGGCATCCCGCCGGCGCGGGCGACCTCGTCGCGAGTCACATCCCCCGGGAGCGTCGGAGTTCCCGTCACTCCTAGATCCACCAGCAGGGCCTGGCTGCCCAGCGTCTCGAGCTGCTCCTTCACGTACTGGGCTTGCTCGCCCTTGGTATCGAGGGTGGCCAGGACGGCGATGATCTTGGGCATGGGATCTGACTCAGCCCTTGGTCGAGAAGCGCAGCGCCGCGAAGCGCACAGCCGTCTCCGCGACGGCCTTCTCGATCGGGATCCGCTCGGTGGAGGATCCGGTCCAGAACCCGTGGCAAGTGGTGTGATCGAGCATGTACTGGGCCTCCGCCGGCGTTTCCATCGCGGCTCCGTGCGCGACCAGAATCAGGTCGGGCTCGAGACGGCGCAGCTTCTGGTTGACGGCCTCGGTGCGCCGGGCCGTCTCTTCGATCGTTTCGCCGGCGTCGAACCCGCGCAGCCCGCCCTTGGTGGTCCCCGCGTGGAAGCAGAACACGTCCGGTTGCGCCTCCGCGACCACCCGGCAGCTGTCTTCCTCGTCGAAGGCCAGGCCGATCGTGACCATGCCCATCTCTTTGGCCACCCTGAGCATGTCGATCTCGTTCTGCAGGGTGATGCCCGCCTGGGTCAGGACCTTATATATGTGGCTGTGCTTGTCGACGTAGCTGATCGAGGGCCCGATGTTGGAGACCGAGAAAACGCCCATCCGTTTCAGATCCTCGAGCAGCAAGACCATGTCCTTCAGCGGATCATTGGCGTTGATGCAAGCGCACACGAAGGAGTTGCCCTTGATGGCGGGCAAGATGTCTTCTCGCGTGTAGTCGAGAGTCTGACGGTTCGAGTCGAGGATCGGCCAGAGCATCGACATCGTCCCCATCCCGTTGGCGCGCAGCCGCGCCCCGGAGAAGGTGTTGATGCAATCGGCGCCGGCGGCTTCGAGCAATTGCGCGACCAGCCCGCTGGCCGCGCTGGCGATGAACACCGGCAGCTTGCGCTCGATCTTGGCGCGCAGCTTGTCGAGAATCTCCGCCCTGGAAGTTCGTCGGACGATCATGGGGCATCCTAGGAGGGATGCCCCGGTTCGGCAACGGCCCTGGCCCTGGCCGCGCTTGGTGGCGCCGCTGGCCATTTCCCTGTTCGTTCGTTCAAAACCTACTCAGATACTTGACAAACGCGAACGCAACGCGTAGCTTTGCTTCGTGATGGGCGGCGCGCAAACCGGACGGGTCTTGATCGCCGGCGCCAGCGGCTACGTCGGCGGCCGGCTGGCTGCCGCGCTGGAGCGCCGCGGACGCCGGCTGCGCTGCCTGGCACGCCAGGCCGCAGCGCTGCGCTGGCGCGTGGCAGGAACGACAGCAGTGGCGGAAGGGGATTGCCTGGACGAACCCAGCCTGCGGCCGGCTCTGGAGGACGTCGCCACCGCGTACTACCTGGTCCACTCGCTGGGCTCGGGCGCGGATTACGCCGCGCTGGATCGTCGCGCGGCCCGGAACTTCGGCCGGGCGGCGCGCGCGGCCGGTGTAGACCGCATCGTCTACCTGGGCGGACTCGGCGCGCCGGACGCGGACCTCTCGCAGCACCTGCGCAGCCGCCACGAGACCGGCGTGATCCTGCGCGAGTCCGGCGTGCCTGTGATCGAGCTGCGCGCCTCGATCGTGATCGGTTCAGGCAGCCTTTCCTTCGAGATGGTGCGGGCGCTGGTCGAGCGCCTGCCGGTGATGGTCTGCCCCGCCTGGGTGCGCATGCAGGCCCAGCCGATCGGCATCGAGGATCTCGTCGCCTACCTGCTGGCCGCCGAGGAGCTGCCGGGGAAGGCCTCACGTACCTACGAGATCGGCGGCCCCGACGTGGTGACGTACGCCGAGATCATGGCGGAGTACGCCCGACAGCGCGGCCTGCGGCGGCTGCTCATCCCCGTACCCTTCTTGACGCCGCGGCTTTCGAGCCTCTGGCTTGGCCTGGTGACTCCCCTGTATGCCCGCGTCGGGCGGACGCTGGTGGACAGCGTGCGCAACGCCACCGTCGTGCGTTCCGACGAGGCACGTCGTGATTTCCCCGAGCTCCGCCCGCGGCCGCTGCGCGAGGCGCTGGCCAGGGCCGGCTCGCTCGAGGACGCCGAGCTGCGGGCCACGCGCTGGTTCGACGCCGTCTCTGCGTGCGCGCTGCCCGCCTCGCGCTACGGCGGAGCCCGTTTCGGCAGCCGGATCGTGGACAGCCGCGCCGCGGTCGTGGAAGCATCCGCCGAGGCGGCGTTCGCCCCGATCCGCCGCATCGGCGGGGAGCGCGGCTGGTACTCCGCGAACCTGCTGTGGCAGCTGCGCGGTGCCCTGGATCTGCTCGCCGGCGGCGTGGGGATGCGCCGTGGCCGCCGCGACCCCGAGAACCTGCGCCCCGGCGACGCCCTCGATTTCTGGCGCGTCGAGGACTGCCGGCCCGACCGCCTGCTGCGGCTGGCGGCGGAGATGAAGGTCCCGGGGAGGGCCTGGCTGCAGTTCGAAGTGACCCCGCTGGGCCCAAGGCGCTGTGAGGTCCGGCAGACCGCGATCTTCGACCCGCGCGGCGTGTTCGGGCTCACCTACTGGTATCTGCTCTACCCGCTGCACGCCCGGGTCTTCGCCGGAATGCTGGCGGCGCTCGCGCGCCTCGCGCAGGCCGATCCTTCGTTGTCTCATCCCGTTCCGGCAGGGGAACTGCCGGCTTTGCCAAACAAGGAGTCATAGCAGTCATGCAACGGCGTGATCCACGTGAACGACGCCGTCGTGATGCCCAGGCCGTGGAGAAGCCGAGATCATGAAGGCCGCCGGCAGCCCGCTCGACCCGCCCGTCAGGATCGGCGTCTCGGCCTGTCTGCTCGGCGAGAACGTGCGCTTCGACGGGGGGCACAAGCGTGATCCGTTCCTGGTGTCGACGTTCGGCCGCTTCGTGGAGTGGGTGCCGGTCTGCCCCGAGGTCGAGCTGGGCCTGGGCACGCCGCGCGACACGATCCGGCTGGAGCGGCGCGCCGGCTCGATCCGCTTCGTCGTCCCCAAGCAGGAACGGGACCTGACCGACGCGATGCGCGCCTATTCGGAGCGGCGAGTCGAGGAGATCGCGCGCCTGGTACGGCACCA
>CAZVOI010000548.1:0-3203 GCA_964628275.1 uncultured Acidobacteriota bacterium | reverse complement strand
TCGCGCTTTCGGGTATTCACCGAGGAACGTCTTGAGATGCTTCGCGTCCCGCTCCGCCGGCGCATCGCTCCATTTCACTTCCACTGGCAACCAGCGGTCCTCGCCCTCCACGATCCAATCCACCTCCGGGCCGTCGGGGTCGCGCCAGAACCGCAGCCGCAAGTTACCCGCCTTCTGCCGAGTGGCACGGAGCAGTTCCAGCCCGACAAACTGCTCGAACAATGCGCCGAGGACACGGGGCGGCAGGCGACGGCCTTCCTCGGCGGCAGCCCGGCGCACCCCGAGGTCGAAGAACAGATAGCGGGGCGATTTGGTGAGCTTCTTGCGCGTGCGACTCTCCGACAAGGCCTCGATCCGCTCGGCAATCAGACAGTCCTCGAGGATTTCGTAGTAGCCGCTGACGGTGGTGTGAGACACGCCGAGTTCCTGGGCGATGCCGCGAAAATGGCTGATGTTGCCGGCTTCGAGCGCGGCCAGTTGCAGAAAACGCGAGAACCTCCCCAGATTGCGCACCAGTGCCTCGGCTCGCACTTCCTCCTCCAGATACAACGTCGTGTAGGCTCGCAAAGCCTCTTCACGCGCGGCGTCATTGGTCGTGAGCGCGATCCCTGGCAAGCTCCCGTCTAGGAGCGCGGCTTCCAGCGTGTCCGGGACACGCTCGGCCAACGACAGCGGGTCCAACCGCAGCGGCAACAGCCGGCCCGGCAACAGGTTGACGCCGCCACCGCGCCGCAATTTGCGCGCGGACGAACCGGTCAGCACGAACCGGGCCAGCCGCCGGTCCACCAGGTCCTGCACGACGTTCACGAGTTCCGGCACGCGCTGCACTTCGTCGAGGACCACCAGCGGCCGGTGGCCGCGCGACTTCGGAGTGAGCGCCTCCACTTCCGCACCGAGCAGATGCGGCGCGCGTTCGTAGCGCTGCCGCACCTCCGGCCGCAGGAAATTGAGCAGGAGGTCGGGCTCGAGCGTCTCCACCAGCGTCGTCTTGCCGGTTTGGCGCGGCCCGAGCAGCAGCACGGACTTCTGGCGCTCCAGCGCCTGGCGCACCTGCGCCTCGACAACCCTAGAAATGGATTGCATATGCTCCATTTTCAGCGAATTTGGAGTCCTGTCAATCTCGGGTTTCCGCCAGACGAGCGCATCAGCCGGCGGCGTGGTGAACTCGACGCTGTCCAGCGCTTGACGCAGGTGGCTTCTGGAAACTACCGTGGCCACGATGCGCGCGGTCGGTTTGAAAGTACTGAAGAACAAGCTGTCGGAGTACGTCCGGCTTGCCCAGGGGGGAGAGACGATCCTCGTGACGGATCGGGACCGGGTCGTCGCCGAGCTCGTCCCGCCGCAGGCGGGGCGCAGCCCGGCGGTGGCCGATGCGGTCCTGGCCAAGCTCGTGCGCCAGGGGTGGGTTACCCCGCCGGCCCGCCCGCTGACCGGCCCGCCGCCGCGAGCCCCGGTGTTCGCCCTCGAGGAGCTGATGCGCGAATTGGACGAAGCCCGCGCCGACAGGTGATCTACCTCGACACGTCAGTCGCTCTGGCTCAGCTCTTCGCCGAGGATCGCCAGCCACCGGAAGATCTGTGGCGGGAGCCTCTCACCGCGAGTCGGCTCCTCCAGTACGAAGTCTGGGCTCGGGTGCACGCGCACCGGCTCGAGGCTCCGCACGGCGACAAGGTGCGCGACCTATTAGGCGCGGTTGCGTACATCGAGCTCACACCCCTGATTCTGGCGCGGGCCTTGGAGCCATTCCCGGTGGCCGTCCGAACGCTCTGACTCAGCTTCGTGAGCGCGATCCTTCCGCCGATCAACAATTTGTTGGGCTGTCGGTCAGATCCTGCCGACCCAATAGCCAGGTCGGCGCTTGAGATGCATGACCGCGAGGATGAGTTCGCCCACAACGACCGTGTAGAGCAGGCCATACGGAAACCGCTGACATAGTCGGCGCCTGATGGCGCCACGGATGATCGGACTCTACTCAGGATGCTCGGTGAGTGCTTTGGTACAGCGCACCAGCGAGGATCCGATCGAACACGCGCAGCTCCTGGTCGCGGGCACGGTAGGCATGGCCGTGACATCTCGCTCCGCCTCTACTCGGGCAAGTCGCCGGGCACCTGCGCCTCGTATTCGGTCGCGCGGAGTGCAGAGCGGAGCCAGCCCGGAGGCTGGGGCGCAACGTACGTGATCTTCCCGCGGCGCGCATCGAGCACCAGACGCGCCGGCTGATTTCGGACGGTCGTGTCCCAGCCGAGGACGTGGTCGAACTCCTTGAGCGCGCGAGGAAGGTTGCGAAGGCTCGCCTCGTACGTGCTGTGAAGCGTCTCGGGAGAGCAGCCGTGACCCTTGTTGCGGACCCGCGCCGCGACGCGGTGCAGGTTCTCCTGAATGTCGTCGGTGCAGAGGTACTGCAGCTTCACCCGGAAGCCGCGACCACGCGCTTCCGCGGCCTGCTCGAACGTGATATCCCGGGCCAGTGTGGCCTCGAAGGCAAACCCCCGCCCGTCACGGATGTGGCCCTCGATGAACGAACGCAGCTCACGCTGGCTCTGTTCGCGCACGGAAGGCGGGATGTTGTGGCTTGTGCCCGCGAGCTGCTGACGCCGCTCGTCGACGTTGAAGTGATCGAAGCCGGTGTTGGCGACAGGAAAGAGCGTGGACTTGCCGCTGCCCTGCGGGCCAGCGACGATCGACATTACGGGATGTCGCAGGGCTTGTCGCCGGAGAACATTTCGGCAGGAAGCTCCTTGTCCACGAGGCTACCCTCCTGGTTGAGGATGCCCTTCGCTTGCATCTCTCGCGTATTGGCCCGAACACGCTCGAGTCCCTCCAGCGCCTGCCTCTCGGCCCAGCGCCGCGTTGCCTCGGCGTCGTCGGGGTCGACATCGGCCAGCGTCGCGGGCTCCGCCGTGGCGAGCTCGGAACCGGCCTTGTCCGCGCGGAACACGTCGAACCGACTCATACTTTCTCGATTCTACACCCGAGGCCTCGGCTGCTCTCGGGCCGCGGGACGGCGCGATCGGCTGTCGAAAGCAGGCTCCCCGACGGGTCACCCGATCAGCTTGCGCAGCTCGGCCAGGTGCCGCGGCACGGCCGTCTTCGGGTCTTCCTTCGACTCGTATTCGAGGGCGAGGAAGCCGCGGTAGTTCGCAGCGCGGAGGATCGCGATGATCCGGGCGAAGTCCGCCTGACCCCTTGCGCCCCGCTCCGCT
>CAZVOI010000547.1:0-8886 GCA_964628275.1 uncultured Acidobacteriota bacterium | reverse complement strand
CCGGACTCGTCTCCGATCACCACGTCGCCGGGGAGCACGGTGACATTGCCGATCCGGACGGGCACGTTCCACTCGACACCCACCTGGTCGGCCATCGCCGAGGCGTGCGCGCCACGGTAGTAGACCGGGAAGTCCTTCCAGGGCAGGAACTCACTGAGGTCCCGCAGGCCGCCGTCGATCACCACCCCGACCGCGCCGGCACTCTTGATGGCGAGCCCGGTGACGTCCCCCATGAACGTCGCGCGGTCCACGGCGCCGGCCAGCTCGACCACCAGCACGTCGCCGGGCCGGATGTCGTCGCTCGCGCGCATGTTGTAACCCGTGTCCCAGTCGCCCTCCTTCGCCAGCGTCTCGACCGCCTGCTGCACGTCGGGGCGCACCGGCAGGTAGCGCATCGTGAGCGCGCGGCCGGCGAGCTTCGTCTGCGGCTGCGTCGTCGCCAGGCCGTTGACGAACGAGAACAGGTACTTCTGCCGCTGCACCGCGCCCCAGACGGCCTCGATCGGGAAGGCCTTCAGCCGCGCGAGCTGCTCGTCGCTGACCGGCGTGCGCGACGGTTGCAGCACGTCCATGATCGGCGACCAGGTGTTGCGCGCGGCCCGCGCCCGGGCGCGTGTCGCCGCGTCGAGGCCGGTGTCTTTCGGCGCGACCGCCGTCTGCGCGCTCGCGGGAGCGCAGGGTGACAGCAGCGCCAGGGTCAGCAGCGTCGCGATTTTCCGCATGCTCAGCTCCAGAGGCGGTCCCAGGACCGCTCGTTGTCCCACTCGGGTGTGGGCGCGAAATACTGCGTGCCCGGCTTGAGGTGCGCCTTGACGACCTCTTCGTTGAGCTCGATGCCGAGGCCTGGTCTGTCGGGGGCCGTTGCGAATCCCTTCTGGAAGATCGGCTTGGGAATCCCAGTGACCATGTCCTCCCACCACGGGACATCCACCGAGTGGTGCTCCAGCGAGATGAAGTTTTCGGTGGCCGTGGCGCAGTGCAGGTTGGCCATGAACGACACCGGGGTCCCGGCGAAGTGCATCGCCATCGCGACGCCGCGCTCCATCGCGTAGTCACCGATCTTCTTGGTCTCGAGCAGGCCGCCCGAGCTCGCCAGGTCCGGGTGGATCATGTCCACGGCCCCCATGTCGATCAGCTTGATGAAGTCTTCCTTCAGGTAGATGTCTTCGCCGGTGAGGATGGGGATATCGGTGGCGTCGCGGATCTGCTTGGTCAGCTCGCCGAACTGCCACGGCACCATGTCCTCCATCCAGGCCAGGTGGTGCTTCTGCATCGCTCGGGCCAGGCGGATGCAGGAGTTGACGTCGATGTGGCCGTAGTGGTCGGTGGACAGCGGCACCTCGGGTCCGATCACCTCGCGGATGGCGGCGATGTAATCGGACAGGTATGCAATACCCTTGTCGGTGAGCGAGATCCCCGTGAAGGGGTGCATGACCGTATCGCGGCCGGCGTACGGCATGCCGAGTGGCTTGGTCATGCTGCCGGGTACGTCTTTGAGCAGGTTGATCCCGAAATCCTGCTTCAGGTAGGTGAAGCCCAGGTCCATGCGGGCCTTGAGCTTCTTGCCTTGTTCGGTGGCATTCGGCGCTTCGGTGGTGTCGGCGTAGAGCCGCACCTGGTCTCGGAACCTGCCGCCCAGCATCATGTAAGCGGGCACCCCGAACGCCTTGCCCGCGAGATCCCAACACGCCATCTCGACACCGCAGACCCCACCCGCCTGGCGTGCGTGGCCGCCGAACTGCTTGATCTTCCGGAATATCTTGTCGACCGAGCAGGGGTTCTCCCCGAGCACGCGGCTCTTCAAGAACAAGGCATAGGTCGCGCTCGCCCCGTCACGCACCTCGCCGTAGCCCGAGATCCCCTGGTTGGTGTCGATCCTGATCAGCGAGCACGTCATCGGCGCGCCCACCACGGTCGCCACGCGCAGGTCGGTGATCTTGAGCTGCGACGGGATCGAGTTGCGGTTGACGTTCTGGACCGCCGCCTCGAGATCGGAGTCTCCGAGCAGGCCGAAAGCCGAAGCTCCGGCGGCCGCGGTTCCCGCCGACTTGAAGAAGCTGCGGCGGTCGAGCTGGCGCTTCACGGCTTCCTTCATGGGCGCTCCTTGCGGACGCAGGGTCCAAGGCGAACGATGCACGACGTCCGTTGCGAGAATGTGGACGTACCTTATTCAGGAAACGGCGCGAGTCAAGCGGGCAGGCGAATCAGTCCTGAGTTTCTCGCACGCACGTTGCCTGCTCCACACCCGCCGCAATCAGCGTGTCGAGCACGAGATGCTCCCACAGCACGCAGCCGTCCGGGCGCAGGCGATCCCAGCCGCGCCCGATTGCAGTAGCATCCGCCCATGCTCCGAAGCTCAGCTCCATCGTTCGCGTCCATCGTCATGGCATCGGTTCTCGTCGCGGCGTCGGTCTCCGCTCAGCCGGCAACCCGCACTCCAGGCAAAGAGAGCCGCGACGTCACGCTGCTCCCCAACGGCTGGCGCATCTCGCCCGCGGGCAAGCACGTCACGGTCGGCGACTTGCCGCTGGCGATGGCCGAATCCAAGGACGGTCGTTATCTGATCGTGAGCAGCAACGGCTGGTCGAAACCGGTGCTGACGGTGATCGATACCAAGAACCTCTACGTCAAGTCGAAGCTGACGCTCGATCATGCCTGGCTGGGGCTCGCGTTCTCACCGGGCGGCCGTCACCTGTATTCGTCGGGCGGCGGCGACAACAGCGTGCGCGAGTACGAGTTCGTGGCGGGGACGCTGCGGCTCGCACGCAGCTTCGTGCTGACACGGCCGGACCGCGAGAGCTTCGTGGGCGGACTGTCGATCACCCCCGACGGCAAGCGGCTGTTCGCGGTCCACGTGCTCGGCCAGCGACTCTCGGCCATCGACCTGGAGAGCGGGCGCGTCGAGAAGACCGTCGAGCTGCCGGCCGAAGCCTATACTTCGATCGTTTCGGGCGACGGCAAGACGCTCTACGTGTCGTTGTGGGGTGGCGCGCGGGTGCTGGTCTTCTCGACCGACACGCTGGATCCGCAGGGCGAGATCCCGGTCGGCGAGCATCCGAACGCGCTCGTGCTCGCCCGGGACGGCAAGCGCCTGTTCGTCGCGTGCGCCAATACCAACGCCGTATGGGTCGTGGACCTACAGACGCGAGCGGCCACCGAACAGATCGGGATCTCGCTTCACCCCGAGGCGCCTCCGGGCAGCACCCCCAACGCGCTGGCGCTCTCGGCCGACGGCGCCACTTTGCTGGTGGCGAACGCCGACAACAACGACGTCGCGGTGGCGGACGTGAGCACGCCGGGCAAGAGCCTGGTTCGCGGCTTCATTCCGGTCGGCTGGTATCCGACCGCGGTCCAGTACGCCTCCGATGGAAAGAGCCTCTACGTTGTCAACGGCAAGGGACTCGCGTCGATGGCCAACCCGCGCGGGCCGCAGCCCGGGGTCAGCGCCAACGAAGGCCAGTACGCGGGCGCGATGCTGCAGGGCGCGCTCTCGGTGATCCCGATTCCGGATACGAAAGCGCTGGCCGCCTACACCCAGAAGGTCTTCGCGCTCACTCCCTACGCGGACGCGGTTCGCCTCGCGCCCAAGGGCGCGCCGCTGCGCTCGCCGATTCCGAAGAAGGTCGGCGAGCCGTCGCCGATCAAGCACGTTTTCTACGTGATCCGCGAGAACCGCACCTACGACCAGATCCTGGGCGACCTGGAGAAGGGCAACGGCGACGCGAGCCTGTGCCTGTTCGGCGACGACGTCACGCCCAACGCGCACGCGCTGGCCCGCGAGTACGTGCTGCTCGACAACTTCTACGTCGACGCCGAGGTCAGCTACGACGGCCACGCTTTCTCGACCGGGGCCTACGCCAGCGACTTCGTCGAGAAGGTCTGGCCGATGAACTACGGCCAGCGCGGCGGCCGCTATCTGAGCGAGGGCGGCGGGGCGATGCGCAACGCCTACGGCAACGTCACGGCTCCCCTGAACGGCTACATCTGGGACGCGTGCGTGCGCCAGGGCGTGAGCGTGCGCAGCTACGGCGAGTTCGCGGGCCGCGGTGCGGACGACGAGCACCAGGTCGGCACCGGCGTCGTGAAGGCGATGGTGCCGGGCCTCGAGGGGCGCGTGCACCCGAGCTATCCGCCCTACGATCTGCGGATTCCGGACGGGCGGCGCGCCGACGTCTGGCTCGAGGAGTTCCAGCGCTTCGAAAGGGAAGGCGGCCTGCCGCAGCTCTCGATCATCCGTCTCGGCAACGACCACACGGCCGGCACGCGAACCGGCTATCCCACGCCGCGCGCGATGATCGCCGAGAACGACCTGGCGCTGGGTCGGATCGTCGAAGCGATCAGCAGGAGCCGCTTCTGGAAAGAGTCGGCGATCTTCGTGCTCGAGGACGACGCCCAGAACGGCCCCGACCACGTCGACGCGCATCGCTCGGTGGCCTTGGTCGTGTCTCCATACGTTCGGCGCGGCGCCATCGACAGCACGCTCTATACGACCTCCGGGATGCTGCGCACCATCGAGCTGATCCTCGGCCTGCCGCCGATGAGCCAGTACGACGCCGCCGCCACGCCGATGTACGCCGCCTTCCAGAACGAAGCCGTGCCAACGCCCTTCAGCAAGCGAGAGGCTCGAGTCCCGCTCGACGAGATGAACGAGGCCTCGGCCTGGGGAGCCGCCGCATCGGCGGCGATGAACCTCGAGGAGGCGGATATGGCGCCCGAGCTTCCGCTCAACGAAATCCTGTGGAAGTCGGTGCGCGGTGTCGATTCGCCGATGCCGCCGCCGCGGCGCGCGGCGTTCGTGCGTCCGACACCGGAAGCCGAGGAAGAGGAAGAACGCGAGGAGCGTGAAGAGCGCGCGCGGCGCGACGAAAAGAAGCGTAGCCGCTAGCCGCAGGTGTCCCGCGCCCACGGCATCCTCGAGTACCGGCTTCCCGGCGACTGGACGCTGTTCGTGGGCACGAGCGATGCCGCCAACGACCGGCTCTCCACGCGGATCGCGGCACAGAACGACTGGTGGTTTCACGTGGACGGCGTGCCCGGCAGCCACGTGATCCTGCGCGCGAAGCAAACGGAAGAGCCGACTCGCGAGACGCTGAAGCAAGCCGCAGCGATCGCCGCGTATCACAGCAAGGCGCGGAACGCCGGCGTCGTGCCGGTGCACTGCACGCGCGCCAAGCACGTCCGCAAGCGGCGCGGCCACGAGGCCGGGACGGTCGAGGTGTCGCGTGGCGACTCTCTGAAGGTACGACCGGACGTCAGCTTCGCGGTGCGGGTCGCCGAGGCCGCGAGCAGGCTAGACGGCTAGCGACTCGTTGACGATGCTCTCCTGTTCGGCCACGTGGGTCTTGAGCGAGCCGGGCGCGGGCGACGCCGAGGCCGACCGACCGACGTAGCGCAGTGGCCGGCTTGCGGCGCCGGGGACGTCGCCGTCGACGAAACGCTCGCGTACGAAGCGCCAGGCTCCCATGTTCCTGGGCTCTTCCTGCGCCCACACGAGGGACGCCGCGGGCGCGTAGCGCCCGAGGACGGCCGCGAGTTCGTCGCTCGGGAAGGGATAGAGCTGCTCCACACGCAGCAGCGCGACGTGACCGGCGGCCGTTTCGTCGCGACGCTTCGCGAGGTCGTAGAAGAGCTTGCCGCTCGAGAGCACGATCCGCGAAACGCGCGCGGGATCGGCGGCCGCGTCGTCGATCACCGGCTGGAAGGCGCCCTCGGCCAGGTCCTGGAGCGACGAGACGCAGCGCGGATGGCGCAGCAGGCTCTTGGGTGTGAACAGGATCATCGGCTTCTCGATCGGATCGCGTCCTTGCCAACGCAGCAACTGGAAGTACGAGGCCGGAGTCGACGGGTACGCGACGCGCATGTTGCCTTCGGCGCACAGTGTCAGGAAGCGCTCGATGCGCGCGCTCGAGTGCTCCGGTCCCTGGCCTTCGTGGCCGTGCGGCAAGAGCAGCACCAGGCCAGTCGGCTGGCCCCACTTCGTCTCGGAGGCCGCCAGGAACTGGTCCACGATCACCTGCGCGCCGTTCCAGAAGTCGCCGAACTGCGCCTCCCACAAGACCAGCGTGCGGTGCTCGGCCACTGTGTAGCCGAACTCGTAGCCCATCACGGCGGCCTCCGACAGCAGGCTGTCGTGCACCTCGAAGCGAACGCCGGAGGGGGCGACCGCGTTCAGCGGCACGAGCTCCTTCGCTGTCTTGCTGTCGTAGAGAATCGCATGCCGCTGCGAGAACGTGCCGCGACCGGAGTCCTGGCCAGAAAGGCGGACCGGCACTCCCTCGAGCAGCAGCGTGCCGAACGCGAGCTGCTCCGCGGTCGCCCAATCCACGTCGCCCTTGCCTTCGAGCAGCTCGGCACGCTTGTTGAGGAGCGGTTGGAGCTTCGGGTGGATCTCGAAGCCCTGGGGCAGCGTGGCGAGCGCCCGAAGCGTCGTCTTGAGCCGGCCCCACATCGCGGACTTGTCGACGGCGGCAGGCTGGTGCGGGTCGCGCTTGGCGATCGCGCCGAACGGTCCTGTGGCGCTGCCCTCGCCCTGCATCTGTGCCTTCTTCTTCGCCCAAAGCCCGTCCAGCTCGTCGCGCTCGATCTTGCCGGCGCGCACCAGCTGCTCGCCGTAGAGCTGGGCGACCGAGGGATGGCTCTTGATCTTCGAGTACATCAAAGGCTGGGTGTAGCTCGGCTCGTCGCCTTCGTTGTGGCCCCAGCGCCGGTAGCCGACCAGGTCGAGCACGACGTCTCTCTTGAACTTCTGCCGGTACTCGAGCGCCAGACCCGCCACGTAGGACACGGCCTCGGGGTCGTCGCCGTTCACGTGAAACGCCGGCGCATGCACCATCTTGGCCACGTCGGTGCAGTAGGTCGACGAGCGCGCGTCCTCGGGCAGCGTCGTGAAGCCGATCTGGTTGTTGACGACGATGTGGATCGTGCCGCCGGTGGTGTAACCCTCGAGACCCGCGAGGTTCAACGTCTCGGCCACGATCCCCTGGCCCGCGAATGCCGCGTCGCCGTGGATCAGGATCGGGATCACCTTGGATCGTTCGCGGTCGCCCAGGTTGTCCTGCTTGGCGCGCACCATGCCCAGGACCACCGGGTTCACGAACTCGAGATGGCTCGGGTTCGAGGCGACCGTCACCGTCAGCACCTCTCCCGTATCGGCGTGGTGCACGCCGCTCGCCCCCAGGTGGTATTTCACGTCGCCGGAGCCCTGCGTGAGGTTCGCGTCGCTGACGTTGCCTTCGAACTCCGCGAAGATCTGGGCGAGCGGTTTGCCGACCGTGTTTGCGAGGACGTTCAAACGGCCGCGGTGCGCCATGCCGATCACGACCTCGCGCACGCCTTGCTGGGCGGCGTCGTTCAAGATCCGGTCGAGCAGCGGGATCAGCGCCTCGAGACCTTCGAGCGAGAAGCGCTTGTGCCCGATGTACTTGGCGTGCAGGAACTTCTCGAACGCCTCGGCCTCGACGATCTTCTCGAGCACGCGGCGCCGGCTGCCCGGGTCGAGCGCCGGGTAGTTGCGCGCCGATTCCATGCGTTCCTGGAGCCACTCCTTGCGCTCGGGGTCGGCGATGTACATGTATTCGACGCCAATCGCGCCGCAGTAGGTGTCGCGCAGCACGTCGAGGATCTCGCGCAGCGTGGCGCGGTCCTTCCCCGACAGGCCGTTGGTGATGAACTCGCGGTCGAGGTCCCACAGCGTGAGGCCGTAGGTCGCCGGATCCAGGTCCTTGTGCGGCGTGCGCTTGGCGTCGAGCGGGTCGAGGTCGGCGACCAGGTGCCCGCGAACCCGGAAATTGTGGATCAGCTGCAGCACGCGGGCCTGCTTCTCGATCTCCTCGCGGCCGCCCGGGGCGCCGCCGATGCCCGGCATCGTGTCGATTTCCCAGCGCACCGGCCGATGCGGAACGCCCAGGTCCTCGAAGAGGCGCTCGTAGAAGGCGTCGTCGCCCTTCAGCAGCTCTTCGATTCGCGCGAGGAACAGGCCGGACTCGGCGCCCTGGATGATGCGGTGGTCGTAGGTCGACGTCAGCGTCATCACCTTGCTGATGCCCAGCAGCGACAGCGTGCGCGGGGCCATCGAGCGGTACTCCGCGGGATAGTCGAGGGCGCCCGTCGCCACGATCATGCCCTGGCCGGGCATCAGGCGCGGCGCCGAGGCGCTGGTGCCCACCGTGCCGGGGTTGGTCAGCGACACCGTGGTGCCGATGAAGTCGTCGGGTGAGATGGTTCCCTTGCGTGCCTTCCCGATCAGCTCGTCGAACGTCTTCAAGAAACCGGCGAAGTCCAGCTCGTTCGCGTTCTTGATGTTCGGGACGAGCAGCGTGCGGCTGCCGTCCTTCTTCTGGACGTCCACTGCCACGCCCAAGCGCACCTTGTCGCGCTGGATCCGGTGCGCGCCGCCGTCGAGCTCGGCGTACGCGTCGTTCAGGCGCGGGAACGTGTCGAGCGCGCGCAGGATCGCCCAGGCCACCAGGTGGGTGAAGCTGATCTTGCCGGCGCCGGTCGTGGCGCGGTGCTTGTTCAGCACCTGCCGGTTCTCTTCCAGGGTGCGCACCGGCAGATCGCGCATCGAGGTGGCGGTCGGGACGAAAAGGCTCGCCTCCATGTTCTCGACGATGCGCAACGCGCCGCCGCGAATCGGCTGCGCGATGTCGCCGGGCAACATCGCCGGCACCAGCAGCGCCCGCGATTTGTCTCTCTGCGAGACGAGCCCGGACTCCTGGCGCGGCGGAGCCGCGGACGTCGTCGCTGGGACGCTGGAACCTCCGACCGTGATCGCGGTCGTGGCGGCTTCGCGCGGCGCGCCGAGATCGGCCGCTTCGGGCGCTACGCCGAGCAGCGCGTCGAAGTACACGCGCCAGCTCGTCTCGACCGCACGCCGGTCGCGCCGGT
>CAZVOI010000546.1:0-3282 GCA_964628275.1 uncultured Acidobacteriota bacterium | reverse complement strand
GCGCGGCGGCCGGCCACCGGCGCTGCTCCGCGCGCTCAACCTGGTGACTGGGCCGCTGTTCACGGAGGTGACGCGCAACTTCCACGAGATCCTCGAGCGATCCGGGACGCGGCTCGTGATCGAGCACGATGCCCCGGCCCTGCTCGGTGGCCTGTTCCGGCACCTGCTGTTGCGCAAGCCGGGGTGATTCAGAACGGCCGGCGGGCCCCTCAGATCAGGGTGGGTCCAGCGTACGAGGCGCTCGCTTGTCGCAGGATTCGAACGCCCCCACGCACCACCAAGCCACAGACCACGAGGCCGATCACCAGGTCGGGCCAGGCAGACCCGGTGAGCATCACGAGAATGCCGGCCAGCATCACCCCGACGTTCGCCTGAACGTCGGTCGTGGAAAAGATCCAGCTTGCCCGCATGTGAATCTCGCCATGGCGGTGCTTGCGGAGAAGAACCAGGCAGGCGGTGTTCGCGCACAGGGCCAGCGCCGAGATCGCGATCATCAGCACAGAAACCGGCTCGCTGCCGCCAGCTGCCCGCCGCGCTATCTCGAAGGCCAGACCGGCGGCGAGCGCGAGCTGGACGACACCGCTCGCGGTGGCGGCGTGCGTCTTGCGCCGTGTCGTGGAACCAGCGGCCAGCAGCGCGGCCGTGTAGACGCCGGCATCAGCCAGCATGTCCAGCGAGTCGGCGATCAGGCCCATCGACTCGGCGACCCAGCCGACTCCCAGCTCGACCACGAACATGGCCGCGTTGATCGAAAGCAGAAGGACCAGGGTCCTCCTCTCTACAGCGCCAGGCACGCTGGCCAGCCTAGCAGCGCCACTGTGTGGCCAAGCCTAGAAGATCAGGCGGATCCCGCCGTTGATCACGCGGCCGTCGAGCGGCGCCCACGCGTCGACGGTCCAACGGCCGTCGGGGCGCCGGGCCGGCAGCACCAGCGGCTCCCAGCGCGTCTGGCGGACGTCGAACAGGTCCTCGGCGTTCAGGAACACGCGCAGCTTGCCGAAGCGCCGCTCGCCGAGCGCGCCGACCAGCACGTAGCGCCGTCCCGACGCCAAGTACGGATCCTCGTCGAGTTGCTGCTGGCCCGTGTAGTAGACCTCGATCCCGAACCGCCCCCAGCGCTCGCCCTCGACGTTGACGTTGAACGAGGCCGCGTGCCTGGGTGTCAGCGGTACCTCGCGCCGGGCGCCGGCTTCGATGTCCCACTCCGTCGAGCGGGTCCACGCGTGGGTGAGCATCGCGCTGACGCCGCTCTGGCGATAACGCGCGATCAGCTCGGTGCCCCAGGTTCGGGTCGGTTCCGGCGCATTGACGAGCGCGACGGACGTCGGGCCGACCGTCTCCAACTGGGTCGGGTGACGCACGCCCGATCCGAACAGCGTTCCCGACAGGTCGAAGGCGCCTTTGTGGAAGCTGGCGTCGAAGGACGCGCCGCGGGCGCGCTCGGCCTCGAGGCCGGAGAGCGGCCGGAGGCGCGTCAACCCGGTCTCGTCCGTCTCCTCGTTGAATGGGGTGGGGGCGAACGAGCCGGTGCCCGCGGACAGCCGGAGCGTCCAGCCGGGCGTGGGCCGGCCGAGCAGCGAGAGGCGCGGGCTGAAGAGCGCGCCGTACTCGGAGTGCGCGTCCACGCGCGCGCTCGCCGCCAGCGAGATCCGCGGGCCGAAGGCGATCTCGTCCTGGGCGAACACGGCCGGGCTCGAGAACGCGTAGTCGAACTGCGGCAGCTCCTGGGCGTCGTAGCGATCCTGCTGGAACGCGGCTCCCGCAACCCAGGTGTGCCGGCCGCTGGTGCCGGATAGCGACGCCTCGCCGAACCAGGTGAGATGCGCGCCGCGCTCGCGCACCGTCCCGAACTGCCGATCCTGCCCCGAGTGGACGATCGATCCGCGCAGCGACACCAGCCGTCCCGACGCGAGCCACTTCGCGACGATCCCCGCGTCGGCGTGTCGCGTGCCGAGCGACTCGACGAACGGCTGTCCGTCGGGCGCGCGCGCGCCGGGCAGCGTGCCGCCCTGGCGATCCTCCGCGATCACGCCGGCCGTGGCCAGCAGCGAGGTTCCGCGGTCGTTGTCGAGCGACAGCCGCGGCCGCAGGACGCCGCGATCGAACCCGGCCACGTCCGTCCAGCCGTCCGCATCGAGGTCCTTGCGCGACTGGCCGTGGTAGCCCCCGAGCGCCGACCAGGACCAGTGGCCAGCGCGCGCCACCCAGCCCGTCGCGTCTCGTCCCCCGAGCGTCGTCGCGTTCAGCAACAGCTCCTGCTCGCTGCCGCGCGGCCGGCGCGACACCAGGTTCACGACACCGCCCAGGGCCGAAGGCCCGTAGAGCGCCGAGGCCGCGCCCTTGATCACCTCCACCTGCCCCAGGTCCAAAGGCGGAACCTGCAGCAGGCTGAACGAGTCGCCCTGAGCGCCGTACAGCGGCAGACCGTCGGCGAGAAGCTGCGAGTAGTGTCCGCGCAGGCCTTGAATGCGCACGTTGGCCGCGCCGAGCGAGGGCGCCGTGGTCTGCACGCGCAAGCCGGTCGTCTCTCCGAGCAGCATCGCGACGCTGCCGGGCGTCATCAGGGCCTTCTCCTCGATGTCGTCCCGGTCGATCACCTCGACGCGCAGCGGTTGGTCTTGCAGCCGCGTCTGGCTGCGCGCGGCGGTGACCGTCACCTCTTCCTCGAGCGCCTCCAGCTCGATCGTGACCTCGGCCGCGGCGCCGGCTTTAACGGTGGCCGAGGCCGTTGCGGGGAGGAAGCCTCGCGCCTCGACTGCGATCTCGTGATCGCCCGGGGCCAGGTCGAGGCTGGCGCGGCCGTTCGCGTCGGTCGCGCCCTGCTGTCCGCCGGCCTGGACCGTTGCGCCGACCACCGGCCGGCCCTCGCTGCGGACCTCGACGCTGACCGTGTCCGCCGTCGTGGCGAGCGCGAGGTATAACACCGCGAGCAGCGTCATTGACAAGTATTCAATTGAGTAGTTGAATATGAAGCATGAAGCATCGTGAATTCAAGGACCGACTGTACGAGGAGCTCGGCCGGATCGCCAAAGCCCTCGACAGCCCGCGCCGGCTCGAGCTGATCGACTTGCTCGCGCAAGGCGAGCGCTCGGTCGAGGATCTGGCTGGCGAGGCCGCGCTTTCGATCGCCAACACCTCGCGCCACTTGCAGGTTCTACGCGGCGCGCGCCTGGTGGAGAGCCGCAAGGACGGGCTGCGGGTCTACTACCGTCTGGCCGAGCCGGACGTTCACGTCGTCGCCAGCGCCGTCCACCGGCTCGCGGAGAGGCGGCTCGCCGAGGT
>CAZVOI010000545.1:0-2510 GCA_964628275.1 uncultured Acidobacteriota bacterium | reverse complement strand
GAGGTCGGATGGGAGCGAAGCCTGGACGGCGATCGTCTTCGGCTCGCCGAGCGGCGCGTCGTCTTCGAAGAGCACGACTTGGTCGGCGATCCACGTCTCGGCCGCCTCCCGCAGCGTCGTCTCCGCGTTGACCAGATCGAGAGATCCGTTCCGCCCGGTGGGGAAGTTGATGTCCCGCATCGCGACCAGCGGCACGCGCACCAGAAGAAGCAGCCGCGCGCCCTCGGGCTTCACGAAGGCTTTGACCAGCACGTCGTTCGGGATGTCGTGGGCACCCGTGGCGGATGCCAGGCAGGCTCCGAGCGCCGCCAGCAGCAAACCGCGCCGATTGAGCTTCACTGGCGTCTATACTGACTCGGCGCGCGGTCGGCTACAACGCGCCCAAAACGGAGGACGGGCATGGTCCAGGAAAAGAAGCGTCGTCTCCACGTCGGAACGGCTCTCGTCGCGTTGCTGTTGGCGCTCGGTCTCGCTGAAGTGCTGCTTGAGCGCACGGCCGCCGCGCAGGCCAAGAACGCCGCGCAGGCGCCACGCTTCGAAGTCGACCCGCTGTGGCCGAAGCCGCTGCCCAACCACTGGTTGATCGGGTACACGATCGGGGTTTCGGTCGACGCCCAGGACCACGTGTGGATCATCCATCGGGGCGGACCCTTGCAGCTCAACGAGCGCACCGAGGTCGGAGCCGCGACGAATCCGAAGACCGCCGAGGAGTGCTGCGTTCCCGCGCCGCCCGTGCTCGAGTTCGACGCGGCGGGCAAGCTGGTCGGACACTGGGGCGGCCCGGGACAGGGCTATGAATGGCCCTCGTCGAACCACGGAATAACGATCGACCACAAGGGCAACGTGTGGATCGGCGGCAACGGTCCCGGCGATTCCCACATCCTGAAGTTCACGAGGGACGGGAAGCTCCTTCAGCAGATCGGCCGGGCGGACGCGCGCAAGGTCGGCGGTGCCGGGGCGGACGCGAAGTACGAAGGCGGCAGCAACGACACCGAGAACTTCGGACGCGTCGCCAAGGTCTTCATCGACGGCAAGGCCAACGAGGCGTACGTCGCGGACGGCTATCTGAACAAGCGCGTGGCGGTGATCGACGCCGACACGGGCAAGTTCAAGCGTTACTGGGGCGCCTACGGCAACAAGCCCGACGACACCAACCTCGGTCGCTACAACCCCGACGATCCGCCGGCGCAGCAGTTCCGCACGCCCGTTCACTGCGCGGAGCTCTCGAACGACGGCCTGGTGTACGTCTGCGATCGCGCGAACGACCGGATCCAGGTGTTCCAGAAGGACGGCAAGTTCGTGAAGGAGACTTTCATCGCCAAGAAGACCTTGGGCGACGGATCGGTCTGGGACATCGCCTTCTCCAGGGACCCGCAGCAGAAGTATCTGTACCTGGCCGACGGCAAGAACGAGAAGGTCTACGTGATCGAGCGCGAGACGCTCCAGATCCTGACCAGCTTCGGTGACGGTGGGCGCCAACCCGGCCTGTTCCACGGCGTGCACAGCATCGCCACCGACTCGAAGGGCAACATCTACACGGTCGAAACCTACGAGGGGAAGCGCCTCCAGAAGTTCGTGTACAAAGGTCTCGCGCCGGTCACCAAGCTAGACCAGGGCGCGCCCTGGCCGGCGGGTCGCTAGTTGTTGATGTGGAAGAGAGCCACTGGCGTGGCGGTGGCCGCCGCCGTCGTCGCCAGCTTCGTCTGCTGGACAGCGTCGATCCGCGCGCAGGCCGGCACCTGGGAGGCGCCGCCGAAGGCAAAAACCGTCGAGCGGCCCGCGCCCGCCGACGACAAGTCACTCGCGCGGGGCCAGAAGCTGTTCAAGCAGAACTGCGTTCCGTGCCACGGCGAATACGGCCGCGGCGACGGGCCAATGGGCAAGGCGCTTGGGATCAAGCCCGGCAATTTGACCAACGCGGAACGCATGCGTAGCCAGACGGACGGAGAGATCTTCTGGAAGATCTCCAAGGGCAAGGAGCCGATGCCCGTGTTCGAGCTGAAGCTGGGGTCGCGCGAGCGCTGGGACCTGGTGGGCTACGTCCGGACCCTGGCCAGGTGAGCGGGACCACGTCTCGCTGATAGTCGACTCAGGGGAAGGTCTCGTGGCGCGCTTGCCCCTTGCCGGCGCGCTTCGCTTCGTACAAGAGCGGCCAGTTCACTTTCTGAAGCCCGCGGGTCGAGCGTCGCCGCCGCTTGACCGTGTGACAAGCGCCGTTGTCAGGGTGGTTGGTTGCTGTGCTGACGGCACTTACGCCCGGTTGGGCCAAGAGGCGTCGAGCTTGCTTGACACTGCCGGTCACGACACCGGCCTCCGCTGAGCGACCGCCGCCACTGCGGGCAAGAGGCCGAGCCCGGGGCGCTGCGACTGTGGCTTCGCCGTCTGAGTGATCACTCGCGCGCTTCGGCCACGGCGCCGAGCGGCAGGAAGAGGGGCACGGGTCCGCCGTGCAGCGCGCCCTCGAGCACGCCCTCGAGCGGCTCGAAACCGTACTTCGTGTAGAAGGCGAG
>CAZVOI010000544.1:0-4675 GCA_964628275.1 uncultured Acidobacteriota bacterium | reverse complement strand
CCGCACCCTGCGTGACATCGCCGTCCTGCGCCCGCGCGGCCTCGAGATGCTCCAGCTCGCTCACGGCATCGGCCCCGCCAAGGCCGAGCGTTACGGCGCGCGGATCCTGGCCGTCGTCGCGCAGGCGGGAATGTCGGCTTGAGCGCGCACGCTTCAACCCTTGTCGGCTCGCGCCTCGTCGGTTTGGACCCAACGCGACGGGCTTGAGAACGGCAGTCGCGGCGCGGGACGAGGCGTTACCTTTCGTTACTCGTTCCAGGCCGAGTAACGAAAAGTAGCAGTAGGCGTCCTCCTGTTTGTGCGCGGTGGGGAATCGACGCGCTGCGAGTTGATAGTATGTAATACATCCATCATACTCAGGCAATGAGTATCCGGCTCCAGGTCGTGCTCGAGGCGTCCGAGCTGCGCGAGATCCAGAAGGCGGCCCGGCGGGACCGGCTGACGGTCTCGGAGTGGGTGCGGCGCAGCCTTCGCGACGCCCGTCGTCGGCAGCCGGGTCGCGACTCGGGGCGGAAGCTGCAGGCCATCCGGGCGGCGGCGCACCACGCCTTTCCGACCGCCGACATCGACCGGATGCTGGCCGAGATCGAGAGCGGCTACCAGGGAGGCACGAGCGGCCCGTGATCTTCGTCGACTCGAACGTCCCGATGTACCTGGTGGGGGCGCCGCATCCCCACAAGACCGACGCCCAGCGACTGCTGGAGCAGTGCGTGGTGGACGAGGAGCGGCTCGTCACCGACGCGGAAGTGCTCCAGGAAATCCTGCATCGGTATGCGGCCATCGGCCGAAGGGATGCCATCTCGCCGGCGTTCGAGTCCCTGCTCGCGGTGGTGGACGAGGTCTTCCCGATTGAGCTCGCGGACGTCGAGCGGGCCCGCGACGTGCTGCTCGCCAACCCGCAGCTCTCCGCGCGGGATGCGATTCACGCCGCGGTGATGGAGCGGCGCAAGGTCGGGACGATCCTGACCTTCGACGCCGGCTTCGACGCGCTGCCGGGCATCAAACGCATCGGCTGAGGGGCCCCAGTTCGGGCCTGCGCCGGCCCAGCTGGGATCGGGGGCACCGGGACCTGGGAAGCCTGCTTCGGTTTCGCTCGATTCCATCGCCGCTCGGTCTACTCCTTCCTCACGCCTGCGCTCGCTGGCTTCGCGCCTTCGGTTTCAGGCTTCGCGCCTTCGTTTGGAGGCCTCGCGCCTTCGTTTGGAGGCCCGACGCTCTCGCGCTACGGCGTCTTCCCCGGTGGCGGCGGGGCGGCCAGCGTCCCGGGCGTGACGCCCGGCGGCAGTCCCTGGGGAAGCCGCGCGAATGCCCGCAGCTCATCCGGCGTCGGCCGCTCCAGCTTGATCCGGCTCGACGACTCGAGCGAGGGGGCGCAAAGAGCGCCGATGCCCAGCCACACCCCGAGGGTGACGAGGCCGACCCCCGCGCAGTTGCCGGCGTCTTCCACCGAGGAGCACGCCGCCCCGAGGGCGCCGCCCGTGACCAGCCCGCCGATGAGCGCCCATGCGAAGGCCTTGGCCGCGCCGAAGTCGTGCCGCTTGACGCGGGCCTCGCGCACGGAGCCGAGCGGGATCTCACGCACTCCGTCCTGCGCGCGGACGAAGAGCCGGTCCTTCTCCACCGCGAGCAGCTCGCCCTTGACCTCGTGTTTCGCCGGCTCCGTCACGACGGTGACCGTGCGCCCGAGCACCGGCACGCTCAGCTCCGTGTTCGTGGTGGCGCAGCCGGGAACGAGCACGAGCGCGACGAGCGTCGCGAGCGCACGGCGGCCTGCTGGCATCGGGCACCTCACCTGCGGAAACGGCTCGTCCAGAACGCGCGTTCCATGCCGGCCTCCTGCTGCTTGAACGGCCCCGCCATGCGTCGCAGCGCCTCCGCGGGATCGGACAGCACCAGCGAGGCCATCTCCGCGTTCTCCTCCGCCAGCCACGCCTCGCGCATCCACTCGTAGTAGTAGCCCTCGCTCTCGAGGAACAGCTCGAGTCCGTGCCGCGAGGCGGGAAGCTCGAAGGCGATCCGGTACGTGTCTCCCGGCTCCGTGATCAGGTGCCCCTCGCCGCCTCGCAGCAGCTCGAGCGCGCGCGCGTCCGCCCGCGATCCGTTCTCGACTCGGGTCGGCTCGAGCGGGCGCGGCACGACGGGCTCGCCGAGTCGGGCGAGCGCCACCTGGTCGAGTCGCCAGTGGCCCTTCGCCTGGCGCAGCCGGACGCGGATCGCTCCACCGCTCGCCTCGAAGGGGAGCACCCGCACATCGCCGGCGATCGGCCCCGCCTCGTCGAAGCTCCCGATCGAGCGCCACGGTCCCCCGTCTTCGGAAACCTCTCCGTCGATGCCGCCGAGCACGCGTGCCATTCCCATGGCACGCGCGGCCACGACGGGTCCGCCGCGTTCGACGCTCGCCAGAAACTCGCCGGCGCGCGAGCCGAAATAGGCCAGCGTCTGGTAGAAGAGGTGCGTCGACAGCAGCGTCTGGCGCCCGCCGAGGACGAGTCCCGCCCGGCCCGCGGCCGGCGCGAAGGCGAGCTCGACGGTCTCGCGGGCCGCGAGGTCCTGGGTGTCGGCCGGCGAGGCCCGCTCCGCGCCGTCCGCCGAGCGAACGGCTGCCAGGCAGTCCCCTTCCGGCGCTCCGCACGACTGCGCGGGACTCAGCTCGGACGCCGGGTAGAAGAGCCCGTCCGGGCCTGCCAGGATCCGCCCGTTCGCCGGCCGCTCGGCCAGAAGCAGTCGCACTCGTCGCACCGCGTGCGTCTCGAGGGCCTCGTTGCGCATGGTCAGGGCGAAGCGGCCACCCGCCGGCGCCGCCGGGCCGATCGCGTCGACGTCGCGTGCCTCGAGCGCGCGTGCGATCGATGCGGAGAAGCCCTCGGCGGCCGGCCGGCCCGTCGGGTCGGCGCCGTCGAGATAGAAGGTCGGGCACGAGCCGAAGCAGGACTTCGGGTCGGCCAGGCAAAGGGCCGCAATCACACCCGTGACCGTGGTCATGATCGACAGAACGGCCGTGGCGCCGCCGCCCACTCTCTGGCTGCGGTTGGTCTCGAACAGCGCCACGTCCGCGGTCGCAATCGAGACGCGACCAGTCTCGCCCGCGACGCGCGCGAGCGAGTAGCGCGTGCCCGTTCCCTCGACCCGGCTGCCGTCCGCGGCCGCGCTCCAGTTCGTGAGCGTGTAGAGCTCTCCCGACTGCATGTGGACCTTGAGCACCGGGCGCTGGACTCCCGAGCGCGGGACAACGTCCGGAGCATGCAGCTCCGGCGTCAGGACCCGGTGTCCGCAGCCGGCGAACGCGGCTACGAGCCCGAGCCAGAAGCCCACGGCGACGCCTGGCCCCCGGTGAGACACTTTGCTCCCTCCTCCTGGCCGCCTGCCGACGACGATTGGACGGACGCGCCGTCTTCGTTTCCGGCCCTGCTCAGGAGAGAGAAGCAAACCCCGGCGAGCGTTACAGCCCGGGGCCGTCACAGCCCCGGGGCCGCCGAGCTACGGCCTAACCGGGTCCGGTTGCACGACTACGACAGTCCAGCGATAGTAATGACGCGAGTCGTCGGAACACAGGCCATGTCGAATCACTCGAAGATCAGCGTCCCGCACAGCGCGCTGGCCGCGCTGTGCGCCCGCCACGCAGTTCGGCGGCTCGCATTCTTCGGCTCGGTCTTGCGCGACGACTTCGGCCCTGACAGTGACGTTGACGTGCTCGTGGAGTTCGAACCCGGTGTGCGGGCGACCTACTTCAGCCTGGCGCGGCTGGAAACCGATCTGGGCGCATTGCTCGGGCGGCGAGCCGACGTCCATCTCCCGCGATCGCTCCATCCCTACCTGCGCGAGAAAGTCCTCGCGCAGGCCGAGGATACCTATGTCGGAGCATGACGACCGGCTTCCCCTGCTGCAGATGCTCGAGCACGCGCAGGAGGCAGTCAGGCACGTGACAGCGAGACATCGCGAAGACCTCGCGGCGGACCGTCTGCTGCGGCTGGCGCTCGAGCGCCTGGTCGAGATTGTCGGGGAAGCGGCGAACCGCGTGTCGACCGCTGCCCAACAGCAGTTCCCGAAGGTTCCCTGGCGCGAGGCGATCTCGATGCGTCACCGGGTGAGTCACGGATACGACACCGTCGACACCGATCTGCTCTGGGACACGATTCGAGACGATTTTCCCTCGCTGATCACTGCTCTGGAGGACGCGTTGCGTCCGGCGGGCGACTGATCGGTCGCGAGCTACGAAGCCGTCGCGCCGTCCTCCTGCAGCACCTCGTCGAGGACCGCCAGGAAGAGCGCGGCGTCGTCTTCCGAGAACACGAGCGGCGGCCGGAGCTTGAGGACGTTCTCGAAGGGACCGTCGGTGCCGGTGAGCACCCCCCGCTCGCGCAGGCGGTTGGCGACGTAGGCGGCTTCCTCCGTCGCCGGCTCGAGCGAGGCCCGGTCCCGGACCAGCTCGATGCCCAGGAAGAGGCCGGCGCCGCGCACGTCGCCGATCAGCGGGTGGCGCCCCGCAAGCTCGCGCAGGCCCCGCGCCAGGGACCCTCCCACGCGCCGCGCGTTCTCCTGCAGCTTCTCGTCCTCCAGCACGTCGAGCACCGCGAGCCCCGCCGCGCAGGCGACCGGGTTGCCGCCGAAGGTACTGAAGAACTCCATGCCGTTGTCGAAGGCCTCGGCGACCGCGCGCGTGGTCACGACCGCGCCC
>CAZVOI010000543.1:0-16500 GCA_964628275.1 uncultured Acidobacteriota bacterium | reverse complement strand
GCCTGTCCGTTGCGCAGGAACGCGACGTCCTTGTAGCGCACGCTCACGTCGGCGAGCGCGCCCGGGCCCTCCGCGACGACGTCGAGCAGGATCACGTGGTCGTCGCCGGCGCGGAAGCTCGGGATCACGATCTGGATCCCGTCCTCGTCGTTGCCGCGGTCGGCGTCGATGCCGAGCAGGCGCGAGAGCCGCAGGTCGACGCTCTTCTCCGCCTCGCGGACGCGCTGGGCCTGCGCGTCGTCCAGCCGCCGCGAGCCGACGACTTCGACCAGGCGAACGTTCGGGGCCAGCCGAATGCGCAGGCGCACGGCCCGCGCCACCACGTCGCTCGCCGCCGTCAGCTCGGCCTCGACCAATCGCGGCGCGTCGGCGCGCGCCTCGAGCTGTCGCCGGCTTCCCTGCCCGGCGAGCGCGACGCGGTCCAGCTCCGCCGAGTTTCCGCCCGACCCGACGCTCACGACGCTCAGCGAAATTCCGGCGACGGCTCCCTGGTGCGCGAGATCCTCGACCGCGTCGGCGCCATCCCCGAGCGGCTGGGCCGTCACCAGGACGACGGCGCTTCCGCCGAGTGCTTTGTCCGGGTCTTCGCATTGGCCCACCTGGAGAAGGGCCGCCGCGATCGCCCCGGGCAGGTCGAGGATCGAGCCGGCCTTCGCCGCGTCGCCGATCATCAGGCGCTCGAGGGCCACCGCCAGCGGGCCGTGCTTGAACTTGTCGGGAGAGACGACCACGCCGCCGTTCGGCCCCGCGACGATCAGGCTGAAGCGGTCGCCGGTCTCGCGGGCCTCGGCGAACGCGAGCGCGAGCGCGCGCATGTCCGCCGCCGCGCCGGTGTTCCGCGCGCCGCGCAGGTCGAGGACGAGCGCGACGCTCATCGGCGGCCGATGGCCCGCCGATCGCGGCGAGCCGGTGAGCCCGATCTGCAGCAGCATCCGGCTCGGCTTGTCGAGCGCGCGGCGATCGGCGCTCAGGTACAAAGCCAGCCCCGACTGGGTCGGCGCGTCGAAGGGCTGCGACGTCTGCGCGGCCGCCTCGTGAAGGCGGACTGGCGAACCTGAGAGCCGCGCGCGGAGCATGCGCAGCACGGGATCGCCCGGCAGATAGGTGTTGGCCCAGTAGCCGCTGGCCGGCTGGAACGCGGCCTCGGTCGAGGCGCGCTCGTCGAAGAACTCCCGGATCGGATCGGGAGAAGGCGACGCCGCCAATCGGAACTCCACCGGCACTGTCATCGTGACGGGCACCGGCCGGCCGTCCCTCAGCGTCGGCGTGTAGACCCACTGCTTCACCGCCTCGATCGCGGCGGCGTCGAGCAGCGGCACCGAGCGCACGACGCGAGCGCTCCGCACCCTGCCGGTGGCGTCGACGACGATCTCGACGAGCACGACGCCCTCGACGCGCGCATCGCTCGCCGAGCGCGGATAGGCCGGCTTCACTTCGCGGATCCGCTTGGGTGTGGCGAGCTCGTTCTGCATCCCGCCGCCGACGCCACCCACCACGCCACCGACGACGCCGCCCGGCACGGCCTCGGGGGTCTTGTTGCCGAGGTCCTTCCCCGCCTCGACGCCCTTGCCGCGGCGCGAATCCAGCTCGTCGACGCGCCCGGCCGCCTGCTCGCGCTCGTTGGAACGGACCGCGTAGCGTTCCTCCAGCTTGGGCTGCGGCGGAACCGGCGCAGCGGGCGGCGCCGGGGTCGCGGCCACCTTGTCTTCGCTCCTATAGCCAAGCGAACCCAGCTGTTCCAGCCGCTCCTTGTTGAGCTCTCCTTGCTTCTGGAAAAGGCGCTCGTCACGGAAGCGCCCCGCATCGTCCTGGTCGACCTTCTTCGGCGGTGCGGGGGCGAGCGTGCTAGCCGGCGGAAGAGCCTTCGGCTGTTGGGCGCTCGGAACAGCGAGTGCGTCGGTGACGGTTGGCCGCGGCGCGATCCGCGCCCGCATCAGACTTGGAGTGACGAAGAGCGCCACGAAGCCGACGCTGGCGGCCGTACCGAGTGCCCACAGCCAAGGACGGCCCGCCGGGCGAAGCGGCGCGAACGGCTCGGCCGGCACGGCGTGCGCGGGAGCCGCGTCGGCCTTGACGCGGCCGAGCAGGTCGGCCACCACGCGGTCGGTCGCGTCGTGAGCCGGCATCGCCGCGAACGCGGCGTCCAGTCGGGCCAACTGCTCCAGCACGCGGTAGCAGTCGGCGCATTCCTCGAGGTGTCGCTGGGCAGCGGCGTCGGAGCGCAGAGCCTGCGCGCCCTCGACGGCCAGTCGTTCCTGGAGATCGTTGCAAATCGGCTTCATGGCAATCCCTTGCTCGGCGACGGCGACTGCCGCCGGGCCAGCTTCTCGCTCAGCAAGAGGCGAGTGCGGCGCAGGTGCGTCTTCACCGTGTTGAGCGGCAACCCGAGCACCTGCGCGATTTCTTCCAGCGGGCGGCCTTCGAGCGAGGCCAGGATCAGCACTTCGCGCTGCGGCAGCGGCAGGCGCCGGATCTCCTCCTCGATCCACGCGACGGTCTCGCGCGCCTGGGCCGTCCGCTCACCGTCGGGAGCCGGGTCGCTGGGCTCGTGCTGCACCGGCGCGGCGAAGACGAGCTCACGGATGCGTCTGCGACGCACGTGGCTGCGGACCTCGTTGGCGACGATCGTGAAGATCCAGGGGTGCGCCGGGAGGTCGGACCGGTACTGGGCTGCTCCGCGATGGATCCGCAGGAACACGGACTGGAAGAGGTCGTCGCGGTCGGCTTCCGCGACGCCGCAGCGGATCAGGTACGAATAGACCGGCCTGCGATAGTCGGCGACGAGAGCGGCGAAGGCTTCGGGATCACCTTCGCGGTGCCGGACCAGCGGCTGCCGGACATCGGCCGGATCGGCATCGGTCATCGCGACCCTCGCTCCGGCGCTCGCCTGCACACCCTCTCCATACCCACGACCCCGTCCGAGGTTTCAGGAAAAGGCGATTTTCGCGCAAATGGCTCACTCGCCCGCCAGGCGGCGCAGCAGCGTCCCGGTCTCGGCGTCGGCGGGATAGAACGCCTCGAGCGCGAGCTCGGACAGCGTGACGTCGAGCGACGTGCCGAAGACCATCGTGGTGCTGATCAGGTTCAGCGTGCCGATTCGCCGGATACGGCTCGTCCGCGGTCAGTAGGCGCTCCATCGCTTCTCGCGCAGCCGCGAGTGCGGGATCGCCGAGCGGCCGCTCCGGGAACGCCGGCGCGTAGCCGGCTGCCAGCAACAGCTCGTTCCGCTGCCGGAGCGGCACGTCTAGGAGAGATCCATGTCCGATTCGCTCTTGCGCCGTGCGTTCCTGCTCGAAGCCGTCGTCAGCGGCTCCGCAGGAGTCCGAATGGCCGCGGCTGCCGTGCCGCTTCACGGCCTCCTCGATCTGCCGGTGTCGCTCCTGCGCATCGCCGGCCTGATCCTGATCCCCTACGCCCTCGGGCTCGCCCGGTTCTCGAGGCGGGGCCGACTGGCAAGGCCCGCGGTGTGGGCGGTGATCGCCACCAACCTCGCATGGGCCGCCGCCAGCATCGGCATCCTGCTGACCGGGGCCGTTCACCCGAACGCGCTCGGCTCCGCTTTCGCGGTGGTTCAGGCCCTCGCGGTCGCCGGTCTCGCCGAGCTGCAGTACGTCGGCCTGCGCAAGACCACGGCGGTGGCGGCCTGAGGCACGCGACTCGTTCCAGAACGAGTCGCGATCCGCTCGCCGCCCGGTCCTAGCGCACCGACGGCAGCGTCAGGCTCAGGTCGCCGAACTCGTGGCCGAGGTACCCGCGCTCTTCGGCATGCGCGTAGGCGCGGTCGAGGAGCGCGGGCGCGGCGAAGGCCTCGAGCAGGCGGCGATGGCTGGTCCTGGTCTCATGGATGCCGCTGATCAGGCCATCCACGACGCGCGGCACGCAACCGCGGTCGATCACCAGCTCGGCCAAGTCGCGCTCAGCGGCGACTCGGCCGCGGTTGCGGCGAGCGCTGGATTCGAGAGCGCGCACCACCGACGTACCGACAGCCACGACACGGCCGCCGCGGTCGCGGACCCGCTGCACCGCGGCGCGAGTCGCCTCGGGGAGCTCGTAGCGCTCGGGCAGCGGCAGCATGCGGTCGATGGCTTCGTCACCGGAGGACGAAAGCCCGGCGGCATGCGTCACGAACGCGTGGGCCACGCCGCTCGCCGCCGCGGCGCCCAGGAGCGCGAGCGTGATCGCGCGGCCCGCCGACGGCATCTCGACCGCCCACGGCCGCGCGGCGTACGGCGTCTGGACGTCCCAGAGCGCGAGCGGACCGCAAAGATGCGAGTACTGGATCGGCCGGCCGGCGCGGTAGAGGGCCGGCCATAACCGGTCGCCGTCGGCTTCCAGGCGCAGGCCGACGAGACGCGCAGAAACCGGCGAGACGTCGGTGATCTCCGCGGCGAGCCCCGCGCCGAGCCGAAGTCGCTCGCCGGGCGCCAGCGGCGGCGGCGGCGGCCGGTCCTCGGTCCGCTGCCGCCAGCTCCCGGCGCCGAAGAGGACGGCGGTCCAGTGACGCTCGCCCTCCGCGCGGGCCGCGAGCCGCACCTCGACCGGGCCGAGCCGACTGCGCCCCGTCAGTGAAGCCGGCAACGTCGCCGCGTCGTTGAGCACGAGCAGGTCGCCCGCGCGCAGCAGCGCGGGAAGCTCGCCGACCAAGCGGTCCTCGATCGTCTCGCGAACCGGGTCCAGGTGGAGCAGTCGCGTCGCGCCGCGGTCTCCGCGCGGCCGCACCGCGGGCGTCACGCGGTGACCGGAAGCCCGATCTCGACCCGCGCGCCGCTCGGCGCCTTCCCCGCCTCGATCCAGTCGGCGATCGCCGCCGCGACCGCCGCGGGATCGCGCAGCGCCGCGCGATCGGCGCCGGGCATCGCGGCGGCGTGCATCTCGGTGTCCATCTCTCCCGGATCGATCGACGCGAAGCGCAGCGACGGAATCTCGGCGGCCCAGGTCTTCATCAAGTGGTCGAGCGCGGCCTTCGAGACTCCGTAGGCGCCCCAGCCCGGGTAGCCGTTGACGGCCGCGTCGGAGCTGATCGACAACACGAGCCCGGCACCGCGAATCGCCATCGATCCGACGATCGCCTTGGTCAGCCGGAACGGGCCGACCAGGTTCACGTCGAGGACGGCCTGCAGCTCCTCGCAGTCGATGTCGGCGAGCGGCAACAGTGGCACCGGTCCGAGCACGCTGGCGTTGTGCACCAAGAGGTCGATCGGGCCGACGAGAGCGGTGGCGGCGCCAACCAGCGGGTAGATCGCGTCCTTGTTGCCTACGTCCGCGACCAGCGCGTGAGCTTCGCCGCCGGCACGCCGGATCTCTTCCGCCGCGTGGCGGAGCGACCCGCCGTTCCTCCCCACCAGGACGACCCGCGCACCGCGCCGGGCCAGCTCGCCGCCGAGAGCCCGGCCCAGCCCGCGGCTGCCGCCGGTGATCAACGCCGCCGACCCCTGCACCCGCATCTCGACCTCCACAGCCAAGATCGGCCCACTCGGTCATTCTGCCAACACGCTTGCCAACGCATTGGCACGCCGCTATCGTCTCGTCATGACCGAGACGCTTTCCCAGCGGCTGGCCGCCAACCTCAGACAACTGCGCGAGAGCCGCAGCGCGACCCAGCAGCAACTGGCGCGTCTCGCCGGCATCCCGCGCGCAACCTGGGCGCATCTCGAAACCGGCTCGGGAAACCCGACGCTCGCGGTACTGGATCGCGTGGCGACCGCCCTGCAGGTTCCGATCGAGGAGCTGACTGCGGCGCCGCGGCGGATGGGCCGGCTCTATCCGAAAGACCAGCTCAGGACGCGCAAACAGGGCGACGGCGTCATCCGCCAGCTCTTGCCCGACCCGATCCCCGGCATGTTGATCGACCGGATGGAGGTTCCCGGGCAGGGGCGCATCACCGGCGTGCCGCACATGCCCGGCACGCGCGAGTACCTCACCTGCGAGAGCGGCGAGATCGTGCTGACCGTGGCCGGCGAGGAGCACCGGTTGCGCGAGGGCGACGTGCTGGTGTTCCGGGGCGACGAGCGGCACTCGTATCGGAACCCGAAGAGCGCGCGCGCCGTCGGCTATTCAGTGGTCGTGCTCTCCCGCTGACGAGGCCGGCCAGCAGATAGTCGGCGAAGGCGTCCGCGATCTGGTCCGAGTGAAGCGGGCCGTTCGGGTCGTACCAGCGGGTGATCCAGTTCGATGCGCCCAGGATCGCGAACGTGGTGAGCTTGGAATCGCCGCGCCGGAAGACGCCCCGGCGCATCCCGTCCTCGATCACGGCGCGCAGGCCGCGGTCGAAGCGGTCGCGCTTCTTGACGACCGCCTTGAAGCGCGCCGGCGAGAGCGCCTGCAGGTCCATCGTCAGCGCGGTGCCGTGAAGGTCGTCGAGGATCATGTGGATGAAGCCCACGATGAGCTGGCGTAGCTTGACGTCGGGCGCCGCCTGCTCCCGTTCCACTTGCTCCAACCGCTCGAGCAGGATGTCGAGCGAGTAGTCGTGGCAGAAGAAGAGGATCGCCTCCTTGTTCTCGAAGTAGTAGTAGAGGTTGCCCTTGCGCATCCCGAGAGCGCGCGCGATCTCGTGCATGCTGGCGCCGTGGAAGCCGCGGTGGCGGAAGGCCGCCACCGCGCTCTTCAGGATCTCGATCTTGCGCGCGTCACGACGCTTTCCGGTTGTGGTTTCGCGTCCGCTCGAGGACGACGCTCGCTTCAGCGACCGCCCTCTTGTGAGCAGTAGGGCTCAGCCCACCGAAAGTAGCTCATCCCGGGATCGCCGATCGGCGCGCCGGGCGGGAGCGTGAGAAGCGCCGGCAACGTGGACGCCGGCGCGGGTCGCGCCAGGAACCTCTGGATGTCCGAGGCCAGGAGCGCGACGTGAGCAGCCTCGGCTCGATCAGGCGTGCTGGCGACGGTTGTGAGGCTGCGCAACCGATCGCTGACCAGCGCGCGCACCTGCGGCATGCGCGCGTTCGCGGCCACGGCCATCAGCCGCTCGACCAGCACGCTCTCCACCGCGCGCTTCACCTCGGCCTCGTACGGCGAGGCCGGCTTGGCCTTGAAGACGCCGTCGATCACGCGGTCCAGCACGTCGTCGAGACCCGGCAGCGAGGGATCGAGCGCTTTCTGCTCCACCATCCGCGCCGCGCGCGTCGCTTCGAACACGAACGAGACGGTGTGGTCGGCCGCGACCGTGGCCGGCGAGATCGCGTCGAAGGTCATGCCCGTGAAACGCGGGAACATCTCGCGGTGGGCGCCGAAGCCGGGCGGCCGCGGCGGGATCGCCTTCAACACGGCGTCGGGCAAGCGCAGCTCGGAGGGCTGAAGCGTCGAGACCAGAGCTTCGAGCGCGGCCTTCTGTTCGGCGGCCGAAGCGGGCCGCGTGGGCACGCGGCCATCGCCGCGGAAGCCGTAGATGAAGTGCTGGCCGCCGAGCACGGAAGCCGCAGCCTCGACCTGATAGCGATGGTGCAGGAACAGCGGCACCAGGGCTTCTTCGATCGTCGCCATCGGGCGGCCGCTGCGGATCGCGTTTTCGCCGAAGCGAGACAGAGCCACGCGGCGCACCTCCAGCATGCGCAGAAGCTCCGCCGCCGCATCGGTTCCGTTGGACCACCAGTCGACGCGCGGGTTGGCGTCGGTGTCCTGGTTGCTCATGTAGCGCAGGTTCTTCTTCCAGGCCTCGTCGAGGATCGCCGATAGCGCCTTCGGTTCGTCGGTCCCGGACGGGAAGTCTTGATAGCCGTACACGATTGCTACCTTGTCCCACTCGCCGATGCCCTTCGCGTAGACCTGCGAGATGTCGAGCGTCTTGTCGGGTCGGAGCGAGACCAGCGGGTGCGGGTAGTCCATCACCGAGATCCGGCCCAGGTCGCTGTCGTAGTAGTTGTGGCCGTGGCCGAGCGTGTGGCCGACCTCGTGCGCCGAAAGCTGACGCAGCCGCGCCAGCGCCCACTCCTGGAGTTCGGGCGGGTTTTCCTTGCCGGTCTTGTACGGCGCCAGCAGGCCTTCCGCCATCAAGTAGTCCTGGCGGTCGCGCAGCGAGCCCAGCGTGACGACGCCCTTGATGATCTCGCCGGTGCGCGGGTCGGTCACCGAGCCGCCGGTGCTCCAGCCGCGCGTCGAGCGGTGCACCCAGTTGATGACGTTGTAGCGGATGTCGAGCGGGTGCACGTCGTCGGGGCGCATCTCGACGCGGAACGCGTTCCGATAGCCGGCGGCCTCGAAGGCCTGGCTCCACCAGCGGGCGCCTTCGAGGAGCGCCGTGCGCGTCGGCTCGGGCGCGCCGGGATCGAGGTAGTACACGATCGGTTTCTTGGCCTCGGAGAGCTTCAGCTTCGGGTCGACCTTCTCGAGCCGGTGACGGCGCAGGTAGCGCACCTGGTGCGGCTCTCCGAGAGGCGCCGAGAAGTTCGCGAAACTGAGGCCGCCGTAACCCGCGCGCGGATCGTCGGCGCGCGGCTTGTAGTTGGCGTCGGGAAGCTCGGCCAGCGAGTGGTGAACCCGGACGCTCGCCGCCTCGCCACTGGCCGCCACGTCGCGCACGCCCTCGAAGTAGCGGTCGCCGCTGAAATCGGCGCCGGGGCCCGGCGCGGCGCCGCCTTGCGGTCCGCCCGCCTGCTGCTGGAGCACGTACGTCAGCTCGACCTCCAGCTCCGTGTTCTTCGGGAAGTTGAGCGTGCCGGGCATGTAGACGACGCTGCGCTTCTCGTCGAGGCGATACGTGCCCGGCCTGAGCCGCGGCGCCAGGTTCAGGTTGTCGCGCACCAACCACTCGGTGGCATCGACCAGCACGCGGCCGCTCGATTCGGCGGCCACCGTGAACCCCCACAGCACCGAGCGCGCGAAGGCGTCCTTCACGGCGCGCACCTCGGCCGGGTTCGGCGAGAGAGCGCGGTGCTCGTAGTTCGGCTGCACCAGCAGGACCTTGGGACCGACGCGCTCGAAGAACACGACGCGCGAGCCCGCGAGCGCGCCGCGATCGAGGCCGATGTCGTTGGAGCCGAGGCCGGCCGCGAAGCCGTTCACGTGCAGCACCTCGACGCCGAGGCGCCCGACCTCGAGGTAGAGCTTGCCTTCGTTCTCGTCCCAGTAGAGCGGAAAGAAGCCGTCCAGCTTCTTCATCGATGCGGTCTTCTCTTCGACCGACGGCGGCGGGTTGCGAGCCGGCCGCGCGGGCTGGGCCCACGCGCCCAGGCTCGAGAGGCCGAAAGCCAGCGCGAACAGGACGCGGCGGGCGCGATTCGATGTCATGTCACTCCTCCGGTCTCCGGGTTCGAAGCGGGCGAAAAGTGTAGCCTCCGGCGCAAGCGGCTTCTCGAGGCTGTCGAGCGTTTTGGTCGTTGTGCCTCTAGAATGCGCCTCTCGGAGGGAAACATGCCGAAAGCCGTGCGATACCTGATGGCGGCGTTCATTGCGTGCGCTGCACTGCCCGTGGGCGCCCAGAGCTTGGGCGCTCCACAAAAACTCGCGTACCTGTTGCCCACGCTCTACGGTCCGAACGGGTTGTTCGTCGATAGCGAAGCCCCGTTGCCGGGAGGGGGGACGCATTCGGCTCACTTCAACAGTTCCTTCCAACAGAGCTTCGGGCCCTTCAACTCGGCGATCGCGACGCAGCTGGCGGCGGTGCCGCTGCCGGCGCCGGCTTCGGGCTTCACCTATACGTACGACGCGGCGCTCGGCGTCTTCAACCGTTCCACGTCGAGCTACGGACCGATCCTGTCCGAACGCGCGGAGACGCTGGGCAAGAACCGCGTGTCGCTGAGCGTCAACTACCAGCGCTTCGGCTTCGACACGATCGACGGCCTGAGCCTGGACACGATTCCAGCGGTCTTCACGCACGACAACCCGGTGGCCGGAACCGGCCGCGACGACTTGGTCACCACCGACAACTCGATCGGGATCACGCTGTCCCAGTTCACGACCTTCTTCAACTACGGCTTGAGCGACCGGGTCGACGTGGCGATCGCGATCCCGATCGTGAGCGTGGACATGAACGTCCGCTCGTTGGCGACGGTCCAGCGCATCGGCACCACCAACCCGGCGACACATTTCTACTTCCAGCCGTTCGTCGCCCTCCAAAGCGAGGCCTACGGGACCCAGCAGACCTTCACGAAGTCCGGCAGCGCCTCCGGAATCGGCGACATCCTGCTCCGGCTCAAGCTGCAGGCGGTCAAGAAGCCGTCGTTCGGGATCTCGCTCGGCCTGGATGGGCGCGCACCCACCGGCGACGAGCTGAACATGCTGGGCTCCGGCGCGCCGGGCCTCCGGCCGTTCCTGGTCGTGTCCACGTCGCACAAGACCGTCTCACCGCACCTGAAGCTCGGCTACCAGTGGAACGGCGACAGCCTGTTGGCCGGCAACATCTTGGCGGGCACCAAGGGCGACCTCGCAGACCAGGGCATCTTCGAAGCCGGCGTCGACATCGCTTGCGGGAAGAAGCTCACCTTGGCCCTGGATTTTCTCGGCCAGCGGGTGATCGACGGGGAAAGGCTCAGCACCGACACCTTCCGTGCGCTGAATGGCACCAGCACCTTCCCGAACATCAAGCTCTCAAAGGGCTCCTACAACGTCGCCGACGGTTCGGTGGGCCTGAAGGCCAACCCCGGCGGCAACCTGCTGATCGACCTGAACCTGGTCTTCAAGCTGAACGACACCGGGCTGCGCGCCAGGGTCACGCCGCTGTTCGGGATCGAGTACAGCTTCTAGGCAGAACGGCCGCCGGACGACGACCGGAAAGGGCTACTGGCCGATGTCCTGGATCGTCCAGCCGGTCGGGCCTTTGGCGAGGCGGTACAGCTCCTTGATTGCCGGCTTGACCTCGCCGTTGACCGTGGTGGTGCGGGTCACGCGGACGACAGCCGAGGCACCGTCGAGCTTGACGCTGTCGACGCTCAGGTTGACGGTCTGCGAGCGCACGTTCTGGAAGGCCGTCTTGAGCGTCCGCTCGGCGGCGGCGGACAGCGTCGGCCGCAGCGTCTTGTAGAGAGCCACGTCCTTCTCCTCGATGGCGCGGGCGAACTCGGCGAACAGCCGCCGCACCTGAGTGTCGTCGCTAACGGCGGGCAGCGTCACCGGCGTCGTCACAACCGGCGCGGTCGTCGCCGCGACGATCGGCGTCGGGATGGTCGGCGGTGGCGGCGCGATCGTCACGGTCGGCGGCGGTGGCGCGGTCACCGGGCTCAGGGTCGGCGGCGGTGACGCGATCGTCACGCTCACGGCCGGCGGCGGAGCCGTCCCTCCGGCGACGGGCGTTGGCGGCTTGGAGGATGTCCCCGCCGTAGCGCTCGCGCGCGCGTTGTCGAAGCTCTTCTTCGCCTCCAGCGCTTTCTGGGTCGCCTCGGTGAACTTGTTCTTGCCGAAGGCCTCCTCGGCCTGGCGCGCGAGCTTGCCGGCGTCGCCGTACTCGCGCAGTGACGAGCCGTTGGCTCGCTGAGCGGCGGCGCCGGCGCTCTTCATCTCGCGCAGCGCGTCCTCGGCCCGGCCCTGGAACTTGCTGTTGAGCTGCGCAGTCAGCTCGGCGGCGATCGGATGGTCCGACGCCAGCGCCAGCACGCGCGTCACGGCCTGGGTCGCCTTCTCGGTGTCGCCGGCCTGCGCCGCCGTGCGCGCCTCCTGCACCGCCACCTCGATCGCGGCCAGGTCGGCTTGGGCTTTCTCGCGAATCGACTTGGCTTCGGCGCTCGCCGGGTCGATCCGCAGCGCCTTGTCGGCAGCGTCGATCGCGCCGCGCGGGTCCTTGTACTCGATGGCCTTGCGCGCCACGTCGAGCTGCGCATCGACCGCGACCGCGACCAGCCCGCTGGACTTTTCGGCGGGCGGCGCTTGCGCCGGCGTGCCGCGCAGCGCGAAGTACGCGACCGCGACCACCGCCAGCGCGGCCACGCCGATCGCCGCGTACAGCGGCCCAGTGGAGGCGGCCACGCTCGGCGCCGACGGCGCGACGGAGGCGGGTTGCGAGCCCGGACGGCTGCGCGACCCCGGCTGCACCGCAGCGGCGACTTGGCGCGTGCCGCCGGGCGGAGCCACGCGAGCCGGCGGCGGCGCTCCAGCGGCGGCGCGCTGCGCCGCCAACGCAGGAAGCGTGAGGGCGAGCGAGGACGCGGTCCCCGACGCGACATCGGTCGCGGAAGCCGCCGGCGTGGACTCGGGCAGCGTGCTCGACAGGTGAATCGAGGCCAGCCCCGTTTCCTCGTCGAGCGTGCCCTCGAGCACGCGCCGGCACACGTCGAGCGCCTCGCGCATGTCTCGCGCGTCGACGAAGCGCTGTCTGGGATCCTTGCGCAGCGCCCGCTCGATGACTTCGATGACGATCAAGGGCAGGTCGGGATCGATCTGCGACAGCGGCTCGGGCTCGGTGTCGGTGACCTTGTAGAGGATCACGTGCATTGCCTCGGCCGTGAACGCGCGGCGCCCGGTGAGCACCTCGTAGAAGACCGAGCCCAAGGCGAAGACGTCGGAGCGCGTGTCGACCCGCTCACCGCGCACCTGCTCGGGCGACATGTAGTTCGGCGAGCCCATCACGGCGCCCGCCCGCGTCATCTCCGATCGCCCCAGCCGCGCCAACCCGAAGTCCATGATCTTGACCCGGCCGTTGGCCGAGACGTGGATGTTGGCGGGCTTCAGATCGCGGTGCACCACGTCCATCGCGTGCGCGAACGCCAACCCTTCGCAGACTTGCTCCATCAGCGCGAGCTTGTCCTCGAGCGTCTGGAGCCGGCGCTGCTTGATCACCGCGCTCAAGTCCTGGCCTTCGAGGAGCTCCATCGCCATGTAGAACTGGCCGTTGTCCTCGCCGAAGTCATGGAGCGTGACGATGTTCGGATGGTTGAGCCGGGCGGCAGACTGGGCTTCGACCAGGAAGCGCTTGATCTGGTCGGGGTTGCCGCTCACGTCGGCCGCCATCATCTTGATGGCGACCTGGCGGTTCAGCAGCGGATCGAGCGCCCGGAACACCTGTCCCATGGCGCCGTGGCCGATCCGGCCGAGGATCTGGTACTTACCGACGCGCGTCACCGCCGGATCGGCGCCTCTCGCGCCAGCCTCTGGAGCCATCTGAGATATGCCCCGGGAACTCTACCACGCGGCCTTTTACCCTCGCGGCGAGAGTTAGAGGCGGTTCGTCGGCTATTGGCCGATGTCCTGGATCGTCCAGCCGGTCGGGCCCTTGGCGAGGCGGAAAACCTGCCTGGTCAGGGGAATGGCATCGCCGTTGACCTTCCCGGTGCGGGTCACGCGAACGACCGCCGTGGCGCCGTCGAGCTTGACACTTTCCACGTCCAAGTTGACGGTCTGTGAGCGGACGTTCTGGAAGGCCGTCCTGAGCTTGCGCTCGTCGTCGGCGGACAGCTTCGGCCGCAGCCTCTTGTACAAATCCACGTCCTTCTCCTCGATCGCGCGGACGAACTCGGAGATCAACCGTCGCACCTCGATTTCGTCGTTGGCGACCGAGGGCAGCTTCACCGGCGTCGTCACCACCGGCGCCGTCGTCGCCGCGACGGTCGGCTGGGCGGGGGTGGATGGCGGCGGAGCGACCGTCGCGATCCCGGTCGGGGGCGGAGCCGTCGCTCCGGCGGCGGGCGTCCCCGGCCTGGAGGATGCCAGCGCGGTAGCGCTCGCGCGCGCGATGTCGAAGGTCTTCTTCGCGTCGAGCGCTTTCTGGGTCGCCTCGGTGAACTTCTTCTTGCCGAAGGCCTCCTCGGCCTGCCGCGCCAGCTTGCCGGCATCGCCGTATTCACGCAGCGACGAGCCGTTCGCGCGCTGAGCGGCGTCAGCGGCGCTCTTCATCTCGCGCAGCGCGTCCTCGGCCCGACCCTGGAACTTGCTGTTGAGCTGTGCGGCCAGCTCGGCGGCGACCGGATGGTCCGGCGCCAGCGCCAGCACACGCGTCACGGCCTGGGTCGCCTTCTCGGTGTCGCCGGCCTGCGCCGCCGTGCGCGCCTCCTGCACCGCCACCTCGATCGCGGCCAGGGCGGCCTGCGCCTTCTCGCGAATCGCCTTGGCCTCGGCGCTGGCGGGGTCGATCCGCAGCGCCTTCTCGGCGGCGTCGATCGCGCCGCGCGGGTCCTTGTACTCGAGGCTCTTGCGCGCCACGTCGAGCTGCGCATCGACCGCGACCGCGACCAGCCCGCTGGCCTTGTCGGCGGGCGGCGGCGCTTGGGCGGGCGTGCCGCGCAGCGCGAAGTACGCGACCGCGACCACCGCCAGCGCGACCATGCCGATCGCCGCGTACAGCGGCCCGGTGGAGGCGGCCACGCTCGGCACCGACGGCGCCGAGCCGACGGCGGGCTTCGAGCTCGCCGATCCCGTACGGCTGCGCGACCCCGACCGGCTGAGACGCGTGCCGCCGGCAGGGCCGAGGCGAACCGGCTGCATCGATGCCCCGCTGCCGCGCCGCGTATCCTGGCCTGGCCGCGTGAGGGCGACCGAGGACAGGGTCGCCGGCCCGAGTACCGGCATCGAGGGCGTCGGTGACGCCGGCTGGGGTTCCAGCACGGTGCTCGACTGGTGAATCGCAGTCAGCCCGGTTGCCTCGTCGATCGTGCCGTCGAGCACGTGCTGGCAGACGACGAACGCCTCGCGCAGCTCACGCGCATCGGCGAAGCGCAGCCTGGGGTCCTTGCGCAGCGCCCGCTCGACGATCTCCACCACGATCGTGGGCAGCTCGGTATCCAGCAGCGCCAGCGGCTCGGGCTCGGTGTTAGTGACCTTGAACAGGATGGCGTGCATCGATTCGGCGGCGAAGGCGCGGTGCCCGGAGAGCACCTCGTAGAAGACCGCACCCAAGGAAAACACGTCGGAGCGTGCGTCGGCCCGCTCGCCGCGCACCTGCTCGGGCGACATGTAGTTCGGCGAGCCCATCACGGTGCCCGCCCGGGTCATCTCCGACTGCCCCAGCCGCGCCAGCCCGAAGTCCATGATCTTGACTCGGCCGTTGGCCTGGACGTGGATGTTGGCGGGCTTCAGATCGCGGTGCACCACGTCCATCGAATGCGCGAACGCCAACCCGTCGCACACCTGCTCCATCAGCGCGAGCTTGTCTTCGAGCGTCTGGAGCTGGCGCAGCTTGATCACCGCACTCAAGTCCTGGCCTTCGAGCAGCTCCATCGCCATGTAGAACTGGCCGTTGTCCTCCCCGAAGTCGTGGAGCGTGACTATGTTCGGATGGTTGAGACGGGCCGCCGACTGGGCTTCGACCAGGAAGCGCTTGGTCAGCTCCTCGTCGGCGCTCACGTCGGCCACCATCGTCTTGATGGCGACCTGGCGGTTCAGCAGCGGATCGAGCGCGCGAAACACCTGTCCCATGGCGCCGTGGCCGATCCGGCCGAGGATCTGGTACTTGCCGACGCGGGTCATCGCCTGCTCGGCGCCTCGCGCGCCGGCTTCTGGGGCCATCTTGGATTTCGCTCCCGTTGAACTTTAGCACGCGGTCATTTCGGCGCGCCCCCCCCAAAAACGCCCCGCTACGCGACCACCACCTCGGCGTACCGAGGCCGGTCCTATAATGTCGGCTCTTCGTCACAAAGGAGCGCTTATGCCTCGCGTTGTCCGCTGCGGGCTGATCCAGGCCTCGAACGTGCTCGGGCCCGCCGCGGGCCTGCCGGCGATCAAGAAGGCGATGATCGCGAAGCACGTGAAGCTGATCGAGCAGGCGGCCAAGCAGAAGGTGAAGATCCTCTGCCTGCAAGAGCTCTTCTACGGGCCGTACTTCTGCGCCGAGCAGGAAACGCGCTGGTACGAGCTGACCGAGAAGGTGCCTGGGGGGCCGACCACGCAGCTGATGATGAAGCTCGCCAAGAAACACAAGCTGGCGATCGTGGTGCCGATCTACGAGCAGGATCAGCCGGGCGTCTACTACAACACCGCCGCGATGATCGACGTGGACGGAAAGTACCTGGGCAAGTACCGGAAGACCCACATCCCCCACTGCAAGCCGGGCTTCTGGGAGAAGTTCTATTTCCGCCCCGGCAACCTCGGCTACCCCGTCTTCGAGACCCAGGTCGCCAAGGTTGGCATCTACATCTGCTACGACCGCCACTTCCCCGAGGGCGCGCGCGCGCTGGGCCTGGCCGGCGCCGAGATCGTGTTCAACCCTTCGGCCACGGTGGCGGGACTATCCGAGTACCTGTGGGAGCTGGAGCAGCCGGCGCACGCGGTGGCGAACGGCTACTTCGTGGGCGCGATCAACCGCGTGGGCCACGAAGCGCCCTGGAAGATCGGCGAGTTCTACGGCAAGAGCTACTTCGTGAACCCGCGCGGCAAGATCATCGCGCAGGCCTCACGCACCAAGGACGAGGTGGTGGTCGCCGACCTGAACCTCGACATGATCGGCGAAGTTCGCGACGTGTGGCAATTCTATCGGGACCGCCGGCCGGATCAGTACGGACCTTTGGTGCAGCCGTGACTTCGGGCGCAGTCTCGATTCGACCGCTCACGGGCGAGGCGAATCGAGACGAGCAGCGCTCCCCCTCCCCCGACGTGGGGAGGGGATAGGGGTGGGGGGCTTGGAAAATGACTAGCACTCTGTCGGTC
>CAZVOI010000542.1:0-18957 GCA_964628275.1 uncultured Acidobacteriota bacterium | reverse complement strand
CCGCCCGGCATCCAGCCGAACAGCGATCGGAAGAAGCGCAGCAGCCGCGTGGAGGCGTGCCCTTCGGCCAGCACGTAGCCGCAGGCGGTGAGCAGCGGGATCGCCGGCAACGTCGGCGACGCGATCAACCGGTAGACCTCGGCCGTCACCGCGGCGACCGGCGTTCCGTCCTTGAAGAACAGCAGCAGCGCCAGGCTGCCCATGATCGCGAAGATCGGCGCGCCCAGCGACGACGCCGCCAGGATCGCCGCCCCCAGCGGCCACGCCCAGCCGGCCGCGCGCTCGGGGAAGAGGCCCAGGCCGAACGCCGCGAGCGCCACGCCCAACGGTACGAGCCGCAGCGGCCAGCGCTCGGAGGCGTGCCACGCGAAACGCAGCGCGATCAGCGCCAGCGCGACCGGCATCACGCACTCGCTGACCCAGGTCGGCACTCCGCCCGCCAAGAGTTTCGCTTGCTGGCGGTTGGCCTGCACCACCTGATAGCTCGCGTACGCGAGCACGGCCGAGCAGGCCGCCGCCAGCGACGAGGTGACGAGCCGCGCCAGGCGTTGAAGCGTGCCGGCGCCGAGGAACTCCGTGGTCGAGAGCGTCAGGTGCTTGCCCTCGCGCGTCGTCACCAGGCCGCCGATGAACGCCAGCCAAAGCGTTAGTTGCTGGAGATATTCCGCGCCGCCGGGCACGTGCAGGCCGCCGAAGCTCCGTCCGACGGCATCGAGCAGCGGGATCGCGGCGGCGCCGAAGAGCGCGGCGACCAGCAGCGCGTCCTCGACGCGATGGAAGAGGCGGGCGGTCAAGCGCTCAGCGCGGCTGCGCCCGATATTCGTTGCGGTATCGCATCGCTTCGTCGAAGGCATCGGCCGGGATGATCGGACCGCGAATCTTCGGGTAGAAGCCCTCGGCGGCCTTCAGCCACAACGCCCGAGCCTTGTCGTCGACCGCCACCACGTTGAGTCCGCGCTTGCGCATCGCCTCCACGTCGCGGTCGCCGCCCTGGCGCATTTCTTCCCGGAGCCGCGCACCGGCCTCGCGCGCCGCAAGGGCCAGCGCCGGGCGCACCTCTGCTGGCACCCTTTCCCAGATGTCTTTCTTGACCACGGTGGCGCCCAACAAGAGCTGCCATTTGAGATTCGTCATGTTCCTGGCGCTCGTGAAGTACTGCGAGATCACCGCCACCTGTGGCGGCGTGCCGAGCGCGGTGACGAGGCCGGTCTGGAGCGCGGTCGCGAGCTCGGTGGCCGGCAGCGGCACCGGGTTGAAGCCGGCCGACTTCATGATGCCGACGCTCTCGGCATCGGCCGCCCAGCTGAAGAGCTTCAACTGCTTCAAGTCGTCGGGCGTCGCGACCGGCTTTTGCGTGAAGAAATGCACCCAGCCGCCGTCGGCCCAATTGAGCACGACGAAGCCCTTGGTTTCCATGCTGGCTTCGAGACGCGGCCGCATCTTCTCGAGCACCGCGTAGACCTCGTCATACGACGCGTACATCATCGGCACGCCCAGCGCGTAAACCGACTTGTCGATCTCGGCCATGCCGACTGCGGTCAAGAGGCCCGCGTTCAATGTGCCGAGCCGCATCTTGCGTACCACGTCGGGATCGTCGCCCGCGACGCCGCCCGGGTACAGGCGCAGCGTGACCTTGCCGCCCGAGGCGGTCTTCCACTTCTCCGCCATCTCCTTCAGCAGCAGGTGCCAGCTCGAGCCTTCGGGCACCAGCGTCGCCATCTTGATCAGGATCGGCTGCGCCTCCGCCGGGCCGGCGCTGGCGACGCACACCAAGAGAGCGACGATCGAAACGGCGGCCCTGCGTCTGGTCATGCTCACCCCGTTGTTCATTCGATGAAGAGCTCGTCAGCTCGCGCCAGCAGCCAGCGCGCGCGCCTCTGCGCCAGCAGGTTGCCGAGCGTCTGTTCGCGCACGCCGCGCGGATCGACGGCGAGCGCCTGGTCCAGCGCCTGCTTGAAGGCCGCGCGGTCCTGCTTTGGCACCGCCACCGACTCGGCGTAGCTGACCATCGGCCAAGCCCGGCGGCCCTTGGAGAGCGCCAGCGACTTGTCGTAGTGCTGTTGGGCGCGTTCGTAGGAGCCGCCCACGGAGGCGTGGGCTCCTTCCCAGCTGATGAAGAAATCGTGGATCGACCCCATCTCGAAGGTCTCGTCGAGCGCGAGCGCGCGGCGCATCATGGCTTCGGCCAGTCTCTGATCGGCCGAGAGCTCGGAATCGCTCACCGCCAGGCCCATCGCCGCCGCCCACGCGGCCGACGTCCAGTATAGAAGTGGGACGTGATCCCGGCGCGTCCGGGCGAGCGTCTCCGCCGCGTCTCGGGCGAGCGCCTGCTTGAAGCCCGGGATGTCGAGGTCCAGGCCGCGGAAGCCGTAGCCCATGGCGCGTTCGTGCAGCCGGCGCGCGCGAGCGCGTAGCGCGGTCGCCCGGGTCAGGTCGCTGGCTTCGCCGAAATCGGCTTCCTGCTGGAGCGAGCCGTAGGCGTATTGGGTGAAGCCGCTCGCCGCCGCCAGCAACAGACCCGCGTGCCGCGGCGAGGTGTCGAGCAGCGACTCGATCGTCTTCAAGCCGAACGGAACGGCGTCCCACACCAGCTCGGGGTCGTCGTCGCGTGCAAAGGTCGAGGTGCCTTCGGCGAGGGCGTTGCCCAGCGAGTTGACGGCCATCTTCTTGACCGAGCAAGCGGGCCAGAGGAATGCGAGAGCGATCGCTGCGAGCGTCGCGCCTCGCCGAGAGGCGTGCATGGACGCTCTCGATTCTAGACGAGACCGGCTCGCGCCTCGGCCGCGCGCGCCACGCGCTGGCCCTCGGCCACGTCCACGCGCGACAAGAGCGCGCCGCCCACGACGAAGAACACCATCACCGCCAGGATCGCACCGCGGCTGGATCCGGTGGCGTCCACCACCACCGCGAACACCGCCGGGCCCACGATGCCCGCGAACTTGTCGAAGACGCCGAAGAACGCGAAGAACTCGGCCGACTTGTGGCGCGGGATCATGCTGGCGAACAGCGAGCGCGACAGCGCCTGCGCGCCGCCCATCACGGTGCCGACCAGCATGCACAGCACGAAGAACTGCGTGGAGGTCTTCATGTAGTAGCCGTAGGCGGTGATCCCGATGTAGACCGAGAGGGCGAAGTAGATGCAGCGCTTGGCGCCGATCCGGTCGGCGGCCATGCCGAAGAGAAGCGCGCACGGGATGCCGACGATCTGGACCAGCAGCAGCGACAGCGCGGCTTGCTGCTGGGGCAGGCCCACCTCCGCCGCATAGGGAGCCGCCATCCGGATGATCGTGCCGATGCCGTCGTTGTAGATCAGGAACGCCAGCAGCATCAGAAGCGCGTGGCGGTAGTTGCGGAGATCGGCAAAGGTCTGGCCGAGGCGGCTGAAGCCGATCGCGACCAGGTTCCGTCCGGCGGCGCCGTTCGCCGCGGCGCGCGGCGGCTCCGAGACGTGGCGGAACAAGGGAATCGAGAAAACCGCCCACCACAGCGCGACGCTCAGGAACGCCATCCGGGTCGCCGTTTCGGAACTCTCGATCCCGAACCAGTGGGGCTTCTGGATCCAAGCCAGGTTCAGGGCCATCAAGATCGCCGAACCCAGGTAGCCGAGCGAATAGCCGGCCGACGAAACGCGGTCCAACTCGTCGGGTTGGGCCACGTGTGGCAAGAGCGCCTCGTAGAAGATGATCGTTCCGGCGACACCGATGTTGCCGAGGATGAAGGTGGCCGCGGCGTAGCGCCACTCGCCGCTCTGGATGAAGAACATGCCGGCCGTCGCCGCCACGCCCATCACGAGAAAGCCGAGCAGCATCTTCTTCTTGGCGCCGGCATGGTCGGCGATCGCGCCCAGCAGCGGCGCCAACAGCGCGATCAGCGCCATCGCGAACGCGGTCGACCACGCGTAGCGGCTGCTGGCCACCGCCGCCGGTTGGCCGGCGTTGGCGACGCTCGCGAAATGGAACGGGAAGATCAGGATGATCGTGGCCCAGAAAGCCGAGTTGGCCCAGTCGTAGAGCGCCCAGGCGCGCAGCTCCTTGCGGTGAAGGCCGATCCGCTCCAGGAAGCTCACGCGGCGAAGCGTACCGCAGTCAGCGCAGTGTTCGCAGGAACTCCCTCGCCACCGCGCGCGGGTCGCGATGCTCGCCGTCCACGGCGAAGTTCATGCGGCGCATCGCCGCCGCATCGATGCGCCCGGCGAGCGACGCCAGCGCCGGCTCGAGCCCGGCGGTCGCGCGCAACCGAGATTCGAGCGCCACCACCACGGCATCGTAAGGAGGGAAGTAGCGGCGATCGTCCTCGATCACGACCAGCTCGCGCGCGGCGATCAGGCCGTCGGTGGCGCTGCCCACGACGAGATCCACCTGCCCGGTCTGGAGCGCCTGATACAGCAGTCCCAGGTCCATCTCCTTCGGCGCGAGCCCGAGCTGAAAGCCGTAGGCGCGCTGAAGCCCCGAAAGCCCGTCGCGGCGTTCCAGGAACTCGCCGAAGAGACCGACGCGCAGCGTCGCGGCGTGCTTGGCGATGTCGGATAGGCGCGTCAAAACCAGACGGCCGCTGGTCTCGCGCGTGGTGACCAGCGCGAAGCTGTTGTTGAAACCGAGCGCCGGGAGGACCGCGAGGCCGAGGCCGCGGTAACCCTCACGCACGACGTGCAGGACCTCGCTCGGGTCGCCACGCGGTTCCTGCTTCAAGACGTCGGTGAGCGCGGTTCCCGTGTACTCGGCGTAGACGTCGATCTGGCCGGTCACCAGGGCCTGGTGGCAGAGCGACGTTCCGCCCAGGTTGAGCCGGCGATCGACGAGGAAGCCGCGGTCTTCGAGCGCTCCGGCCAGGATCTCTCCCAGCAGCACCTGTTCCGTGAAGTTCTTCGACCCGATCACGATCGCCCGTTCACGGCTGGCCGCCGGCCGCGCGGCGAGGCTCAGCCCGAGGATCACAGCCAGCGTCGCGGCCAGCAGCACGGCTGCCGCGCGTGCCGGCCGAGGGCTGCGCTCGACCAGGGCCAGCACCGCATCGGCCGCGAGCGCCAGCAGCGCCGCGGGGATGGCGCCGAGCAGGATCAGCCGGGTGTCGACGGTCGCGAGACCTCGGTAGATGAAAGCGCCCAGGCCGCCCGCGCCGATCGCCGCCGCGATCGTGGCGGTGCCGACCGAGATCACCGTCGCGGTTCGCACGCCCGCCAGGATCACGGGCAGCGCCAGCGGCAACTCGACGCGCTCCAGTCGTTGGCCCTCGGTCATGCCGAGGCCGGTGGCCGCCTCGAGCACCGCGGCGTCGACCTGGCGCAGGCCGGCGAGCGTGTTGCGCACGATCGGCAGCAGCGCGTAGAGAACGAGCGCGATCGTGGCCGAGCGCGCTCCGATGCCGCCCAAGAGCGGCAGCGGGATCAGGAAGCCGAACAGCGCCAGGCTCGGGATCGTCTGCAGCGCGTTGACGACTCCGAGCGTCGCCGCGGCCAGCCGCGGCCGGCGCGCGATCACGATGCCGAGCGGCACGCCCAGCGCCACGGCCGCGAGTGTCGACACCAGCACCAGCAGCAGGTGTTGCTGGACGAGCTGGAGCAGCTCCCCGCGCCGCTCCACGAACATCGTGAGCAGGCCGCTCACGGCAGCGCCGCGCGGACGAAATCTCGAACGAAGCCCGGCTGCGGGGCCTCCAGCAGCTCGCGCGGCGCGCCTCGTTGCAGCACCCGGCCTTCGTGCATCACTGCGATCTCGTCGCCGAGTCGGACCGCCTCCGCAAGGTCGTGGGTCACCAGGATCACGGCGCGCCCCAGACGCCGCTGCAAGTCGTGGAACTCGTCCTGCAAACGGCGACGGGTCAACGGATCGAGCGCGCCGAACGGCTCGTCCATCAGCAACAACGGGGGATCGGCGCCGAGCGCGCGCGCAATCCCGACCCGTTGTCTTTGTCCTCCCGAGAGCTCCCGCGGAGAGAGCCGCGCGAAACGCTCGGGCGCCAGGCCGACCAGGTCCAGCAGCTCGCGCGCGCGATCACGCCGCCGCGCTTCGTCCCAACCCAGGAGCGACGGCACGAGCGCCACGTTATCGCCCACGCTCAGGTGCGGAAGCAGGCCCACCTCCTGGATCACGTAGCCGATTCTGCGGCGCAGTCCGACTGCGTCCTGAAGCCTTGCGTCGTTGCCGAAAACCAACACCTCCCCGGAGTCGGGCTCGATCAGGCGATTGACCAGCTTGAGCGCGGTCGTCTTGCCCGAACCGCTGCTGCCGAGCAGCACCAGTACCCGCGCCGCGTCCACCGAGAGCGAGACGCCGTCGAGGGCGAGCGTGCCCGAGGGATAGCGCTTGGCGACGTTCTTGATCTCGACGACCGGCACTGCCGGCCTAGCGCCACTCCAGCTCGACCCGGCCGCCGACCCTGACCTCCAGCAGCCGTGCCTCGCCCTTCTTGAAGGTGCCGAGGATCTGACCGGCCTTGGTCTCGCCACCCTCCTCGATCTCGACGCGGATCTTGCGCTCCCCTTCGGCGAGCTCGATGACCTCGAAGAACTGGCCCCGGCGGCCCTTGAGGATCAGGGCCTTCTTGGTCTCCTTGCTGGTGAGCGGCTTGGTCAGAACGGCCTTCTGGTCGACCAGGACACGCAGCACGCCCTGCTTGACGCCGTGAACGACATCGAGCGTCAGCCGAGCGTCCTCGCGGTGGGCGCTCCGAGGCGGAGCGCCGGGCAGGGATTCGGGTTCGGGACTCGGAACGACGCTCCTCGAGCCCGCCGCCTGGGTCGCGACCGGCTCCGGCGGTGCCAGCCGCGCGCCCGGGGAAGCGGGACCCGAAGCTGGCGCGCTCCCCGTCGCCCTCGGCGAGGCGGGCGATGACGGCGGCGCGCTCGGCAGGAACAGCGTCCCGACCAGGGCCGTCGCGAGAACGGTAGCCAGCGCCAGCAGCCGCTTCGAGCTCTGCCTCGGATCGGTCGCCTTCGACCCGCCCGCCGGCGCCCGCCCGACCATCGTGGGATCGCTCGCCAGCGTCGTGTGCTCGATGGCGTGGCGCGGCGGCCGGTCGTGGAGCGCGTCGTCGACGTCTTCGGCCAGCTCGCGGCCGTCCGGGTAGCGCTGCTCGGCCTTCTTCTGGAGCAGCCGGGCCACGATCAGGTCGACCGCTGGCGGAACCGCCGCGATCACGCTCGACGGCGGCGCCGGGTGTTCGCGTTCGACTTTGGAGAGGATGGCCGGAACGCTCTTGGCTTCGAAGGCGCGCACGCCGGTGATCAGGAAGTACAGGACCGCGCCCAGCGAGAACAGGTCGCTGCGGCCGTCGAGCGGCTCGCCGGCCGCCTGCTCGGGCGACATGTAGGACGGCGTGCCGAAGAACTCGCCCGCCGCGGTGAGCTCGGATGTCGGCGCGCGCGCGATGCCGAAGTCCATGATCTTGGGCTCGCCGTCGCCCTGCACCATCACGTTCGCCGGCTTGATGTCGCGGTGGACGATCTTGGCTTCGTGGGCGACGTGGAGAGCGTCGGCTAGGCGTCCGGCGATGCGCAGCGCCTCGCGCCACTCGAGCGGCGGCGGCACGATCTCCGACAACAGCTGGCCCTTCAGGAACTCGAGCGCGATGTAAGGCGTGCCGGTGGCCTCGTCGCGGCCGACGTCGTGGACCACCACGATGTTGCGGTGCGAGAGCCCGGCGGCCAGGCGCGCCTCGCTGACGAAACGCTGCTCGAACATGCTCCGTTCCTGCTCGGAGATGGCGAACGTGACGTTGATGGTCTTGAGCGCGACGGTGCGCCCTAGCGCCGGATCGAGCGCCAGGTACACCACCCCCATCATCCCGCGGCCGAGCTCGGCCTGGATCTCGTACCGCCCCAACGTCTTGGGCAGCGTGCCGGTCATTCCGATCGAAAGTGTACCCTCTCAGGTTGCCGCGCCTCGTCGAAGGCGGGGCGGAACTGTTGGCGTTTTTCGGGCGGGCCGGTCACAGGAGCGGCCCGATTCGGCACTCTCCTACAAGAGCAGTGAGGCCCCTGCTTGACACGGGCTTCACGTAGGTGATACTCGGGCGTATTCCAGCAGGGGGAAAAATGAAGAAAGTGATGCTTGCGGCCGCGGCGGTCGTGTTGTTCCCGGTAGGGTTTGTTTCGGCCGAGGACAGATTCCCGGACGTCGAGTACACCTCGGGCAAGGCCGGCTTCAACCAGAAGCTCAAGGGCGTGCTGATCGTGGACGAAAAGGCCGTCAAGTTCGTCAACGAGAAAGGCGCTTCCGTCTTCGAGCTGCCGATCGCCAGCGTTACGTCCGCGAGCCAATCGCGCGAGAAGGAAGAGGGTAGCTTCGGGCGCAAGATGGCGCTCGGCGTCTTCGCGGGTAAGACCGAGGAGTTCCTTCAGATCGAGACCAAGACCTCCGAGGCCGCCGAGGTCGTGATCTTCAAGACCAAGAAGAAGATGTCGCCCGGGATGGCGGCCAAGATCAACTTTCACGTCGAGAAGAGCGCCAAGCAGTAGCGCTGTTCACGAGTCGACTCAGGGCCGAGTCGGTGGCGTTCAGCGAAACCGGACTTCGCGATCCCGAGGGCCCGCGAAGCGAACGACTGCGGAAGCCCGGTTGACCCCCGGCTTGATCGAGATCTCGGTGGAGCCGCGCGCCGCGCCGCCGAGCGTCCGGTCGGTTCCGACCAGCAATGAGACTCGGGTCGCGCCGAGCGGAAGGCCCTCGACCGTTACGGTCTCCCTGGCGTAGGAGCTCCGGAGCGGCTCGTCGGCCGCGTTCGCTAGTGACCCGCCGGGGAACAGGATTGCCGTGCTGCGCTGAATCCCTTCACCAGCGACCACCCGCACGTAGAGCGGCATGGCACGGCCCGCAGTGACGCGCTCCGCTTCGATGGAGATCTCGAGCGAGCCGACGGCCTGCGCGGCGGCGTGCGGGGCCGTGGTTGTCGCGACCGTCACGGCCGGTGTCGAGGGCTGGATCGGGGGCGGAGCGGATGTGGCGGCGGTTCGCTGGCCAGCCGACTGCCCTTCGCGTGCGCCCGGTGCCGAAGGCGTCGGGGTCGAGATCGGCGCGGTCGGCGTGGGCTTCGAACTGGCGGGCGGGAGTGTCGCCGCGGGTGTCGCCGGGTCGGGCGTCGAAACGCTGGGCTGCGGGCGGGGCTCGGCGGTGGGCGCAACCGGCCGAGGTTCCTGAGTGGTGGGCGGCGGCGCGGCCGTTCCTTCTGGGCTCGGTTTGTTCGAGAAGATGGCCCACGCGCCCAGGAGCATCAGCGCGAAGCCGGCGCTCGCGCCGCCGACGATTCCCGCGACGACCGTAGGGCTCATGCCCTGCCGGGTGGCTCGTTCCGGCTCTCGAGCCGATTGGCCTCGCGCGACCTCGGCGCGCGCTGCCGGAACAGGCCGAGCCAGAGGTGGCTTCAGCGGCACCCGAGGCACCGGAGGCGGAAGCGCCCGGGTCGGGGGCACCGCGATCGGCTGGCGGGGAAGCGCAATCGTCGGGGCCTCGGGCGGCGGCGGCTCCACGAGGTGTCCCGAGAGAGAGCCGGCCACGGCGGTCGCGAACGCTCCGGCAGTGGCCCAGCGATCGGCCGGCTTCTTGGCGACGGCCTTCAAGACCGCGCGCATCAACGGCTCCGGCACGTCCGCCAGCGGCTGCAACGGAATCGGTTCCGAGACATGCTTCATCAGCACCGCGATCGGCGTGTCGGCCGAGAACGGAACGTTGCCGGTCAGCAGCTCGTAGGTGATGATCCCCAGCGCGTAGACGTCGCAGCGGCCGTCCAGCGGGTCTCCCGAGACCTGCTCCGGCGACATGTATTGGGGCGTGCCGGTGATCACGCCCGCCTGCGTGACGATCGTGGCGCCCTCGACCATCTTCGCGATCCCGAAGTCGGCCAAGTACACGCGCCCTGCCTCGTCGAGCAGCACGTTCTGCGGCTTCACGTCGCGGTGGATCACGCCCTTGGCGTGGGCGTAGTCGAGGGCCTCCGCGACGCCCTCCAGCACCGTGAGGATGCGGTCGTGGGGAAGGCGCCCCTTGTGGCTCAGAGCTGCGAGCGTTCCACCTGCCACCAGGCGCATCGCCATCCACGGGATCCCATTGTCGATCCCGTAGGCGTGAATCGGAATGATGCACGGGTGCTCGAGCCCAGCCAGCATGCGCGCCTCGCGCCTGAAGCGCTCGGCGAAGCTGTCGTCGTGCATGAACTCGCCGGGCAGCACCTTGAGCGCCACGTAGCGATCGAGCCCGGCTTCGTAAGCTCGAAACACCGAGGCCATGCCGCCGCGGCCGAGCGGCTCGATGATGCGATACGCGCCGAGGGTAGCGCCGGGGACCAGGGACATGGCGAGAAACCTGGGCTGACTCTAGCGCAGCCGCGTGGCGAATCGGGTCGCTCGCGGTGCGCGTCGTATGATCGCACCGCCCGGTGACCCGCTACCGCTTCTCGGCGTTCACGATTTCGACCGCGCGCCGGCAGCTCCTGAAGGACGAGTGCCCGGTGCCGCTGATCCCGCGCTACTTCGACCTGCTGGTGATGTTGGTCGAGCGTCGCCGTGAGGCGGTGCCGCGGCGCGAGATCTTCGACCGCGTGTGGAGCGACGTCGTGGTTTCGGACGGCGCGCTCAGTCAGGCGATCCGTACGCTGCGCCGCGCCCTCGACGACGAAGCCAAGGAGCCGAGATACCTGCGTACGGTGTCGCGACACGGCTACCAGTTCGTGGGCGGCGACGTGATCGAGGAGCCGGAGGACGAAGCGCCGCTTCCGCTCGCAACGGAAGCCCCGGTTCGTTCCGCACCCGTCGCCGCTCGCGCCCTGGACGCGGCGCTCGGCGGCGCTTTGGCAGGGTTGGTCGCGGGCCTCGGCGGCGGAATCATCTTGAGTCTGGCTCCGGGACCACGCTTGTCGCCGCGCGTGGCCGTCAGCGTGTCGCTGCTGGGCGCGATCATCGGCGCGATCGGCGCTCTCGGCGTGGGCGCGGGTCTGGCGCTCGCGGAGACGCGCTGGCCGCGGCGACGCCCGACGACGCTCGCGCTCGGCGGCGCGCTGGGTGGCGCGCTCGTCGGGTGGCTCGCGAGCCTGGTCGGTCGCGCGGCGATCGAGGCGATCTTCGGCGGGCGCCCGATGTCGGTCGGCGGCGCGGCGGAGGGCATGGTGTTGGGCGCCGCGGCTGGCCTCGGCTATTGGCTCGGCGCCCCGGATCCACCGCAGGAGTGGGCCTCGCGCCGGCGCGCCGCGCTCACGACCAGCCTTTGCTGCGCGGTGGCCGGCGTGCTGCTGACGTTTGCCGGGGGACACCTCGGCAGCCCGAGCCTGGATGCGGTGGCGCGCGTGTTTCCGGCGTCGGAAGTACGCCTCGAACCCTTGGCGCGCCTCTTCGGCGAGCCGGGTTTCGGGCCGATCACCGCCGCCGCCACCAGCCTCTACGAGGGCGCGTTCTTCGGCTTCGGGCTGGCGCTCGGTCTGACACGCCGTCCGCGATAGAGCGCGTCCTCGTTACGGTCCCGTGCGTCCCGGCAGGGGTCGGAGGGCGACCTGGCCTTTGCGGAAGTAGTCGATCGCCTCTCCCAAGATGCGGGTGGCCTCCTGCGGGGCGTGGAAGCCGTTCGAGTTCTCCGACTCTACGAAGTCCAGGTAGAACTGGCCGCGCCGCTGGAAGCCACGAGCCTTGTCGAGCGCCGCGGCGCTCCCTCCCGTCGCCTGCGCCGTCTTGAAGTCGGCGATCAGCTCCACCAGCGCATCGATCGCGCGATTGCGAAGGCTCACCGTCCGCGCCTGGATCGCCTCCGCGCGGGCCAGGAGCTCGGCCTCCGGCCATTTGTGGCAGGTCTGGCAGGAATTGTTGATGTTGAGCAGCGGGCTCCGCACGTGGTGGTCGCTGATCTTGAGGGCCCCGACCCGGGTATAGGGCATGTGGCAGTCGGCGCAGGCCACGCCGGAGCGGGCGTGGATGCCCTGGCTCCACATCTCGAACTCCGGGTGCTGGGCCTTGAGCGTGGCGGCGCCGGTCTCGGCGTGGGTCCAGTCCTTGAAGCCGACCTCGTCGTAGTAGTCGGCGATCTCGTCGACGCGGAGGCCTTTGGCCCAGGGGTAGGTCAGGCGCTTCTGGTCGCCCTTGAAGTAGTACTCCACGTGGCACTGGCCGCAGACGAAGCTGCGCATCTCCTGGCGTGTGGCCATCGCGTTGACGTCGTAGTCCTTGACGCCCTGCGACGCTTTCAAGGCCCGGATCCCCTCGAGGAACCCGGGGCGGGTCACGCGCAGTGCCATCGTTCCTGGATCGTGGCAGTCGATGCAGCCGATCGGGTGCTTGAAGTCCTTGCGGGCCTCGAGATACGGCATCTGGTTGTACTGCTCGAAGCCCTTGATCAGATCGCCGCCGCCCGCCTTGCGATAGGGCACGTACACCGATCCGTGGCAGTGAATGCAGGTGCCCGGCTGCTTGAACTTCTCCACCCGCTCGGTATAGGTCTGGTCCTCCAGCATGTAGGCGTGGCCGCGCTTCTTGCGGAAGTCGACCGCGAAGGCGTAGCCCGCCCACATCGTTTTGAGTCGCGGGTCCTCCTGCAGCCGCGACTGCGCCACCGCCGAGCGCGGATCGGCTTCGGTGGGGGAGTGGGGGAGGGCCTCGCTGCCGCCATAGCGAGTCCGCTGCTGGTCGACGGTTCGCAGATACGCGTCGTACTGCAGCGGGAAGTTCTTGCCCCAGACCGCCGGATCCTCGGTGTCGTCCGAGAGCTCCACCACGCGAAAGAACGGGTTCCGCGCCTCCTGCTTGCGTTCCATGATGTTCACGAGCAGGGCCGTCACCGCGGCCATCGCCACGGCGGCGACGGCGGCGAGCGTGACCACGGCGACCCGGCTGAACATCCGCGCGGGCGGGCCGGGCTGCGGATCAGTCATGATTCACCTCTGCGATGGGTTGGGCGGCCGAGTCTTCGGGGTTGGTGGCAAATAGCTCCAGGTGACCTACCGAACCGTGGCACCTGATACAGGAGATCTCTCGGGAGCCAGCGTGGGCGGGTGTCCCCATCGCCGAAACCACCGGCTCGTGACAACGGCGGCAGTTGGCCTCGGCGATGGCGCGACTCGTCGGCGTGGCCTGGATCGGTTCCTCGAAGGCGCCGGTCGTGAAGTAGTACGAGTGCCAGAAGCCGTTGCTTCCCTTCGTGTAGTACTTGCCCAGGAGGTCGTGCGGCACGTGGCAGTCGTTGCAGGCCGCGACCGCGCGGTGGCTGCTCTTGGCCCAGCCGTCATACTGCTCGTACATCACGTGGCAGTTGGCGCAGGCCTTTGCGTCGTTCGTGAGGTACGACCAGCCCTTGGCGTAGGCGAAGGTGTAGCCGCCGAGGCCGAGGGCGGTCCCGAGCAGCAGGACCGCGACCAGACCCAGAGTGTGGCCTGCCTTCATCAGAACCGGGGCATGCTATCCGTTTTGGAGGGCCGGCCGCGATACAATCAAGAAATGAAGATCGGCCGCAACGACCCGTGTCACTGCGGGTCGGGGAAGAAATACAAGCAGTGCCATCTCGCCAAGGACGAGGCCAAGCAGCGCGAGGCGCGCCAGACGGCCGAAGCCGCCGCGGCCAGCGCCTCGGCCGACGCGCCCGCCACCGCCGTTCGCGAACGGCCCCGCCACCAGAGCGCCCAGCCCTGGAAGGGCCAGGCCAACACGCGCGGTTTCCAGCGCGTCAACGCGATGCGCAAGGTGGGCAGCTCGTAGCGGGCTCCGGCGCGGAATCGCGAAGTCTGGCGCGGGCCAACTCTTCGCGACCGACTCTTCGATCTCTCCTCCGGCCGGAACGGCCGTGAGCGAAGAGAGTATCCCGCGTTTCGACCCGACCCGCCGGCGCCGGGTGACGGCGGCGCTGGCGCTGGTCTCGGCGCTGGCCTCGTTCGAATCGACCGTCGTCTCGACCGCGATGCCGACGATCATCGGCGACCTGAACGGCCTGCCGCTGTACTCGTGGGTGTTCTCGCTGTACCTGCTGTCCGCGACCGTGATGATGCCGCTGTTCGGCAGCCTGGCCGACCTGCACGGTCGCCGGCGGGTGCTGCTGTCGGCGCTGGCGCTGTTCCTGGCCGGCGGCCTTTCGTGCGCGTTCGCGCGCTCGATGCCGGAGCTGATCGCCGCGCGCGCGCTCCAGGGCCTCGGCGCCGCGGGCCTCCTGCCGATATCGCTGACGGTGGTGGCCGATCTCTACTCGCTTCGCGAGCGCGCGCGGCTGCAGGGTTTGTTCAGCACGATCTGGGCCAGCGCGGCGCTGCTGGGACCGCTGCTCGGCGCCTGGCTCACTCTCAGCTTTGGCTGGCGGTCGGTCTTCTCGATCAACGTGCCGCTGGGAGTGCTGGCCGGCTTGATGATCGTCAGGGAGATGCGCGAGTCGCGCTCGGCGGCCACCTCGCCGTTCGACTTCGTCGGCGCGGCGTTCTTGGTGGTGGCCGTGTCTACGCTCTTGTTCGCGACGCTGCATCGCGGCGGAGACGAAGAGCTGAGCCACGGCACGCGGGCGCTGTGCGTGCTGATCTCGGTCGCCTCGTTCGCGTTGCTCGCCCGCGAGCAGTCGCAGAGCCTGCACCCGCTGCTGCCGCCTTCGCTCTTCACGCGCGCCGAGACCGGCGCGCCGTACCTGTGCGGGGTATTGCTCGGCACCACCATCTACGGCGTCGATACCTTCGTGCCGCTCTTCGTGCAGGGCGTTCTGGGAGGTTCGGCGACCGCTGCTGGCGCCGTGATCACGCCGGTGGTCCTGATGTGGGCGGTTTCGGCGGCGATCGCCGCGCGCGGCATCGTCCGATTCGGATTTCGCACGGTGGCGCGTTGCGGGGCGCTGCTGGTGCTGGTCGGCCTCGGGTTGCTGCTCACCTGCGTTCTTCGCGGCGGAAGCATCGCGGCGATCAGCCTGGCCTGCGGCTTGGTCGGCTCGGGCCTGGGGCCCTCGTCGCTGACCCAGGTGATGGCGGTGCAGCACGCGGCCGCCGAGCGCGACCGCGGCGTCGCCACCAGCCTGGTGCCGTTCGCGCGCACCATCGGTGGCAGCGTCGGTGTCGCGGCGCTGGGCGGGATCCTGTCCGCGGGGCTCGCCAGCAGGCTCGGACCGGCGGCGGCCTCTGCCGGAGGGCTGCTGAGCGGCGGAGCCGTGGACGTTGCCGGGGCGGCGGCGACGGCCGCGCTGCGAGCCGGCATCGCGTCGGCGCTGGTTCCGATCTTCGTGATCCTGATGGGCCTCGCGGTCGTGAACGTCGGCGTGACCCAGCTCTATCCGAGTGATTGAGCGCGACGGCGCTGCTACTGGTCAGGACCAGATCCATTGCTATCGAACCCGTCTGGGCCGCACAATGCGTCACGCGGCCCAAACCGCTGCCGCCGGCTCGAGACTGGATGTCGGCGGGATTGGACGCTGGAAGGAAGGGTGGAATGAGCGCGCTGGTCATCAAGGAGTGGAAGGCGGGTCAGGGCCCGGTGGACAAGGCCGGCCACTACGTGCTGATTCGCGGCCGCAAAGGCGGCCTGATCGACTGGCTGCTGGCGCTTGCCAAGGTCGACCCCGTCACCACCGTCAAGGTGGATGCCCAACGGGTCGAGTTCTCCCAGGCCTCGCTCTCGGGCACGGTGTATCGGATGATCCCTCTCGAGGGCATCTGCTCTACGTTCTACGGCTACCACAAGCCCTGGATCCAGGCACTCGCCTCCTTTTTCGTTCTGTGGTGGCTGCTCACGGTCCTCGCCACCGTCGTCGCGTCGACCGTCTTCAGGTCGGGCGGCTTGGCGATCGTCGGCGGCTTGGCGGCCTTCGTGGTGGCCTTGGGGGCAGCGATAGTGCAGTACGTGCTGGGCCGCAGCCTCACGCTGGGCTTCGTGGAGATGAGCGGCGCCGTGAGCAGCATCCAGTTCAAACGCTCGGTGATCGAAAACGTCAACGTGGACGAGAGCCAGGCTCGCTACATCTGCGAGATCACGCAGTACCTGATCGAGACGCGGCGGCAGGCGGCGTCACGCGGCTAGCGGGGTGAGCCGAGGGGGCGCCACGCCGGCCCTCTCGAACCCTGCTCGCTCGCAACCCGTGTTAGGCGAACAGGGCCTGCCGGTTTCGGCTATCCTTGTTGGGCGATGAAGATCGCGGTGGGCGCGGACCACGCCGGGTTCGAGCTGAAGCGCGTCATCGCTGCGGAGTTGCGGAGCCGGGGTCACGAGGTCGTGGACCTCGGGACCGACTCGACCAGCGTGGCGGTCGACTACCCCGACTTCGCCGAGGCAGTCGGCGCCGCTGTCGTCGACGGACGCGCCGAGCGCGGCATCCTGATCTGCGGCAGCGGCCTCGGGGCATCGGTGGCCGCCAACAAGATCCCGGGGATTCGCGCTGGGCTTTGCCACGACACCTACTCGGCGCACCAGGGCGTCGAGCACGACGACGTCAACGTCCTGGTGATGGGCGCGCGCGTGATCGGTCCGGCGCTCGCCCACGACATCGTGCACACCTACCTGGGCGCGCGCTTCACGGGCGAGGAGCGCCACCAGCGCCGGCTCGCGAAGCTGAAGGCGCTCGAAGCGCGTTCGATACGCGGCAGCGGCGCATAGGTTTCGTCGGCCGGCTCCAGCTCCGGCAACGCTCCGGTCAGCCGAGATCCGGCGCCGATCCCGCCGGCTTGGATTCGGCGAAAGGGAGATCCAAATGCGTCACGTCGCACTTAGCGCCGCGCTTGCCCTGCTGGTTGTCCGTGCGTCGGCCGGCGACCCGCTCGCCGGGGCATGGCTCGACGCGAAGGCCATCGTGTCGTGGAACAAGGCCGGCCTGCCGCTCCCGCCGCCACCCAAGATCGACGGCGTGCCGCTCGCCACTGGCCGCTGCGCCGAGCAGCTGCGGAAGCCGGTGGGCGCCCCGGACCAGGCGGTCATGCAGGCAGGTTGGAACCTGGTGGGAGCGCTGCAGCTCATGAACGATCGCGCGCTGGTCACGGTCGCCGCGGCTGCCGACGGCATGTGTCGGCCACTCGGCTACCAGGCATTCGTATTCGTGGCAGGCCGATTCGCGGGCACCCTTTCGCCGCAGCCGATGAACGCGCGCAGCGACGGCATGCTGAAGAGCGCGCAGCTCTACGACCGGATGATCATCGCTTCCTTCCATCGCTACGCCGAAGCCGACCCGCTCTGCTGTCCGACGCGCACCAGCGAGGTCAGCTATCGGATCGACACCGGCGCCGCGGGCCCGCTGCTGGTTCCCGGGACCGCCGAGACGCGGCCGAACCCGAGGTAGCCATGATGGACCTGGCCGCCGCTCACCGGCAGAGTGGACTAAGTCAAGGACAGCGCTAGAAGCTGAGCGCCACCAACAGGCCGTTGGTCGGCCCCACCAGCGGCGTGATCGAGAGTTGCGCCTTCGCCGGCTGCTGCGCGACTGGCCTGCCGTTGACCCGGACGACGGCCATTCCGGTGATGTAGCCGAGGGTCGCGCCCGCCACCACGTCGGAGAGCCAATGCGCGTTCACACGCATTCTCGAGACGCCGACCAGCGAGGCTACCGCATAGGCTGGGATCGCCACCTTCTTGCCGTAGTGACCGTCGAGCGCGGCCGCGAGCGCGAACGCGTTCGACGTGTGACCCGAAGGGAAGGAGTGGTTGTCCACCTGGTTGGGGCGCTCCCGGCCGACGGCCGCCTTGAGCCCGAAGGTGTAAGCCGCGTTCACCGCGGTGGCGGCCAGCATGTCGTAGCTGGCGGCTCGGAACCGCTCCTCGTTCGCGAAACGGCCGGCCACGAAGACGGCGCTCGCCGCGAGCGCGCTGACGCCGCCGAACGAGGTCGCGAGGGCTTTGGATCCGGGGTCCCCGGGCTTTGCGATCCGGTGGGCCAATTCGTGGTCGAAGACCGAGCTGACGCTGGTCGCCGCCATCCCCATCGCCCACGGGAACAGGCTCGGCTTCGAGACGACGCCGATCGCGCCGCGGCCCAGGTTCGGAACCAGACGTGACAGCGTGCGGCGACCGTCGTCGTGGCGTGGTGTTTCCTCGGGCTTGGGCGGCTCCGGCTGCTCGACAGCGGTGTCCTCCACCGGCGCCGAGGCGGGCAGGCCGCCCGCCGCCGCCAGCGGGACGGCGAGGCCAACGCTGAGCCCTGCGGCAACGATCGAACGAATCGCACGTGTCATCGAATCAAGGCTCGGTCGGGTCAGATTCCGAAGCCGATGTTCACGTGGAAGTGGTTGCCTTCCTTGCCGTGCGCGAGGATGCCGTGCAGCACGAACTCGGTGGCCGGAACGCGGAAGAAGATGCCGCCGCCGTAGGCCGGGTGCCAGGTGTCGGAGGTCTCGCCCTTGACGTAGACACGGCCCGTCTCGGCCAGGCCCAGGATGCCGACGCGCAGCGGCAGGATCAGGTTCATGTTGAAGAGGCTGACCATCGCCTGGGCGTTGCCATACAGCGAGGCGTCGCCCGCGAAGCGGTTGCGGCCATAGCCGCGCAGCGTGGCGCTGCCGCCGACGAAGGCCGCCTCGTGCCAGGGGTACGCGCCCCAAACCTTCTGCCCGCCAAGCCGGCCCGCGAACGTCAGACGCGACGCCGCCTGCCAATAACCGGTGACCGCGAGCGACCCGCCGCCGAAGGTCTCCTTCACGTCCCAGCCCTTCGGATAGATGCGGCCATCGAGCGAGAGCTTCAGACCGGTGTCGCTGCGCTTCTTTCCGGGAGCGAGACCTGCCGCACCCATGCCGAATAGCATGCGGCCGCGCGTATCCACGCCGAAGCGAAGCCGCGCGCCGGCCTCCCCGAAGTCTCCGAAGCCGTAGGGCTGCGTCGTCGCGATCAGCGTGTCGGCGGCCGCCTTGTTCTTGGCGAACTTGATCTCTGGACCGAGGGCGAACCAGAACGTCCGGCGCTGGTTCTCGTAACCGACCAGCGAAGGAAACGCGGTGAACACTTGCTGGTCTGCTTCCGTGAACTCGTCCTCGCCGCCGGCTGTGTCGTTCCCGATGCCGTAGAAGTTGTAGTTCTTGGCTCCGTCGCCAGAGATCTCCAGCAGCGTG
>CAZVOI010000541.1:0-8198 GCA_964628275.1 uncultured Acidobacteriota bacterium | reverse complement strand
CCGGCGATCGCCGACGAAGACTTGACGCCCGAGATGGCCGGCATCCGTCCCAAAGTCCAGGGACCCGGCGAAGCGATGCGCGACTTCGTGATCGTAGAGGAAAAGGCGCGCGGCCTGCCGGGCTTCTACGACCTGGTCGGCATCGAGTCGCCGGGGCTCACCGCCTCACCCGCGATCGCCGAGTACCTCGACGCGATGCTGGGACCGGCGTAAACGGCTCAGGTGTCATCCGGTCGTCGAGGTCGTGGGTGAGGATTGCGCGTTCCTGGACCGGACGAAGGCGATCGCTCCGCTGAGTATCAGCAGGCAACCAAAGATGCAGACGATGGTGGGGCCGGTGGGCAGGTCCATGCTCTCCCACTGCGTCGAGAGGATGAGCCCCGAGACACCCGCCAGGAGTGCCACCGCCCAGCCGATCGCCAGGCGCGCGGTTGTACGAGAGCTGAGCAGCGCGCCGCAGACGGCGGGCACGATCAGGTACGAGAAGACGAGATAGACGCCGGCGATGCGCACGAAGCTCGTCACCACCAGGCCGAAGGTCGCGTAGAAGAGGAAGTCCCACAGCCGCACGCTCATGCCCTGGCGGACGGCCTCCTCGAGATCGAAGGAGATCAGGTGGAACTTGTGGCGAAGCCGGAAGTGCAACAGGCCGACGCCCAGGTAGAGCGCCGCGGCTCTCAGGACCTCCGCCCGAGTGACGAGCAGGACGTTGCCGACCAGGAGGTTCTTGATCTCCTCGTCGCCTGCCGCCGTGCGGCTCAGGACCAGCGTGGCCGCGGCCGCGGACACGATGTAGATGATCCCGATGATCGCTTCCTGCGGTACCCGGGAGTGGCGAAAGCGAGTCAGCGAAAAGAGCGCTGCCCCGGCGATCGTGAACAGGAAGGCCAGCGCCTGGGGCAGCAGGCCGTGCTCCGGATCGGCTCCCAGCAGCACGGCCGTGGCAATCCCGAGGGCGGCGATCTGGGCGAGCGCCAGGTCGACGAAGATGACGCCGCGCCCCACGACATGCAGGCCAAAGTAGACGAGAGCCGCCGGCAACAGGACGAGCGCGATCAGAGGCCAGAGCCAGAGCGAGAAGAGTTCCACGATCAGCCTCCTACGGCTTCGCGGCGAGGGCCTGGACCACCCGCTTCACGACGGTGTCGATCAGTTCCAGATACGTGCTCGTGTTCGCCAGCGCCCCGGGGAACTGGCACACGTCGACCAGCACCGCATCCGTGCGCGAGGCGACCGCCTGCGCCGTCTTGCGCGGCTGGTACGGCTCCACCAGCAGGATGCGGATGTTTTCGGCCTGCATCTTCTGCATCACCTTCGCGAGGTGCGGAGGCGACGGCGGAATTCCCGGCTTCGGCTCCAGGAAGGTGTCGGCCTTCAGAGAGAAGCGCCGGCCGAAGTAGCGCCAAGTCGGATGGTAGGTGACGATCTGCCGGCCCGCGTAGGGCTGCAGCGCGGTGGTCCACTCCTTCATCTTGGCGTCGAGGCTCTGGGCGAAGCTGGCGAGGTTCGCCTGGTAGGTCGTAGCACCCGCTGGATCGAGCGCGCTCAGCGTTCGCTCGATGTGCTCGGCCACGATCTTCGCGTTCAAGGGGTCCAGCATGAAGTGGGGATTGCCGGCCACGTGCGTGTCCCCTTGCGATCGGTCCGCTGCTAGAGGGATGTCGAGGAGCTGTACCCCCTGCGAGGCGACGACGCGGCCGGGGCCACCGGCCAGGATCTTGCCGTTACGGGCGCCTTCGAGCAGCGGAGGCAGCCAGCCGATCTCGAGCTCCGCGCCGCCCTCGATGAGCACGTCGGCGCGGCTCAGCGCCACGATCTGGCTGGGCCGCGCGTCGACGAAGTGGGGATCCTCGGTGGGCTTCGCGACCGTGGTCACGGACACGCGCGAGCCGCCGATCTGGGCGGCCAAGGCGCCGTACTCCGCGGTGGTGGCGACGACCTTCAGGGCAGCCTCGGCGCGAAGCGCCCCGACCAGAACGGCCACGGTGGCAGCAACGGCAAACGCGGTTCTCATGCTTCGCCTCTTCTCTAGAACTTGTGGGCCGCGTGAGCCCCGAGCAGGAATTCCAACTGCAACCAGACGGAGTGCTGCGCGTTCGCGAACGCGGCGCCGCGGTCGAAGTTGTACTGCAAGCGCAGCTTCGAGAACTCGGTCGGAAACCAGGTCAGCGCCGGCGAGATCCTCCAGCGTGCGGCCAACGCGTCGCTCTGTGGGTCGCCGCGGTCGCCGGACACACGATCCACCCGCAGCCCAGCGATGTGGCCCGCTTTGTAACCCCAGCTCAACTGCAGGTACGTGCCCCAATCACGGAACGTCGCGGCAGGAAGCTGTAGCGTCGGCTCGGCGGCGGCCCTTGCCTGGCGGTGCATCCACTCGCCCTGCAGCTTCACGAACGGGAAGCCGCGGAACGCGTTGACGGGCTTCCACTTCCAGAAGCCGTCCGCTCCGAGCACGCGCGTGCGCGCCCCTTCCCCCGTGCCATTGGGACCGAAGACGGCGGAGGTCCCGAGCAGCAGGGTCTGGGTGTCGCTGAGGTCGAAGGACGCCGCGTAACGCGGGGATATCAGGAGGTCCGCGACGCCTTTCACCTCGCGCTCGCGGATCTCGCGTCCGAAGAGCGTTTCGCCGGGCCGGCTGCGGAAGCTGGGCGCCGTCTCCCCATGGCTGTTCTGCACGGCGACGTACACCTCGGAATAGAAGCTCGTCGGCATCAACCAGGAGAGCCGGACACCGACGGAGCGGAGGCCGTCCGGGCCGAAGATCCGCCCGTTGACGAGCGGTTGGTCGACGAAGTCCCAGGCGTGGGGGTGCTGGGGATTGAGCCGGCCGAACTCGGTGAAGAACTGGCCGACCTTGAACTGCAAACCCTTGGGCAGAGAGGTGGTGGTCGCGTACACCTCCTCCAGTTCCACCTGCGTCTCCCCTTCGGGAGTGAGCTGGAGCACCACGTTCGCCTGGCCGCGGAAGTAGGGATCGACCGCGCCCTCGAACACCACCTCCACGTTCTGGACGGTGAAGCCCTGCTGCGACGGGTCGTGTCCGCCGGTCTGCAGCGCGGGCACGTCGCGGGCGGTGGACGCACCGCCTGCGATGAGGCCGTCGAGGGAAAGGTTCAGGAAGTTCTTCGCTGCGGGAACGGTGACGGGCAGCGCGGCGGCGGGCGGCGGGGGAGGCGGATCCGCGACCGGAGCGGGTGACGGGGTCGCCTGCGCCACCGGCGCGATGGCGTCGCTTCTTTCGGGTGCGGCTGATGCTCGAGCGGCGATCTCGGGCCCGCTCGAAGCGCCGCCGAGGACGATCAATAGCCCTGCTATTTGTTTGCGCATGCTCCTTCTCCAACGACCCCCGTGGAAACGCGGCCGAGGAGCGATCGCCCCTCGAAGAGACTCGACCGGCCGTGTCTAGCGGGGCGGAGCGCGATCGGAGACGGACGATCGGGGAACCGCGGAGCGGACAGCCACGGCGGGCGACCGGAGCTGGCCCGCGTCGACCCAACTCGCCGGGGAGACGCTCACGGTGGCTTCCGAGCGTGGCGCGAGCGGGTTCGCGATGCACGAGACGCAATGGCCAGGCGCCTTCTGGTGACATTCGAAGTCGTGGTGCAGGACCGGGCTGACCAGCAGCACCAGCACGTAGAGCGCGATCCACAGCGGGAGCGCGGCGCGCCGCTCGCGGCGCAGGAAGCGCAGCACGAAACCAGTGTAGCGCCATTGGCCGGTCGTCAGGATGCCGGTGTTCGTTGGGCTCGGCGAGCCAGCGCCGCGCGCACTTTCGGGCTGGACAACTCGCGTAGCGCGTCCTTGCCGACCCATCGACACGCCGGCTCTTCCGACAGCGTGAGGCGCTTCGCGACTCTCAGGGCGGCTGAGTGGAGCGCGAGGTTGCGCCTTCCGATCATTCGAAGCGCCCAGTTCACGCCTTTCTTCACGAAGTTGCGATCGTCCTGGGCGCCCTTCTCGATGAGCGGCAGCAGCGCCAGGAAGTTCTCGTCCGGAGCAGCTTTGTCGTGGGCAGCCAGGCACGCCATCATCACGAAGCCGGCGCGCTTGACGAACTCACGCGGCGAAGACGCCCACTGGCGCGCCTTCTCCCACGCGAACGGCGCCTGGTCGAAGAGCTTGAAGCAGACGGTGTCGCAGTCGCCCCAGTTTTCGAAGCTCTTGGCCCATGCGTCCATCTGCCGACGCGTCACCCGCTGCGGATCGCCCACCAGCGCCGCCAACAAGCGCGCCTCGTACCAGCCGCTCTCCCACAACGCCCTGGAGAGTGCCTGGTCCTTGCCCAGCCGCTTGCGGAGCGAAAGCAGCGTCCCCATCGGCACACCGAAGGCGCGCTTCGCTTCGATGCCGTATCGCGCCATCCCCACGACTGTGGCCTTGGTCCCTTTCTTCTGGAGCCACGCCAGTACCTCGTTCGTGTCCATACAGCTCCAGGGTACCCTCACATCCGTGGACGTTCCTCGCCGCGCGTTGCCCGCTTCGACCTGGGCCGAATGGGACGACGAGAAGCTGCTGGACCTGCGGCTGTGCGACCTGGACCTGCGCATCGAGGGGACGGACCTCGAGGATCGCATCGGCGAGCTCCATCGGGAACTGGAAAGCCGCCAGTTGGCTTTTCGTCCCCACTTCTGGCTCTCGGACGAGTGGTTCTGCCCCGACGGCGTGCCGGGAATCGCGATCCCGTTCTACCTCGCCCACCCGCGGCTCGCGCGCCTCGAGAACTCGCAGATGCTCGAGGTCGAGGGCGGGACGCGCGAGTGGTGCCTGCGCATCCTGCGCCACGAGACGGGCCATGCGATCGAGAACGCCTACCAGCTCCGCCGCCGCCCGCGACGCCGCGAGCTGTTCGGCAGCACCTCGGTCCCCTATCCCGATTCGTACTCGCCGCGCCCGCACAGCCGCAGCTACGTGATGCACCTCGACGGTTGGTACGCACAGAGCCACCCCGACGAAGATTTCGCCGAGACCTTCGCGGTGTGGCTGACGCCCGGCTCGGACTGGGCCACGCGCTACGCCGGCTGGCCCGCGCTGCGCAAGCTCGAATACGTGGAGAAGATCATGACGGGGCTCCACGGCGTTCCGCCGGCGGTCAAGACGCGCCGCACGCCCGACGCGTTGCCGGCGCTCCGCCGCACGTTGCGCCGGCACTACGAGCGTCGCCGCAAGCACTACGGCGTCGTCCACCGCGACGCCTACGATCGGTCGCTGCGCCAGATCTTCGATTCCAACCACGACGGCGCGACTGCCGCGTCCTTCTTGTCGCGGCTCCGCCGCGGCCTCCGCCGCCGCGTCCAGCGCTGGACCGGCGAGTATCAGTCGGAGATCGACCAGGTGCTCGAGGACCTGATCACGCGCTGCCGCGAGCTGGACCTTCGCGTCTCGGGCTCCGAAGCCGAAGCCGAGGTCGAGATGACGGCGCTGCTCACCGTCCAGACGATGGCGCGACTGCACACCAGTCGACACCGAGTGCCGTTGTGAAGACCAGGCCGGAAGCCAAGCTCCGCGTGCTGGCGCTCGTCCACGAGCAGTTCGCCCCACCCGAAGGCGCGACCGAGGCCGAGGCTCGAGCGGCGCCCTGGAAGACCGAGTTCGACGTGGTCACGACGCTGCGGGGCGCGGGCCACGAGGTGCTCCCGATCGAGGTCGGCGGCGACCTGCTTCCGATCCGCAAGGCTGTGGAGGACCGGAAGCCGGACATCGCCTTCAACCTGCTCGAGGCCTTCGACGACGTGGCCACCTGGGACCTGAACGTGGTGGCCTACCTCGAGCTCACCAAGGTCCGCTACACCGGCTGCAACACGCGCGGCCTGCTGTTGGCGCGCGACAAGGCCATCACCAAGAAGCTGCTCTCCTACCACCGGATCCCGGTGACGGACTTCGCGGTGTTCCCGATCGGCAAGCCTGTCAAGCGGCCCAAGCGACTCGGCTTCCCGTTGATCGTCAAGTCCCTGACGCTCGACGCTTCGATCGGCATCTCGCAGGCGTCTGTGGTCGAGAGCGAAGAGAAGCTCGCCGAGCGGGTGCGCTTCATCCACGAGAGCACCGGCACCGACGCCCTGGTCGAGAGCTACATCGAAGGCCGCGAGCTGTACGTGGGCATCCTCGGCAACGAGCGCGTGAAGGTCCTCCCGATCTGGGAGCTGCTGTTCACCAAGATGCCGGAGGAGCAGCGCAAGATCGCCACCGAACGCCTGAAGTGGAGCCTGACGTACCAGAAGAAGCACGGCATCGTGAGCGGCGAAGCCAAGGAGCTGCCGGAAGGCGCCGCGGCTCGGATCCAGAAGATCTGCAAGCGCGTCTACCGCAACTTGATGCTCTCCGGCTATGCGCGCATCGACCTGCGCCTGGCCGAGAGCGGCGCGATTTACGTGATCGAGGCCAACCCGAACCCGCAGCTCGCCCGCGACGAGGATTTCGCGCTCTCCGCCAAGGCCGCGGGCCTCGACTACGGCAGCCTGATCCAGCGCATCACCGGCCTCGGCATGCGCTGGGAGCCCCGCCGGCTCGGCTGAGCCGTGTGGAGGTTGTCTTCTAGCCAGCCTAGCTGGGGTTCGAAGCCACGAGGCTCCAGTTGACAGCCGGCTGCTCTACCGCTCGAGCTACTGAGGAAACACGGCTCGAATCCGGCGCGAGCGCCGGATTCGAGCCGCAGCGGCGTCGTTCAGAAGCGGAACTTCAAGGTCGCCGTCAGGGGCAGAGACCAACGCGAGCCCGTGTCGTTGATCCCCTCGAGTCCCGTCCCGGCCAGGCCCTCGATGGCGCTCGGACCGGTCTGGTAGCGCAGGCCCGCCTCGATCCCGAACGCCACCCTCGTGTTGAGGTCGTAGGCGAAGCCGAGGTCTGCTCCGAAGACACCGACCGTCGACTTGTCATAAAAGGGCACGTCGTTCAGCACCACGCCGGCGGCGGGCACGCTGAAGGCGGCTGGCAGCTCCGAGATTAAGCGCAGGCCTGCGACCGGGGCGACGTAGGGCCGGAAGGCCTTCTCGGAGAAGTAACGCCGGTAGCCCAGCTCGGCGCCCCACTCCTTGTGCTCCGCGAAGTCGGCGTTCAGCGGCAGGCCGGCCACCGTTCCGACCTGGACTTTCTCGGACGACATCTTGTAGTAGGAGCCGCGCAGGAAGACCTCACCCCTGGGCCCGACGCCGTAGCCGATCGAGAGCTGTCCCCGGAAGCTCGGGTCGTAGACGTCCTTGAACGAACGCGCCTCGACGTTCGTCGGAAGGCGCAGAACCGTTCCCGACCCGCCATTGTGCACGTCCCCGCCGAGCTCGGCGTCACTGCCGCCCTCGAGCGCCACGGACCAGCGGCCCTGGATTCCCTGCGCGCCCGCGGATGCGGGCATGAGAACGACTGCCGTCGCGGTACTCATGATTGCTGCTCGAAGAATCCTCATCACTCTATCCATCCTCTTTCTGCCAGGCCCCCCGCAGGCTGGCCAGTCAGGAGGCTTTACGGGGGCGGCCTTCAACCCGTTCCATGTTTTGAGTAGCTTTTGAGTCAAACGGTGTGAGCGCGGAACCGGCGGGGCGTTTGCGACGGCTCGGCCGTCGCGTTCGGTCGCGCCGGGGATGCCCACCGCGATCAGCGTCGCAACTGACCCCGCGGCCATCGCGTATCAGGCGGCACTGAAGAGGCTGACCTGCAAGGTCGACGGCGTCGAGCGGCGGGGGCGCCCTGGCCCGAGTGGGGGATCACGACGAGGATCGACGCCAGCCCGTCTGGCCGTCCGTGTGGCGTGCGGTGCAGTGTCGTCGGACGCAGATGAGCGTCTACAAGTTCGACGTATTGCGATGATGCGGACGGCTGACGACGAGCTCTATGGCACGGTGCCAGTCGCTGCTGGCGCCACTTCGACGAATGCATCATAGAAGCCGCTGCCGCCGCCCCAGTCGGTAGGCTCCACGGGTGTGAGCACGTTTACGGACCGGCGCGCGCCGCTCGCGTCGATGAACCCGCCGAACGGCATCCAGACGACACCCGGGCGGACACGGTCCGACACCGAGCACACGGCGCGCACTTCGCCGCGCTCGTTCCACACGCGCACCGCGTCGCCAGTGGCCACGCGCCGCCGTCCCGCGTCGTCCGGGTGGATCTCGATGAACAAGTCTCCCGCGCGGCGCCGATGACGGTCCATGTTGCTGTAGCCGGAGTTCAGGAAGTGCAGAGACTTGCCGGTGATGAGTTGGAGACCGTCG
>CAZVOI010000540.1:0-11459 GCA_964628275.1 uncultured Acidobacteriota bacterium | reverse complement strand
TCGGCGTGTTTGCCGGCTCGCATGGGGCAGGATAGTGCCTGTCAGACAGGCGTCAAGGGGTGTGTCGAAAGAATCACCATCCGCCGCCCTCGTCGCGGTCGGCGCAGCGGTCGCACTGGTAACCGCGGGCGCGGTCGGCCGGCGTGAGCACGTTCGGCGTGCCGCACGTGGGGCACGGGAGGTTGCGCGGGTTCCGGCGCGACGACGCGCGGAGCGCGGAGCGTCCGCCCGGGTCCGCGAAGCGGGTGCCGTCGGCCAGCGGGGCGTCGTCGCAGGGGTCGCGGTCGGGGTCGTAGGACACGGCGGGCTCCATGACGGTCAGGGGTGGACGTCGGCGGGTAGGACCAGAGCGCGAGGGTTTCCCGATCGCGTGCTCGTCGCACTCGCTGCGTGTCGCCTCGTGAGGCGGCCCGGTTCACCGGGCGTAGGGAGGACGCGACCCCGAGCGTCCATGGCCGCTCGGTGTCCCCGCTGGTAGTGAAGAGAGGCACCGCAGGGGCCGCCGCGTCCATATCCGCCCTAGTGCGACCGACGCCGCCCTCGCACTGTCCGGCAAGCCGGACGCGTGCTCAGGTCGAGCCGCCCAGGTTCCCTCCCCGGCTCACGCCGGCTCAGGACACGGTAGGTACGCTTGCGTGCGCCAGGCCTTGTCGGGCCAGGCTACACACCCGCGGGCTCGCCGCACAGTGCGGGTCGCCCTATCACCCGCCCGGCTGAACCGGGCGAGGCCCCCGGGTTCCCCCGGCGACAAGCGGAGTCTAGGCACTGTCTGACAGGGGTCAAGGGGTGTGTCGAAAGTTTCTTTCGGCCGCCCCGAGGCCTCCCTGCCCGCGCGCCTGCCCGCGCGTAGCACGTGCCGTGCCAGGCGCCGCAGGACCCCTAAAATCCGTGACCTGGCTCACAGGGGGCCGCAGACCCCAAAACCGCGCAGGGCGGCCCCTGGCGAGCCCTAACGGTCAGGTCCACCCCTCGGAACGGTCCGCGCTAGGACGCGCCTGGCGCCGCCCAGGCGCCGGCACGGGCTACGCAAAAAGGTCAAAAGGCGTTTTGACGCGCGGTGTCAACTCACACCCGTTTGGGGCCTTCCGGTCGATTCTGCTTGACGCCGTCCGGGCCTTCTGCTAGCGGCGCCGGCTCCCGCTGGCCTGCCTTGGCACGGCGCTTGCCGCGCCGTGGCTCGCGCGGGTCGGGCTGGCGCTCGCGCGGGTCGGGGCGGGGCTCCCGCCTGGCCCGGTGGGGCCGGGGCGGTTCCCTTCCGGGCTCCCGCGCGGGCGCGGGCTCGCTGCGCTGTCGCGGGCGCGTGGCCGCGCGCCGAAGGCGCTCGGCGGGGCCGCGCGAGCGGCCCGCGCGCGGCCAGGGCAGGCCTGGGCGCCCAGGTCGCGCGGGCGCGGGGTCAGTGATCGAGCTGGCGTCCCAGGTAGAGGTGGCGTTTTCGGCAGCGCGCTCGCTGCGCCCCATGTACCACCTATCAACGGTGTGAAGCCAGCCTTTGGTTCCGATAAAATCTTCGTGGTTGCGAGTTCCGTTCTTGGTGAATAGGGTGCGCGGCATGGGTGGAACGGACAGCGCGCCGGAGGGGATCTTCGACCCCGAGGGTGAATCGAGCGAGCAGCCTGGCGACCTGGACGAGAGCGACCGCGGTCATCGGGGCCAAGCTCCGATGGAGGTCGACTCCTCGCGCTACTACAAGACCGGGCACGTCGGCGTCGGCATCGGCAAGGACGGGATGCCGGCGATCGGCGGCGAGGGACCGCCCGAGCCCGACGTCGGCCTGACCGACAACAACTTCATCTGCGCGGAGTCCGAAGACCACTCGCGCCCCGAGTGCGTTCACCTCGTGACGCTCGTGCTCCCGGCCGACGGCGTCGCCAAGGGCTTCGGCGAGCTTCGGCAGATCCGCCAGTTCTGCCGCTGGCTCGCGACGGGCTCCGAGCAGTGGGAGCACCGGGGCAACGTGTACGCGTGCAACGCGCGCACCGTGGCGCCGAAGCAGCCGGACCCGCAGGACGGCGGGGTCTCGATGAAGGTCATCCGCGACTTCCGGACCAAGCAGAAGCAGTTGGCTTCCGAGACCGCAGAGAAGAGCGGAAGCCTCGACTTTTGATCGATCACAAGGGCGCCTGGACACCAACCGAGGAGAGACTGATGGCCGACGAGACCCGCGACGACGACGACGTGCAGCTTCCACCTGCGTTCCTGAAGTTTCAGGGGCAGCTCAAGGCTGACCGGAAGATGCTCTTGCGCGACAAGGCGTACGGGCAGAGCGCCGAGCAGCTCCGCGCGTTCATCGGACAGTTCATGTTTCGTCGGCTCGACGAGTTCGTGCAGTTGATGGGTCTCGCGCTCTACGACACGTACGGACTCGCGGTGTCGAGCGAGAACCAGATCCAGCGCATGCGCGCCGTCTACGGCAAGGCGCTGAAGAAGCTCGGCGCCGACGTCGAGGACGAGGAGGGCGAGCTGCCCGGCGTGAGTCCCGAGGTGCTCGACGAGTTCCAGCAGCACTTCTACGCTCTCGGCACGCTCCTCCAGGCGAAGCTCCCCGACGACACGGAGACGCAGGCCGCGTTCAACAAGTGCGCTGAAGTCCTCGGCGACATGGTCGCAGAGCTACTCGGCGAAGACGACGACGAGGACGACGAGGACGAGCGCGACGACGACGACGACGAGGACGACGACAAGAAGAAGTCGAAGAAGCCGTCGAAGCCCGAGGTCGAGGCTGCTGCTGTGCCCGAGGTGAAGCCGGCGGAGGACGCGTCGGATGTCTGACGGCGTGGATGAGATCCCAGATCTCGCTGGGCGTGCGGAGCCGCCGAAGAAGCGGCGCATGCGGAAGCCGCCTCCGGAGTACCTCACGCAGAGGCCGGAGTCGGAGCCGGGGGAGCCAGGTGGCTCGGCCGGCGCTGATCAGGACGAGCCCGAAGACGAGCCCGAGCAGAGCACGATGGAGGAGCTGGACCTCCGTGACATGCTTCCGCAGCAGCAGATCAGGCCGGTCGAGAACGTGAAGTCTCTCGGCGACATCGTCGCGAAGTACAACATCGGCCAGAGCACGGAGTTCAAGCTCCAGGTGTGGCGCACGTACCCGAAGGTCTTCCCGGGAGGCGGGAAGGCCGATGGCTTCTACGACACCTGGGACCAGCCGCTCACCGAGGAGCTGATCCAGTCGGAGTATGGCGGCGGCAACTTCCGTATCGTCGTCATGGGTCCGCATCCGACGAAGCCGAACACGCTGAAGCACTTCGATTCGGTTTCGCTGAACCTCGCCGGTACCGCGAAGGCAGATCGGCAGCCGAAAGCGGTTCAGGCGAGCCAGACGGCTCCGTCAGATCTCACGCCGCCATCGCCCATGATGCTGATGGGGCAGGAGAACGCGAAGCTCTCGGAGACCGCGATGAAGCTCGCGGTCGACATGGCCGGTGATGAGCGCAAGGAGCGCATCCGTGTCGAAGATCGAGCGATCGCTCAAGCAGAGCGCGCAATGACCGCCAACCAGCCAGCGATCGAGGCAGAGCGTCGTCGTGCAGACGATCTGATCAAGGCGGAGCGCGATCGGTCCGAGATGGAACGTCGGATGATGCAGGAGCGCTTCGAGGAGTCGCGCTCCGAACAGAAGAAGCTGGTCGAAAGGATCGAGCAGATGGACATGAATCGACCGAGCGTGGCTGCGGAGCTGGAGCGGATCTTGCCCTTCACCCAGAGGAAGCAGGAAGAGGGCGAGGGCGGCAACAAGATCGCCGAGCGCATGATGGAGAGCGTGCTGGAGAAGCACCGTGTCGAGATGGAAGCGATGCGCGCCGGTCATCAGCAGATGATCGACAACCTGAACAAGCAGCAGGACGGGATGGTCGCGTCGATGCGCGCGTCGCATCTGCACGAGATCACTTCGACGCGCGAAAGCCATCAGCGCGATCTTCAGATGGAGCGCGAGGCCGGCATCCGTCGTCAGGAGCGCGCCGACGATCAGCTCAAGATGGAGCGCGAGGAGCGTCGTCGAGATCAGGAGCAGCAGAGGGGGCTGGGCGAGGCGAACGATCGCACCTGGAAGGAGCGCATCGAGATGCAGCTCGCTTCCACCAACCAGAGTTGGGAGAGCCGTCACCAGTCGGTCGTTGCGACCTACGAGAACAAGATCCTCTGGCAGCAGGCGGACATCGACCGGCTGAGGGGCGAGCTGAACGACACGAAGGCGCGGATGACGGACAACTCCGATCCGATCGCCATCGTCCACAAGGCCAAGGAGATCCGCGAGGCCATCGGCGGGCCCGAGCACTCCGGCTCCGGTTCGAGCGGCGGCATCGGGATGGGCGGCGTCGAGGACTGGAAGAACCTCGCGGTCGAGGGGCTCACGGAGCGCGCTCCGCAGCTTCTCCAGGTCCTGGGCGGCCTGCTCTCGGGCCAGCCGCAGCAGCAGCAGTATCAGGTCGGCCAGGTCGTCCAGACGCCGCAGGGCGAGATGGTCGTCATCCAGACGCCGCAGGGTCTCGCGCTCACACCGAAGGCAGCGCTCGACCAGGCGCAGGCGCAGGCGCAGGGCCGCATGCTTCCCCAGCAGCAGGGGCAGAAGCAGGGTCAGCGCCGGCAGCGCGTGATGCCCGATGCGGAAGAGGTCGCGAACGCGAGCGCCGGTCGCAAGAAGCGGCGCGGGCCGATCGCCGCGACACCGAACTTCGCAGACCCGAGCCAGTACGGAGCCGATCCTCTTCCGGTGCGCGGCCGTCGGCCGCCGTGGGAAGGAGGAGGATCCGATGACGACGACGATGGAGCGCTCGTCACGCCCAACCCCCAGGCGCAGCCGCAGTTGCCGTCGCAGCGCCGGACGTCGAAGCCCGAGCAGCCGCAGCGCATCGCCAGGCAGATGAACCCGCAGGAGCGGCAGGGGCTCTCGGTCATCGCGAAGCTCGTTCACGAGTCCGTGATGAACGCGGATGAACCAGAAGAGTTCGCGGACAAGGTGCTCAAAGAGTGGGCGCCGGACATGCTCAAGCGCGTCATCAGCGGCTACAGCCCGAACGACATCGCGCGCGGCATCGTCGAGACGCAGCCGACGAGCGCGGGCGCTACGCCCGCAGGTCAGGACTTCGTCCGCAAGGCGTTCGCACGCATCGAGGGCGCGCTCGCATGAGCCTCGACGGGGCTGACGCCGAGAACATGATCCTCGGGGAACGTGCGCGGGAACTTCTGCGCGCGTTCTCCGACTTCGTGGCCATGCTCTCAGTGGATGCTCCGACACCGGTTCTATCGAGGCAGATGGACGAGCTAGAACGGCTCGCACGCGAGATCGATCAGCTAGCTGGGACCGGACTTCAGGAGAGTGGCGCCTGGGCGGTGGTCGGCAACATGGGCAAGCTCATGAGGATCGCTGAGGTCATGCAGTACCGAGATCGCCAAGCGCAAGAGCCGACGCCGTAGTAGGCTCGCGTCGCCGCATGTCGATCTCGTCGCCGAAGGGGCCGCTCAGAGGGCTGGGTAGTTACTCGATCTCGCAGCCACCGCGTGTTCAACAGCCGCCACGTGTCGAACGGCGTCCGGCGATGGTCATCAGGTACCAGGGGCAGCGAGCGCACATCCGATTTCATGACGGCATGACCTACGGGATGCCGGCGGGACCGCTCGTGCAGATCGGCATCCCCGAGGGCGGTATGTTTGTCATCGTAACGACCTGGGTTGGCAAGGTGCCGGTGGAGAGCCGCGTGGAGCTTTTGCACGATGCGCGACCGGCTTCCGATCGGCGAGCGATGACGCCTAAGATCGTTGATCGCAACGGGCGAAAAATGATCACGCGGCAGCCCGTGCCGAGGTCGAACATGACCCCGCGACGGCCCTCCTAGCGCCTTGCGCTGGGAGCGGACGCCATGCGAGAATGCCGGCGGGCGCCTGGGCAGGTCATTTTAGACATGCTCAGAGCCGCCGCATACGCGCCCACCTTCAACCAAGCGGTCGGAACCACGGAGCCGTACCGAGGGACCGACCACACGGTCGCGGTCATGATCCAGCTCGCCAAGGGGCTGGTCGACCCGCGTGCCATGGTGCAGAGCGCGCTCCAGGGCGAGCGGAGCATCCAGTTCCGTCGGCACACCGAGCAGATCATCAACAATCTGCGGCCCAAGGACTACACGTCCGAGATCATCGCCATCTCGCGGTGGTGGGGCAACGCCGGTCGCTACACGCGCGACCCGTTGCACGTCGAGCTGATCCGCAGCCCAGATCGCCTGCTCAGCGATGCGCTCGCCGGGCGCGCCGCCCTAGATTGCGACGACCTCGCGCTCGCAATCGCAACGTCGTGTATGACGATTGGTGCTCGTGCGCAGTTCGTGACCGTGGGCTTCAAGCCGAGGCTTCCTGGGCAGCCGAAGATCCACACGCACGTCTTCACTCGGGCGCAGGACCCCAAGAGCAAGGTCTGGTGGGTCCTCGACCCGGTTGCCGGGCGCAAGACCGCAGACATGCTTCGGCGCGTGAAGCAGTACACGGTCTTCGAGATCGACTAGGCGCCGGAGATGCAAATGAACACCTCCTACTATGACGGCCCCGGGCTCGGAATGTCTGCGCTCGGCCAGGCGGCCGACTCGCTCTCGCCTCCGATGACGATCACGGTGCGTCCGACGGGCGCGCTCATCGGTGCGTGGTGGAGCCTCTCGACCGTGAGCGGCATCCTGAGCGCCTACCACGGGTACAAAAGGAACAACGGCAACCTCGGCTGGGCGCTCGTGTGGTTCCTCGCGGGCAGCGCACTCCCGATTTTCGTGCCCGCCATGGCGTTCGTTCAGGGCTTCGCGAAGCCCGAAGTCTCGAAGAACAGGCGCAGCGGCTATCGCTTGCCGCGCCGCGGGAGAAGTCGATGAGCTACACGGGACCCACGGGTTACATGAGCAGGCGAGGCCTCGGCGCCGCCGGAGATGTGGCTCCGATCCATGCTGGCAAAGCGACGACCGACGGCGTCCTGTCGTACGCATCGCTGTGGGCGGCGAGCGTCATGCGTCAGATGGCGGCGGTGCCAGAGGCGCAGCGCCTCGACAAGATGGAGAGCGTCCTCAACGGGATGTGGCCCGGTATGGGCTCGAAGGCTCGGCGCGACTACCTGCGACTCATGCGGACGCGTCCGGCGAGCGACACAGATCAGATCGTGTTCGATGCCATCCGACTGTCGTTCGCAAACCGTATCGCGGACTTCACGCAGGAGCAGCTCGCGAAGCGTCCCGGCGGTATGTCCGGCAGCGGCCTGGGTGACAGCGTTGCTGACATCCGCGCGACCGGCTGCATGATCTCAGGGATCGTCGCGACGGGCACATCAACCGTCAGCATGTTCCAGGCGAGCCCAGACTCCGCTCTGACGCTTGGGCTTGCTGCTCAGGGCGGCGTCACAGGCGGATGCGACGTCGCCGCCATCGAGGCACGAGGTCGAGCAGCGGCGCTCCTGGCAGGCGCAACGGCCGCTGGAACCACGGGGGCGATGGTAGCGGCCGCCGCGCGCGAGGCCGCCTTCCTGCGGTACGGCCTCATGGCCGGCGGCCTCCTTGGGACCATTCTCATCGCGGCCATCGTCGTGAAGAAGATGTGATGAGCTACGCGTCCGCAGGCCTCGGTCAGACACCCGCAGTGCGCGTCGGCGCCGCTGCGCGCGGCGATCTTGTGCTCGCGAACGCCTCGCTTGTCGCATCGAAGATCTTGCTTCAGGCGACACAGAAGCCGCTCTCGGTTCGCGCGGCATTCGTCAAGAACAAGCTCGACGCGATGAGGCCCGGATTGGAGCGCGAGGTTGTCGCGTCACGTCGCCGTCTCATCGCGAACGGCAAGAGCTGGGACCAGGCGACCTTCGATGCGATGCGCTTGGCGATCGCAAATGCGCGCATGGACGCCGGCATCGAGTCCCTGCGCTCGACGGCGGCCAAGGAGTACGGCGCTGAGGCCTACAGCGGCCTGGGACAGAGTGGCCTGGGGCAGATGTCGGCGAACGACCGTGCGACGGCATGCACGGTCACAGCGGGCGCGCAGGTGGTCGGCAGCGTCGCGAGCATCGTTCCTGTCTACGGGACGATCATCGGCGGGATCATCAGCATCGGCTCTTCGATCGCAGGCGGCCAGCTCGACTGCACTCGCGAGCAGCGAGCAGCAGCGGCGGCGGCGGCGGCGGCCGAGGCGAATCTCGCGGCGGTTCGAGCGGCCACTGCGACGGCCGAGGCGGCAGCGGCAACGACGGCGAGAGGATCTCGCACCCGTATCTATCTGATCGGCGGCGGAGCCCTCGTCGTCGCCCTCGGAATCGGGTATCTCCTGCTGAGCTGATTTTGCTGAAACCCGGCTGGGCGGCCACACGACACGGAGTAAGAGGATGAGCCACGACGACGACTACGGATTCGACGACGACGATGGCGACATGGCGATCCCGACCATGCGTGGCAACGCCAACCTCAACCCGCAGGACTACGCCCGTGGTCCGAGCGGCCGAGGCTCGTCCTTCCTCGACGACGACCTTCAGGAGGACACGCCGTCCACGCCTGGCCGCAACCCTGGTGCAGCGTCGGCACCGGACATCGACGGCGTCGAGGACTGGACGATCTCCGAGGCCAAGGACGGCCCCGGGATGGAGGCGACGACTTTCGGGAGCCACCCGTGGGGCCCCGGCAGTGCCGTCGGCTACCGCCCGCAGTCGATGCAGCGCACCGACATGGCCTTGCGCGACTCGCAGCTTCGCGACGGCATGGGCGACACCGAAGACCATACCCGAACCCCGAAGCCGATGAGGCGAGACGACATGCACGATGAACCCGAGGTTCTGGAGTCGGACGACAACGTCGAGGTGCAGCCCGCCCGCTGGACCGGCAACCGCAATCAGCGGCCGTCGAACGCCGGTATCCCCGAGGACACGATCTACGACCGCGAGAGCTTCGAGTTCGACGACTCGTCGCAGAACGTGATCGGCACCGGCATCTTCGGCATGGAAGAGGGTGTCACCTGGCGCCCCCGCGACGGCTCCTTCGCGCACCAGTACGCGCTCCCCGCGTACATCGGCGACGAAGACGAGCTGGGCGTGCAGCAGAGCGAGATGTGGGACACCACCGCGAACGAGTGGCGCGTCACGCAGCCATCGGCCGGCGGCGTGACGCTCAAGACGCGCATCGAGAATCTCAAGCCCGGCTACTCGCCGTTCGTGAAGCGCTCGGTGCCCGAGATGCGCCCGGAGGTGACCGGCCCGCGTAGCCACATCGAAGCGTTCGGTCGTCAGGTCGCAAGCCTGGTCGTCGCGGAAGCGAAGGCGCAGCCTCCGGCGGCGCGCTCGCAGTTCGTCGCGAACGCGGTCGAAGCTCTCGGACCTGGCATGGCGGCACGTGCCGGCGAGACCGCCAAGAAGCTCGTCGACCTCGGCCACAAGCCCGAGACGGCGCTGGAGGACACGATCGCCCACGCGGTCATGAACGCGACCGTGCGCGATCTCCAGAGCGCAAAGCGCGCCAACGGAACGCTGCCGAACCTCGACAAGCTCGCGTCTCGCGTGAGCCGTACGAAGCCGAACATGCAGGCGGCGGCAGCCAAGCATCTCGGTCCGCTCACGAAGAACACGGCCGCGCTGAAGAACGACCTCGGCGCGCTCTACGGCTCGCCGGCCGCGCTCGGCATGGGCCAGGTCGCCGAGGGTTCGGCCATCACGACGACCGCTCCGATGACTCTGCTGACGCCGAGGAACCTGCTCATCGGCGCGCTGGTCGGTGTCGGCGGCTACTACGCGTGGCAGAACCGCAAGTCGATCACGCGCAACGCCAAGAGGCTTGCGAGGAAGGCGGGCCTTCGATGAGCAGGAACGCGCAGGAGTTCGTGACCCCCCAGGCGCGGTACGCCGAGCACGCTCGCGACATGTCGGGCGTGGCAGGCGCCGGAGGGCCCGGGGTCGCGATGTACCCGCTCTACGGACTCGGGCAGACGGCTCCGGCGGACCCGAACGTCTGGTACCGGCGCCCGATGTTCGTGCTGCCGGTCGGCGTCGCGCTCGGCGTCGGCATCGGTTGGGGCATCTGGGGCTGGTTCATGCCCCGCATCAAGAAGAGCGTCCGCAAGAACATCCAGCGCGGTCAGGAAGACTGAGCCATGTCGTATCGAGTCAACCGAGACATCGGCTCCCAGCCCTGGGGTGTCACGAACCCCTTCGTCTTCGCCGATTACGGGCAGCCGCAACGCCTGCGCGGTCAGGTGTCGCCGCTCGTCTACACGACGCAGCCGCCCTACCTGCGCTCGGCGCACCTCAACCCGCGGTTCCCCTACTTTCCGTCGTCGCACCTGGGGATGGGACAGATGCCGGCAGGATCGCCTGAGGCCGCTGAGGCGCGCGGGTCGAGGATGGAGAGGTACGCCCTGGCCGGCGTGCTCTTCGGCGCCATCTCCCTGTTCATCACCTGGAAGGCGAGCAAGAGCCGCCGTGCCGTGAGCGCGAATCGCAGGCGCCGCAGTTGTCGCTGAAGAAGAGGAAGAGGAGAAGGACGATGAGTTACTACGAAGACGGCACCGCAGGGCTGGGCGATCTGGCCCCCGGCGCGACGATCCCCTCGGGGTCGCAGTTCGCGCTCGGCTTTCAGGTCACCGGCCTGCCCGCAAGCGCAGCCCCCGGAGCCGTGACCGCCCTGCGCTCCGTGGTCGGCACAGCCTTCCGTGGAACGCTCGTCTCGGCCGGATGGGGGCCGGCGTTCGGCGTGCCGGTTGGACGTCTCTACGCACTGCTCCAGACGGGCAGAGCCCTGACCGGCACCGACATGAACACGGTCGCGCACATGATCACGAACGCGCTGCCGTCGCAGCTCCCTGCTGGAGTGCGCGTCACGAACACGCACTTCCACGCCGTGGGTGCCGGAGCCGCCGCGACTCCATCGACTCTGACGACGGACCCGGTGACGGGCCTCTTGACGTCCTTCGGCCTGCCTGCTGGAACGACTCCGGTCGCCACCGGCATCGACCCGGCCACCGGCCTGCCCTACGGCACCATGCTGCCGCCGGCCGAGAACTTCTTCACGCAGAGCGTGGGCGGCATCCCGATGTGGGGCCTCCTCGCCGGTGGCACGGTGGCGCTCGGCGGCATCGCGTACGTGATGATGAGCGGCAAGAAGGCGCCTGCTGTGTCGGCCGCGGTGAAGGCGAACGCGCGCAAGCGCAAGCGACTCAGCAAGGCCGCTCGCGTGGGCACTCGTCAGTCGGCGCGCAAGCGTGCTCGGCGCAAGGCCGAGGCCTACTTCCAGTTCACCAACTGGGCCAACCAGGGCATCGACCCGCGGTCGTACTGAAGAGAGGTCGCTATGAGTTATTCAGGACTTGGTCAGATTCTCGAATCGCTGGCGACCGGTCGAGATCAGATCGTCGGCTTGGCAACGCCGACTGTGGCGCCTCCAGCCTACGGGTCGGCCATCGGCAAGATGATTCCGAGCTACGGCACGATCGTCGGAGCGCAGCCTGTTGCCGTGGCCACGCCGAATCAG
>CAZVOI010000539.1:0-3565 GCA_964628275.1 uncultured Acidobacteriota bacterium | reverse complement strand
AGGATGGCGCTGTCGGGGCTCATCGAGGCTTGCCGGTTGGGCCCATTGGCGCCGCGGTAGCTGCGCATGTCGAGCGCGAAGATCTCGACCGAGGGTCCGTAGGGGAACGAGCGATAGACGCGCTCCGATTCGTCGGGATGGAAGCGAATCGGATAGTGCTCCACGAACGCCCGCTTGGCACGGGCCGCGAGCAGCGCCACGCTCTTCTCGTGGTACTTGGGATCCGTCAAGACCTGGGTCGGCCACCAGTCGTTACGGACCTCGTGGTCGTCCCACATGAAGATCTGCGCCGTCTCCTTGTTGAAGCGGCGCACGTTGTCGTCGAGCATGTTGTAGCTGTGGTTGCCGCGGAAGTCGTCGAGCGTTTCGGCGATCTTGGATTTCGCGGGTGTGACGAGGTTCTTCCACAACGTGCCGTCGTCGAGCTTCACCTCGGCGGCCAGCGGGTTGTCCGCGTAGATGGTGTCGCCGACGTGGATGAACACGTCGGGCGCGGCCTTGCGCATCGTGTCGTAGAGGCGCATCCCGCCACGGGCCACGTCGATGCCCCAGCCCTGGCCGCAGGTGTCGGCCGACCAGGCGAGCGTCACGTCGCGCCTGCCCGCCGGCGTCGTCACGAAGCTGCCGTTCGCGGGCTCGCTCCAGGTGCGCAGGTCCCCGAGATCCTGGAACGAGACACGGTAGAAGATCCGCTGCCCGAGCGGCAGGCCGGAAAGATCCACGCGCGCCGTGAACCCCGTGTCTTCCATCGCCGCGGGGCCCACGACCCGGTGCATGTTGGTGATCAGCTCGTTCGTCGAGTACTCGACCACCATCCGCGCCGGCCGGTCCGTCTTCGACCACACGATCGCGCGGTCGCCCAGCACGTCGCCCGCCGAGGTGCCGAACGGAATCTGTGGCCGCGCCGCGTTGGGCGTGACGATGGCCGGGGCCTGACCGAAGGCGAGCCTGGGGCGAAAGCTAGCGAGTCCGGCCGCGGCGGCCGAGGCCGACAGGAAGTTCCGGCGAGTTCTCTTGGTCGTCAGGATTCGGTCGAGCGTCGAAAGCAAACTAGTGGATTGCGCTCGGCATCTCCATCGGTACGGTGGTGGTGGTGGTTGTCGTCGTCGTGGTGGTGGTGGTAGTCGATGTCGTCGTCGTCGAGGTCGACGTCGAAGTCGTCGCCGGGACGGTGGTGGTCGTGGGCGTGAGCGTGGTGGTGGTAGGCGTGGGACCACCGTCCGGGATCACGCTCACGTAGAAGGTTTCGGTGTAGTCGGCGGTGGCTCGCACCTCGGAGCTGACCGAGACGCCCGACGCTCGGATCACCAACTGGAAGAGCCCGGCCGTGCCGTAGACGTGGCTGGCACTGCAGCCCGAGGACGCGGTGCCGTCTCCCCAGGAAACGCTGGCGCTCGATGGGTTCTCGGCGCAGATGTCCACCTCGACGCTGCCGCCCTGGTTGATGGGAATGGTCCCGTTCTGGGCCGGGGGCTTCAAGGAGAGCCGAGGCGCCTGGCCCGGCCCGGCGGGATCCGCCCCGATCGTCGTCGTGGCGTTCCGGACGTCCTTGCCGCCGGTCGCGTCGGTCACCGTCACCACGATCAGGTCGGTGCCCGTTCGCTGAGCCGTGTAGGTGGCGTTCAGTCCGTTCGCGCTGATCGGATTCCCGAGCTGCGACGCATACGAAACCTGCAGCGCGTCGCCGTCGGGATCGCTCGCGGCAACCGTGATGCGCGCCTGCTGGCCCAATGTCAGCGACGCTGGCAGGACAGTCACCGCGGAGATGACCGGCGATTGGTTCGTCTTTGTCGTCGTCGGTGCCGTGGATTCCTTGCTGCAGAAACTCGCCAGCAGAAAAGCGAGAACGACCTTGGTCTTGCCCTTAGCCGCAGGACTCATCACAGCCTCCGATCGACGCCCAACCGCAGCGGAAGCCTAATGCAGCGAGGGCGTGTGTCAACCCGACAGGGGGTGCGTCCGCCGCACCACCTGGGTGGGAACGGACTAAAACGAGAACTTCGCGCCCAACTGGATCACGCGGCCATCGTCGGCGCTCGTGAGCTGTCCGAAGTTTGCCGCCTGGCTGGCCGCCACCGGCTGGCCGAAGCGGGCGTGGTTGAACAGGTTGAAGGCCTCGACGCGGACCTGGATCTGGGAGGTCTTGGCGAAGTTGAAGTTCTTGAAAATCGACATGTCGATCCGGTTGAAGCCGGGGCCGCGCACGGCGTTGCGCGGCTCGCTGCCCGGTCCGGCTGCCGTCGTCGCCACGGGCCGCCGCTGGAAGCAGTTCGTGTTGAACCACTGCTGCACCGTGTGCGGCGCGCCTTCGTTGGGGTCGCAGATCATGTTCGGGCGGTTGGTCATGCCGTAGATGTCGAGTATCGAGTCCGTGACCGTGAGCGGGAACCCGGTCTGGGCCTGGAAGATCCCATTGAGCTGCCAGCCGCCGAGCACGTTCTTGACCACGGCGCTCTTGTCCGCGAGCCTCGGCAGCTCGTAGCCGAAGCTGAACACGAAGCGGTGCCGCACGTCGAACAGCGCATCGCCCTTCTCGTAATCGAGCGACCTCTGGACCGAGGCTGCGTCGCCGATCGTCACCGGGAGCGACGGCCGATTCTCGCCGCCGCTGTTGAGACCGGAGACGTGGTCCACCGCGTGACCGAGCGTGTAGGCCGCCAGGAAATTCAGCCCCTTCGTGGGTCGCATGCGGAGCGAGGCCTGAAACGAGTTGTACCAGGACTCGGCGACCGAGAACGTCGGACGCAGCAGGGAGTACGCGGGGTACTTGCGCGTCGTACCGCTGACGATGGGGTTGATCTCCATCCATATCGGGATGTTCTTGCCCTTCGAGCCGACGTAGCCGGCCTCGAGCCCCATGCTCTTGCCGATCTGCTGCTGGACGGTCAGGTTGTAGTGCATCGCCGACGGCGTCGTGAACTCGGGCCCCCAGCCGATGATCGTGAGGCCGGGCGGGAAGAGTGAAGGCCCGCCCGTGGCCGTGGAAAGCGGGTTGGCCAAGCTGAGGAAAGGATTCGCGCGCGTCGCGTCCAGCGTGAGGAGAGGCGTGAAGGGCGGGGTCAGGACGCCGCTCTGGAAGAAGTCGCCGATGCCGGCAAGCGAATCGTAGAAGATGCCCCAGCCGGCGCGAACGCTGGTCTTGCCGTTGCCGGTGGGATCCCAGATGGCGGCCACACGGGGCGCGATGTTGTTCTTGTCGGTCGGCACCGCACCGCGAGGGACGCCCGGATCGCCGGGGTAGAGAAGCCCGGCCGGCGCCGCGGGGTACACGGTCGACTGCTTGCCGGGCTCGATTCGGGAGATCGCGTCGTCCTTGTCGACGAACGGCGTCGGCAGCTCATAGCGCACGCCGACGTTCAGGGTGAGGCGGTCGGAGTAGCGGAACTCGTCCTGCACGTAGCCGGCATACAGCCAACCGGCGCCATCCTGGAAAGTCTGCAGAGTCGTGCGCCGGAACTGGGCAGGTTCGCCGATGAGGTAATCGGCAAGCGCGTTGCCCGTGATCAGGCCCGAGAACGTGTAGTCGCCGTTCGGGCGGTTGATAAACGCGATGAACATGTGCTCC
>CAZVOI010000538.1:0-1962 GCA_964628275.1 uncultured Acidobacteriota bacterium | reverse complement strand
CATCAAGGACAAGCTGTGGTTCTACGGCACCTATGGCAAGCAGGACATCAAGCTGCTGCGGATCGTCAACACGCCCGACAACACGCTGCTGCCCTCCTACAACGCCAAGCTCAACTGGCAGGCCACGTCGAACACCATGGTCTCGGCCTTCTACTTCCTTGGAAGCAAGCAGAAGTTCGGCCGCTCGCCGGGCAGCGGCCTCTCCGAGGCCGACAGCTTCCTGTGGAATCAGGACAACGCCTACACTGACGGCGGCCTCCCGGGCGGTCTCTGGAAGCTGCAGGTCGACCACACCTTCTCGCCGAACCTGTTCGTCTCGGTGAAGGGGATGTACTACGACACCGGCTTCGGGCTGGCGCCGCGCGGCGACCTGGGGCAGTCGTTCACGCTCGACACCGTCGGCGGCCAGGCGCTCGGCACGTACCAAGACTACTTGGCCGTGCGGCCGCAGAAGAACCTCACGGGTGACGGCAGCTACTTCTTCCAGGGCATGGGCGGCAGCCACGAGCTGAAGTTCGGCTTCTCCTACCGCGACATGAAGACCCACTCCGCCACGGTCTGGAGCGGCAATCAGCTCGGCGGCTACATCAACAGCGCCACGAACGTGATCGCGCGGGTCTGGCGCGGCCGGGACATCAACTACGGCGGCAAGTACGCCGACGTCTACCTGGGTGACATGTTCACGAAGGATCGCTTCACCCTCAACATCGGCCTGCGCTACGACAAGCAGACCGCGACCAACCTCGAGAGCGCGGCGCCGGCCAACGCAGCCTTTCCGGAGCGGCTTCCGAGCGCGGAGTTCCCCGGCAGCGACGGAAACCTGCAGGACTGGACGAGCTTCTCGCCGCGCCTGGGCCTGAGCTACGCGCTCGACGAGTCGCGCCGGACGATCGTGCGCGCCTCCTACGCCCGCTACTACCAACAGCTGGCGTTCGGCGACGTCGCGCGTGAGAACCCGACCGCTGCCGGCTACATCGCGTACGGCTGGAACGATGCCAACGGCGATCGATTCGTGCAACCGGGCGAGGTGGACTTCAGCAGCGTTCGCTACTCGTCGTCCGTCAACCTGGCAGATCCCGGCTCCGTCTCGGCCGACACTGTCAACAAGATCGACCGCGACCGCAAGCCCCGCTCGGACGACGAGCTCATCTTCGGTCTCGACCGCGAGCTGGGTGCCAGCTTCGCGGCGGGCGTGGCGTTCACCTACCGCAAGGCCAACAACTGGAGCGCGACCTACCGCTTCAAGGGCGCCTGCAGCGACCCGACCAACCCGACGAAGGACACCTGCCCGCTGATGGTCGCCTCGGACTACACCCAGAACGCCCCGGTCACCTCGAACGGCTACACCGGGTTCACCTACACGCCGATCGCGGCTCTCGTCACCGCCGGACGCGCCGGCAACCTGCTGACGAACCGCGACGGCTACTCCACCACCTACAAGGGCCTGGAGCTGACGCTCAACAAGCGCCTGTCGAACAAGTGGATGTCCCGCGTGGCGTTCACCTACGGCGACTGGACGCAGAACGTCGACCTGGCGGTCGGCGACAACGGCAACCCGACCCGGCGCCAGAACGACAACCTCGTGGACGGTGACCAGGTGGCGCTGCTGAGCACCGGCTCCGGCAAGGGTGCGCTCTACTACACCGGACAGAAGTGGCAGTTCTACGGGAATGCTCTCTACCAGCTGCCCTTTGGCATCGACCTCTCCGGCTCCGTGTGGGGCCGGCAGGGCGGTCTCAAGCCGATCTTCCTCAACATCGCCGCCGGCGGCGATGGCACGCTCGCAGTCGCGGGCAATGCGACGGTCGAGGACGAGCGCTACGGCAACGTCTGGGACATCGACCTCCGGCTCGCCAAGACGTTCCGCTTCGGCAAGCAGGCGTACTTCACGCTGGCCGGCGAGTGGTTCAACGTGGCGAACTCCGGCCAGGTCCTGATCCGCAACCGACAAGGCAACGCCAC
>CAZVOI010000537.1:0-1794 GCA_964628275.1 uncultured Acidobacteriota bacterium | reverse complement strand
GGCGGCAACGTGCGCGACTGGCTCTACGTCGAGGACCACTGCCAGGGCATCCTGCTCGTGCTGCGCAAGGGCGCGCCGGGTGCGAAGTACAACATCGGCGGCGGCAACGAGCGCACGAACCTGCAGGTCGTGGACGCGCTTTGCGAAGCACTCGACACCGAGCTGCCGGCCGCGACGAACCCCGCCCTCGTCGCGCGCGGCCTTGCGTCCTACGCCGGCCTCAAGAGCTTCGTCCCGGATCGCCCCGGCCACGACCGCCGCTACGCGATCGACGCCTCGAAGATCCGCGCCGAGCTCGGCTGGGCCCCGCGCCACGCCTTCGAGGCAGGCCTGCGCGAGACGCTGCGCTGGTACCTGGCGAACAAGCCCTGGTGCGAGGCCGTCCAGTCGGGCAAGTACCGGCGCGAGCGGCTGGGGTTGACCCGCTGAGCGGCCTCACGGCTTCCTGTCATAGATCCTGAAGTTGACCGGCATGTGAACGATGGTCGCGACCGGCCGGCCGCCTCTTCGCGCCGGCTCGAATCGCCACTTTCTGACCGCCGCCAGGGCGGCGGCGTCGAGCTCAGGAACGGACTGCAGCACTCGGCAGCGTGCGACACGGCCCTCGATGTCGATCAGGGCCTCGATCAGGACCGTTCCCTCGATTCGCTTCAGAAACGCGTCCTGGGGGTAGCTGGGCCGGGCCTGCTTCAGGACCCTCGGGGCCACGTCCGACGCTGTGAGTGCGAGCTCGGGGAGATCGGCATCGGCCACGGGCGGCGGCGGGTCGACAGGCGGCGGCGATTCGGGTGGCAGGGGCCGCCCGTCGAGTCGGGTCGATGAAGCGGCAGCCGCCGCTCTCACCTCCAGGCTCGGATCGTCCTTCGCGAGCCCCTCGAGCTCCCGGATCGCCCTTCTGCGATCGTCCTCGGGGATCGAGCCGCCGACACGCTGCCCCCCCAGATTGCGGGCGGCCGCCGCGCGGATGTGCTCGTTCTCGTCGTCGAGTGAATCCAGCAGGTCGTCGTAGCGTGTCTCGCTCAAGAGGAAGTTGACAGTGACGGTCATGATCACCGGGGTCGGGACTCCATCGAGCACCGTGGGCGTGTACCGCCACTGCTTCACGGCGCTGATTGCGGCGTCCGTGAGGGGCGGGACACCCTCGAGAACGTCCACCTTGCTCACGCGGCCTCGGGGATCGACCAGGCACTCCAAAACGACCGCCTGCGCCAGACCGGCGCGACGGGCGTCGTCGGGGTACTTCGGCGCGACGTGTTTCAGCTTTCTGGGCTCGCTGACGCCGCTGCTGACTCGGGCCGGCGCCGGGGGTACGTCGCTAGGGGCCGCCTGGCCGAGCAGGCCGAAAATCAGCGCTGTGGTCAGGGTCATCGGCGACTCCGGGATTCCACTCGGCACCTCCTTCGATCATGAGAAGCAAGCGGCGCGGGTCGTTACAGCCGGATCTTACCGGGTAGCGGCGTCCGCTGAGCCTATAATCCGGAGATGGGACGGCCTGCGCCCTCCGCCCGCATGACCTACGCCGAGTACTTGGCCGCCGAGGCCGTGGCGGAGGTCCGCCACGAGTACCTGAAGGGTGAGGTCTGGGAAATGGCGGGCGGGACGCCCGAACACTCGGCTTTGGCCGCCGCACTGATCGGCGAGTTGCGCTCGGCCCTTCGTGGCAAGCCGTGCCGGGTATTCACGTCGGACCTGCGAGTGCGCGTCCCGGAGACTGACCTCGCCACCTATCCCGACGCGGCAGTCGTATGCGGTCAGCTCGAGACGGCCGCCGACGACAAGGACGCGATCACCAAC
>CAZVOI010000536.1:0-1651 GCA_964628275.1 uncultured Acidobacteriota bacterium | reverse complement strand
ACGTCGAAGCGGCCGCGCTCGCGCAGCAGCTTCACGTCGAGACTGTTGGCCCCCGCCAGCGACGCGTTGGCCAGTCCCGTCAGGAAGCGGCCGTCGACCAAGGCCGGCTGCAACGCGAACTGTCGTTCGAGCGCCGCCTGGTTGCGCGCCTGGCTGCCCGACGGGGCGACCAGGGTCCCCGGGCTGGAAGGCGAGAGGATCGAGAGCGCGTCGTTCGTGAAGCGGTGTGGGATGCGCTGATAACCGCCCGAAATCGTGAAGGCTCCCGGCTCGATCGCCGCAGCGTAGCGCGCGTCGTTCCGGCCGCCGTTCACGACGCGTACGTCGTAGGGAACCGTGCCGCGGCCGATTGCCCGCGCGTAGGGCAGCACGAAGCCTTCGGCCAGCTCGCGATATTCGCGGAACGTGGAGGAGTTCTGATCCAGGTCGACACCCTGGATGCCCAGCTCGATGTGGCCGGTGCGGAAGCTCGCGCCGGGCGCCACGGCGCCGGCGTCGGTCTCGATCGCGAAGAGCATCCGCTGCGGGCGCGGCGCGAACAGCGACAGATCCAGGCCGCGCAACGCGAAGGGCTCGTCGGCGTGCGCCGAGAAGGCCGTGAGCGTCGCTGTGACGAGGAGCGCCGTTGGCCTCATCGGATCAGGATCGTCGCGGACGGCGCGTTGGTACCGTGGATGCTGCGGTGGCAGTTGGCGCAGGCGCGGCCGGTGCCGAAAGCGGTCGGCGCCGAGCCGCGCGGCGTGTCGCGGGCGTCGTACATCAGCGCCGCGTGCAGCGTGTTCAGGTGGCAGCGCTGGCACAGGTAGGGCGGCTTCGAGACCAGCAGGCCGCGGTGGTTCGAGCCGTGCGGCTCGTGACAGTTCAGGCAGTTGTCCCGCGACGGCGCGTGTTCCCACAGGAACGGCCCGCGCTTCTCGGCGTGGCACTGGTAGCAGGTCTCGTTGACCCAGTCGGCCGCGACCAGCTTGGGGTTGGAGCCGTGGACGTCGTGGCACGACGAGCATTGCATCGCGCCTTCCCGCACGGGATGATGCGAGACCTTCTTCATCTTCACGCGCACCGACGGGTGGCACTGGTAACAGCTCTCCGACTCCTGCGCAGCCTTCAAGAGCGCCTTCTCGGAACCGAAGCCGTGGACGCTGTGACAGCCGGTGCAGCCCACGCCGCGACGATCGTGCGGCCCGCCTTGGAAGTGCGCCTGCCGCCCCTTGGAGTGGCAGGCCTCGCAGGCGTCGTTGGCCTTCTGAACCGGCTGCTTGCGGATGAACTCGATCGCTCCTGGTTCGCCCTTCTGACTCATCGATTGGAGGTGCTCGTCGACGCCTTTGTGGCAGGCTTGGCAGCGTGATTCCACGCCGAAGTGACGCGTCGCCTGGAGCGACTTCACGGCCGATTCGTGACAGGCGCGGCAATCGTCGACGTCGATCTCAGGCGCCTGGCTTCCGGCCGGGGTCGTCTGGGCCGCCCAGCCGAAGCCGCCGGCGGCGAGCAGGACCACGAGGCCCAGACAGCGGCCCGCTTCGATCGGACTCGGGATTCGGGGGCTCAAAGGGGTGAAGGCGCGGTAACTAGAACACGACCTGCGCGAGCCAGTCAAAACCGGCGAGCAGCGGCCCGCGGGTCGTCAGCGGCTGGTGTCGGCTTCCGGAAG
>CAZVOI010000535.1:0-1966 GCA_964628275.1 uncultured Acidobacteriota bacterium | reverse complement strand
CCTCATGGTGAGCGACTGTCTTGGAAGTCAAGCGAGTTGCCAAGGTGTTTTGTCCCTGATCATGGCGTTGAGGATAGTGAGGAGCTTTCGCATGCAGGCGGTGAGCGCGAGCTTCTTGGGTTTTCCGGCGGCCAGCAAGCGGCGGTAGAAGCCGGCGATGACGGGGTTGAAGCGAGAGGCGACGAGGGCGGCCATGTACAGGGCGGCGCGGATGGAGGCGCGTCCGCCCCAGACCGTACGCTGGCCGCGCAGCGTACCGCTATCGCGATTGAAGGGAGCGACGCCGACCAGGGCGGCGATCTTCTTGCGGTTCAGGGTTCCCAGCTCCGGCAGCTCGGCGATCAGCGTGCGGGCCAAGGCAGGGCCGACGCCGGGAACGCTTTTGAGCAGATCCTCTTTCTCGCGCCAGATCGGAGTGCCGCGGATGGCGTCGCCAAGCTCGGCGTCGATCTCGGTCAACTCGTCCCGCAGGACACCGCGGTGGCGTTCGATGCGCTTCTTCAGCCGCTGGCTTTCGAGCAGGCGGGCGCGGTTTCCCTCGGCGACGATCATCTCGATCACCTGGCGGCGCCGGGCCACCAGCTCGCCCAAGAGCCGTGCTTGGTCGTCGGGCAGCGGGCGCAACGCCGGACGCACCCGCTCGGCGAACAGCGCGATCGCCTCGGCGTCGAGCCGGTCGGTTTTGGCGAGCTTGCCCGTGGCGCGGGCGAAGTCGCGGATCTGGCGTGGGTTGACGACGACGATGGGCAGGCCGGCCGCGCCCAAGGCCCCCGCCACCACCTGCTCGAAGCCGCCGGTGGCCTCGCTGACGATCAGCGCCGGGGCCATCGCCCGCAATCGCTCGACCAAGCCCGCCAGGCCTTCGCCGTCGCGCGCGACGGCGAAGGCCTCCCTGGAAGGCAGCACATGAACATCCAGACGATCCTTCGCCACGTCGATGCCGACAAATACCTGTTCCATGACCCGTCCTTGCAAATGCGGTCTCGCACGGCGGACCAAGCGACTGTCCGGGTTCTCAGGAACAACGGGCGGGGAGCCACGCTCACCAACGGTCTTCAAGACCACGGAGACATCGGTCTCCCGCCCGCCTCCGCCAGCGACATCATACCGCCGACGGAGATTCGATGAGATACAAGGAGGCCGTGTCAGCGGCCGTCTCGAACCATGAGGTGCCGGTTGCATCGAATGCGATAGCCCTGGGCGTAAGCGCGTTCCGCCCTTGAAGCCGCCCGCCGGCCTTGTCATAACTGCCTGGCCATGAAATCCCGCTATTCCATCTTCAGCCTGGCCCGGAACGCGTTCCACTACCACCGGGACTGGGAACAAGCGTGGCGCAGCCCGGCGCCCAAGCCGCATTACGACGTCGTGATCGTCGGCGCCGGCGGCCACGGGCTCGCGACCGCCTATTATCTCGCCAAGGAGCATGGGATCACCAACGTGGCCGTGCTCGAAAAGGGCTGGCTCGGCGGCGGCAACACCGGGCGCAACACCACGGTCGTGCGATCCAACTATCTCTGGGACGAGAGCGCGCATCTCTACGAGCATTCGCTGAAACTGTGGGAGGGGTTGAGCCAGGACCTCAACTTCAACCTGATGTTCAGCCAGCGCGGGCTGTTGGCGCTGGCCCACAATCAGCACGAGCTGCGCGAGTTGAGCCGGCGGGTCAACGCCATCCGCCTCAACGGCATCGATTCCGAACTTCTGACGCTTGAGCAGGTAAAGGCATTCTGCCCGATCCTCGATTGCAGTCCGGGCAAGCGCTATCCGATTCTCGGCGCCTCGCTGCAGCGCCGCGGCGGCACCGCGCGCCATGACGCGGTCGCCTGGGGCTTCGCGCGGGCAGCGGATGCGCGCGGCATCGACATCATCCAGAACTGCGAAGTGACCGGTTTTCGCATAACCAATGGCCGCGTCGAGGGCGTCGAAACCGCGAAAGGCTTCATCGGCGCCAGCAAGGTCGGCGTCG
>CAZVOI010000534.1:0-4278 GCA_964628275.1 uncultured Acidobacteriota bacterium | reverse complement strand
GATGAGGTCGACGAGTTCGGCAAGCCCACCGGCAAGACGTTCCCGAAGACGGACTACTTCACCTGGAAGTCCTGGTCGCCGCGGCTGGGCTTCAACTGGAAGCTGACGGCAGACGGGCGGACGGCGCTGAAGGGTTTCTGGGGCCGTTACCACCGGCCGGTGGCCACCGGCGAGTACGCGAACGTCATCGGCCCGAGCATCCAGCCCATCTATACCGGCGTCGACTACGACTTCGCGACCGGCACCTTCAGCGAGCTGACCTTCCTCGAAGGCAACTCCAACCTGAGCGTTGGCCCTGACTACAAGTCGCCCAAGACGGACCAGTACACCATGAGCTTCGAGCGGGAGGTCGTGAAGGGGTTCGGGACCCAGCTCAGCTACATCTACAAGAGGGCCCGCGACTACGCTACCTGGGAGGACTACGGCGGCACCTACGAACGCGTGCCGTTCACGGACGACCTCGGGGAGAACCCGAGCCGACAGACCTTCGATATCTTCCGGCTGCTCAGCGATCCCGCGGAACGGCAGTACCGGATCATCAACGGAGACACCACCGGAAGCGACGTCCACGCGGTGAGCTTCGCGGTCTTGAAGCGCATGAGCGACAACTGGCAAATGAACGCTTCCGTCACCTGGCTCCGGGGCACGGGTCAGGTCACGGAAAGCGTGTCGGGGTCGGGATCAGCCAGCGCGGCGGGCTCCAATTCCGCGACTTCGGAAAGAACCCCAACGATTTCGTGAACACCGACGGCCGGTTGCGCCTGGACGTGACCTGGTCGGCCAAGGGCCAGTTCCTCTACAACCTCCCCTGGGACATGCTCGTCTCGGCCAACGTCGCGTTCCGAAACGGGGCCTGGTCGGCGAGGCGCTCCCGAGTGCCCGAGGACATTACCAACATCCCGGACACAACGACCATCTTCCTGCAGAAGCGCGGCGAGAACCCGCGGCTGGACGACGTCACCCAGGTCGACATGCGCTTCCAGAAGGACTTCCGATTTGGCAAGGACGTGAAGCTGGGCTTCTTCGTGGACGCCCTCAACCTGCTGAACGAGCAGAGCGCCGAAACCGTCCAGAGCAGCCTTGCGACCTCTGGCGTCTTCAACTACTACGATGCCCCAGTCTTCCCGCGGCGCTTCATGCTCGGAGCGAAGTTCCGGTTCTAGTCGAGGAATGGGAGGGGTGCGGACTCAAGCAACCCCTCCGCGCGCTTCGGGGGCGTGCCTCGCTGGCCCGCCCTTGTCTTTGGAGGATGAGCCCCAGGTTGTACGCATGGCGGTGGCTCCTCTCGTCGAGGCGCGTGGCCTCCCGGAAGGCGCGCTCGGCCTCGGCGGGGCGGCATCGCCTCCGGATCAGGAACGCGCTGCGCCGGGAGCGGCAGTCAACACGATGTCCTCGTGCGATACGGCATCGGCGGCATAGGCCAGCGCCGCGCGGACGTCAGTGGCGGTCAGGTGGGGGTATGCGTCCAGCAACTCGGCCTCAGTGGCGCCTTCGCTCAGCTTGCGCAGGAGCAGATCGACGGTGATGCGTGTTCCGCGAATCACCGGCTTGCCTTGCATCACGTCAGGGTCGATCACGATTCGATCCATGGCAGCCATACCAACCTCATTCTATCACTTGGGCTCTGTGCCATTCCGCGCCTGTCTTGACGCTTCAGCGACCCGCGAGGCGGTCGCGGGCCGGGGCGAAGGTCGGGTTGAGGGCGAGCGTCTTCTCGAACCACGGGCGAGCTTCCGCGCCACGGTCTTGTCGCTGCAGGATCAGGCCAAGGTTGTAGGCGTAGCGGTGGTCCTTGTCGTCGAGCCGGCACGCCTCGCGGAAGGCGTGCTCGGCTTCGTCCATCCGTCGGTTGCCGCCGAGTGTCATGCCCAGCGAGTTCCAGTAAGCCGCGACGCCGGGCGAAAGCTCGGTCGCCTCGGTCTGCCGCCGGATCGCCTCGTCGATCGCTCCCAGCTCGCGCAGGAAATCTCCGAGCTCCGCGCGAAGCTTGCCGCTCCTCGGCGACAGCGGCAGCGCGGCCGCGTAGGCCTTGCGCGCCTCCGCCTTGCGTCCGGACGCGACGAGGCTGCGCGCCAGGCCCTCCCAGGCTGCGGCGTGGCCCGGCGCGCGGCGTGCCGCCTCCTGGAAGTGCGTCACGGCCTCCGCATGCCGCCCCAGGCCAGAAAGGGCGCGGGCGAGGTAGAAGTGGATCTCGAAGCTCGCGATCTTCCGGGCCAGGACGGCCCTGAAGCGTTGGGCGCTCGCGGCATAGTCCCCTTCGTGTAGCGACTGCAGGCCGGTTCGGATCAGGTCGTTGGCGATGCGAAAGTCCTCGACTTTGTCTTTCGGGTCGGCGCCCGGCGTCGCGGTGTCGGCGGGTGCCTGGCCGCCGACGTAGCCGAGGGCCCCCAGCTTCTCGAGCAGCTCGGGCGCGACCGCCGGCGTCCCGGAGGCGCGCGCCGCGGCCGCGCGCTCGGCGTCGAGAAACCGCCCGAGGGCCAGCTTCAGGGCCGCGGCGCGCGCCGGCTGAGCGGGGAAGAGGTTCCGCGTCTCGCCCGGATCGGTCGCGAGGTCGTACAGCTCCGGGCGCGGGGCCTGTATGTACTTGAAGCGGCCCTCGCGCAGGACCCTGAGGTCGCTCCAGCCGAAGTGCAGCAGCGGCACGAGCGACTCGGCGTAGACGCTGGACTCGTCCAGAGCGCGTGCCCCGCCTAGCGCGGGGGCCAGGCTTCGGCCCGCGTGGGGGCCCGGAGGTGCGGCCACCGACAGCAGCTCGAGGACGGTAGGGAAGACGTCGACGAGGCGCACTGTGCCGGAAAGGCGAGTCCCCGGAACGACGCCCGGGCCGCGCACGAAGAAGGGGATCGCGAGTGTCGTCTGGTAGACGAAGAACCCGTGCAGCGACTCCTCGTGGTCGCCCAGGCCCTCGCCATGGTCGGCCGTCGCGACGAGGGCCGTGTCGTTTCTCAGGCCGAGCCGCGCCAGAGCGACGTCGAGACGGCCGAGGAGCTCGTCCGCGAAGGCGACCTCGCCGTCGTAGGGCCGGCCGGCAAAACGTGACGCATAGGGCTCCGGCGGCTCGTACGGATCGTGCGGGTCGTAGAGGTGTAGCCACAAGAAGATCCGCCCGGAGGGCGAAGCGGCACGAGTCTTCTCGAGCCAGGCGACGGCTTCCTCCGTCGTGAGGTCGCCTCGCCTCTGCACGGTGTTGAGAAAACGAACCTGCGCTTCGTCGCTCTCGAACTCGTCTCGGTACTCGTCGAAGCCCCGGTCGAGGCCGGACGACGACTCGAGCACCACCGACGACACGAACGCGCCGGTCGCGAAGCCGGCTTGCTTCAGGACCTCGGCGAGCAGCGGGACCTCGGGGACGATCGCTGGCGAGAAGTTGTCGCGGATTCCGGTCTCGCTCGGCAGGCGGCCCGTGAAGAGCGAGACGTGGGAGGGCCGCGTCAAGGGCACATGCGCCGAGGCCGAGCGCGCCATGGCGCCGTCCCGGGCGAGGCCGTCGAGATGAGGCGTCGCGGCGCCCTTGTATCCGTAGGCGCCGACGCGATCGGCCCGGAGCGTGTCGATCGTGACCAGGACCAGATGGCGGGCGCGGGACGGGGCCGGCACTTTCTCGGCCGGACCCCGGCAGCCCAGGGTCACGAAGCTTGCGAGGAGGAGGCCCGCGGCCCGCACCGCCATGGCCTCGCCTAGCCCCCGCGCTGCAGCCGTCGCGCCGCGGCGATCTCGCGTTGCGCCTCTGCCTCGCGCCCCTGTCGGTTGAAGACGTCCGCCAGGACGAAATGGCCGAGTGGCGCGATGCGCGGGTCCGGCTTCGCAGTCAGGCCCTTGCGCGCCCACTCCTCGGCGCCCGCGAGATCGCCGCTGTCGAGCAGGGCCTTCGCGAGATAGAGCTGCCCGGTCCCGAAGTCGGGCTGCAGTTCGATCGCCTTGCGGAACAGCGTCACGGCCTCTTCGGTGCGGCCCTTCTTCTGGAGCAGCTTGGCGAGATTGAACGCGGCGCGGTGGGCTTTCTCGTTGTGCCGCAGCTCGGCCTCGTAGGCGGCGATTGCCTTGTCGATGTCGCCGCGTTCCTCGTAGACGAGCCCGAGATTGAAGTGCGCGGTGTCGAGGTCGGGTTTCTTCTCGAGCGCGCGCCGCAAGGCCCCTTCGGCCTCGTCGTAGCGCTTCGCCTCGATCTGGCTCTCGCCCAGCTTCAGCAGGAAGCGGTGTTCGTCCACCTTGCGCTCGAGGGCGTCCTGGATCACGGCCTGGGCCTGCTCCTGCTGGCCTTGCCGCATGAGCAGGTCG
>CAZVOI010000533.1:0-3138 GCA_964628275.1 uncultured Acidobacteriota bacterium | reverse complement strand
TCGCCCGGCGACCTTCGGTTCGGCCGTCCCCGTGCGCTCTTCCACGTCGAGCTGAAGAGGGCCGATCAGCCCCAGTTCGACACGCTGGACGGCGAGACCTTCGTCGTGAACCGGACGCGGCGCTCGGGCTCGCGGAGCCCGCTGACGCTCGTCCTGAACGTGAACCTCGAGGCGCGCGCGTCCTCCACGGTCAAGTAGTTTGCCGTTGGCCGGCGGGTCGTCTACTTCGCGAAGAACGGCACCGAGTCGGCCTCCGGCTCGTCGGCTGACCTGTCGCAGTCGCCGAAGCGGGCCGGCAACCGCTGGCCGTCGCTGACCGTGGGCGACAACTGGCGCGCCCGAGCTCGGTGGGACCAAGGCCCGTCCGCGGTAGACTGCGCGCCAGCTTGCCGCTAGCCCTCGGCGACACTCTCGCCCATTACCGCATCACCGCCGCGATCGGAGCGGGCGGCATGGGCGAGGTGTATCGCGCCACCGACGAGAACCTCAGCCGCGAGGTCGCGGTCAAGGTCCTGCCACAGGAGCTCGCGAAGGACGAAGAGCGGCTCTCCCGCTTCAAGCGAGAGGCCCTGCTGCTCGCCTCCCTCAACCACCCCAACATCGCTCACGTCTACGGCTTCGAGAGTGCTTTGCTCGACGACGGCTCGTCCGCCCATTTCCTCGCGATGGAGCTGGTGCCGGGTGAGGACCTGGCCGAGCGCCTGAAGCGAGGCGCGATCCCGGTCGAGGAAGCGATCGCCATCGCGAAGCAGGTCGCCGAGGCCCTCGAGGAAGCGCACGACAAGGGCATCGTCCACCGCGACCTCAAGCCCGCGAACGTCAAGCTGACCCCCGACGGCAAGGTCAAGGTGCTCGACTTCGGCCTGGCCAAGGCCTGGGAAGGCCCGGGCGCCGCTTCCTCCGACCTTTCGCAGTCCCCCACGCTCGCGCACACCGGCACCGCGGCCGGCCTCATCCTCGGCACCGCCGCGTACATGTCGCCCGAGCAGGCGCGCGGCAAGCCGGTCGACAAGCGAGCTGACATCTGGGCCTTGGGCGTCGTGCTCTACGAGATGCTCACCGGCCGCAAGCTCTTCACCGGTGAGACGGTGAGCGACGTGCTCGCCTCCGTGCTCAAGACCGACGTCGATCTCGGGGCGCTGCCGAGCGCGACGCCTCCCGGCATCCGGCAGCTGCTGCGGCGCTGTCTCGCGCGCGAGCCGAGGAGCCGGCTGCGGGACATGGGCGACGCGCGCATCGCAATGGAAGAGTCGCTTGCAGGCGAGGCGGAGGCGCCGGGCGCGCCACACCCGCTCTCGGCCCGACGAGCCAACCGCGCGGCCTGGGCCCTGGCCGGCCTGGCGGTCGTCTTCACATCGCTCTGGCTCGGCTCGCTGCTCCGCTCCCCCGCCGAGCCCGCGCCCGAGCCGCGCGTGGTCCGCTTCCCGCTGGCCGCCGATCCCTCGCTCTTCATCGCGACCGACCTCACGACACCGTTCGCGATCTCACCGGACGGGCAGACGGTCGTGTTCACGGGAACCCGGGGCGGAGCCAGGCCCCACCTGTGGGTCCGCTCGCTCGACGGCCCCGACGCGCGGGAGATCGAGGACACGGTGGGCGCCACGCAGCCGGCCATCTCGCCGGACGGGAAGTGGGTCGCCTTCCTCTCTCACTTCAAGGAGGTGCGGAAGGCGCGCCTCAGCGGGGGTGCGTCCACCCGACTCTGGACGCTCCCCGCCTTCTCCGCGTCGCTCACCTGGGCGTCCGACGACGACATCCTGCTCGAGCTCCTGGGAGCGAAGACGGGAATCCACCGGCTGAGCGCGGGCGGCGGCGTGGCGCAGGAGCTCGTCCCGCTCGACGCCGCAGCCGGTGAGACCGCCCAGCGGCGCCCGTTCGTGCTGCGGCGCGACCGGATGGTCCTCTACGCGAGCACGACCGCCGACGGCCGCACGACGCTCGCGATGGTCTCGCTCGCGGACGGCCGCCGCTCGCGGCTCGGGATCGAGGGCGTGCAGGCGCTGGGCATGGTCGACGGCCGGCTCGTCTACGCGCGTGCGGACGGCAACCTGATGGCGGTGCCGCTCGACGTGGCGGCGATGCGGGTCACGGGCGCCACCGTCGAGCTTCGCGAACGGGTTGAGACGTCGGGGATCGGCACCCGGGTGGCGCTCTCGGAGGCGGGAACCCTGGTCTACCGCGCGGGCTCGTCCAGCGCACGCCTGATGCTGATCGACGAGAACGGGCGCTCCGAGCCGCTCGGCACCGAGGTGGGCGACTTCGCGGTGCCGCGCTTCTCGCCGGACGGACGGCGCATCGTGGTCGGCAGCGGCGGCGACCGCTGGGGCTACAGCCGCGGCGTGGCTCGCGATCTCTGGACCTTCGATCGTGACTCGGGGCAGGCCACGCGCCTGACCCGAACCGGCACCGCCTCGGCGCCGGGGTGGACGCCCGACGGCCGGCGTGTCGTCTACGTCCAGGAGGGGCCTCGAGAGGACGAGGGTGAGGTCTGGATCCTCCCGCTCGATGGCAGCGCCGAGGCGAGCCGCCTGGCCGCCGTCGACGAGGGCTCGCTGGGCTGGCCGGTCGCGTCACCGGACGGCCGCTCGGTGATCGCCGTAAAGACCGGCTCGACGGAGCCGCCGCAGCTCGTCCGGGCCTCACTCGACGGCGGCAACGAGGTGACGCCCCTGCGACTCGCGTCGAGCCAGGAGGCGTTTCGCTGGCCGCAGCAGCCGCGCATCTCTCCCGACGGCCGCCTGGTGGCGTTCTCGGACAACTGGGAGGTCTACGTGCGCCCGCTCGACGGCGCGGGCACGCTGCAGGTGACGGACAGCGGCGGCTCGTCCCCGGCGTGGGCACCGGACAGCCGACACCTCTACTTCGGCAACGGCAACGTTCTCGGGGTGGCCGAGCTCCGCACGACACCCACCCTGGCCGTCGTCGGCCGTCGCATCGTGACGCAGCTCGGCTACTCCTGCGAGGACTTCGACATCGCACCCGACGGAAAGAGCTTCGTCGTCGTCGTGCCGGCATCGGGCCGCTCCGACGTGCTGGTCGCCGCCCACTGGACGGACGAGCTGCGTCGCAGCTGGCGCCAGGGCGCACGCGCCGGGGCCGCGCCATGATCGGGCGCCGAGGGCTCCAGTGATCGGATCC
>CAZVOI010000532.1:0-7229 GCA_964628275.1 uncultured Acidobacteriota bacterium | reverse complement strand
AGAGCAAGCGCGGCCGCACGGTCTACGAGGAAAGGTGCGCGAACTGCCACGCCCACAACCTGGGCGGAGGCGAAAGCGCGACGGCGCTGGTCGGCGACACCTTCGAGAGCGGATGGAACGGCCTGACCGTGGGCGACCTGTTCGAGCGCACCCGCATCTCGATGCCCCAGGACAAGCCCAGCAGCCTGAGCCGCCAGCAAGTCGCCGACGTGCTGGCCTACATCTTCGAAGCCAACAACTTCCCGCGTGGCGAGAAGGAGTTGGATCGCAACCTGCAGGTCCTCAAGTCGATCCGCCTGGTGATGCCGAAGCCCCAGTAGCTGTCGCGCCGGCAGCCGTACAATGCTGCAGAGCCGTTGATGGCGACCACACTCACGCTGCGATCCGTCCTACCCGAGCCTCTCGCGCTCCAGATCCGGCGCCTGGGCGAGCGCTACGGGATACGAAATATCCGCGTTTTCGGGTCGTTCGCCCGGGGAGACGCGCGTCCGGAGAGCGACCTGGATCTGTTGGTCGAATACGTTCCCGGCCAATCTGGATTCGACTTCGTGCGCTTCTGCGAGGGAGTCGAAGAGTTGCTCGGGCGCAAGGTCGACGTCGTGACCGACAAGAGCCTGCATCGGCTCATTCGCGACCGCATCCTGTCCGAAGCCGTCACTCTGTGACAGCCGCGCGGAACCAGAGCGTTTACCTCGCCGACATTCTGGACGCGATCGACAGAATCCGAGACTACACCTCCGCGGGTCGTGACGCCTTCGACGCGAGCCGGCTGATTCAGGACGCCGTGATAAGGAACCTCGAGATCATCGGCGAGGCGGCCAGCAAGGTCCCGGAGGCGATGCGCCAGAGTCATCCCGAGATTCCCTGGACGGAGATTGTTGGCACGCGCAATCGCGTTATCCACGGCTATTTCGAGGTCAACCTCGACATCGTATGGCTGATCGTGGAGAAGGACTTGCCCCTGCTACGCGGCCAGATCGCCCCCCTGCTTCCTCCTTCGACTGGAAGCGCCTGAAGCGCCGCGCGCCCGCGCGCACCTGAGCTGCGTGAAGCGCCGACACGAAGCAGGCGCATCAATCCGCTCTAGACCGCTCCTGCTATGCTGCCCCGCCAAGAGGCACGCCTGATTGCAGGATCCACGGTGACTTCGCTGGCCGGCCGGACGCTCTCCCATTACACGATCCACGACGAGATCAGCCGCGGCGGGATGGGCATCGTGTATCGCGCGGTCGACACCAAGCTGAACCGCGAAGTGGCGTTCAAGGTGCTCCCCCCGGAGCTGGTGGCGAACGCCGACCGGCGGCGACGCTTCGTCCAGGAGGCGCAAGCGGCCGCGGCGCTGGAGCACCCGCACATCGCGGTCATCTACGAGGTCGACGAGGCCGAGGACGTGACCTTCATCGCGATGGAGCTGATCCGAGGCGAGAAACTCAGCGACATCCTCGAGCGCGAGCGGCTGTCGGTGGCGCGCGCACTGGATCTCGGGATCGAGGTGGCCGAGGGCCTGGGGCGCGCCCACGAGAAGAGTGTGATTCATCGAGACCTGAAGCCCGCGAACGTGATGCTCACGCAGGACGGCCACGCCAAGATCATCGACTTCGGCCTCGCCAAGCTGGTCGAGCCTCTGGCCGGCGCCGATACCGAAGCCGAGACGGCGCTGCGCAACCGCACGGACCCGGGGCTGATCGTGGGCACGGCGTCCTACATGTCGCCCGAGCAGGCGCGCGGGAGCAAGCTCGACCACCGCAGCGACATCTTCGCGTTGGGCGTGACGCTCCACGAGATGCTCGCAGGAGCGCTGCCCTTCAAGGGCAAGAGCCGCGTCGAGACGCTGAGCGCGATCCTGAACGCGCCCGCGCCGCCGCTCGATCTCAGCGCTGCGGGCGAGGCCAGCGTGGAGTTGTCGAGGATCGTCGCAAAGTGCCTGGCCAAGGACCCGGAAGACCGCTACCAGGGCATGCGCGATCTGGTCGTCGATCTCCGCGCCGCGCGCCGGAAGCTGGAATTCAGCTCGACCCCGGCCGCTCTTCCGATGCTCGCGGCGGCGCGGCCGGCTTCGCGACGCAAGCTGCTGGCCCTGGCCGCAGCCGGGCTCTTCCTCTTCGCGGCCGGCCTCGCCTGGACCTTCGCCGGCCGGAGCAAGACCGGAGCCGCTGGCGCCCGTCGGGTCGAGTCGCTGGCCGTGCTGCCGCTCGACAACCTCTCGCGCGACCCGGAACAGGAGTACTTCGCGGACGGGATGACCGAGGCCATCATCGCCGACCTCGGCAAGATCCGCGCGCTGCGGGTCATCTCGCGCACCTCGGCGATGCGCTACAGGGGGACCAAGAAGTCCTTGCCCGAGATCGCCCGCGAGCTGAACGTCGATGCGGTGGTCGAAGGCTCCGTGCTCAAGTCCGGAGAGCGCGTTCGCATCACCGCGCAGCTCATCCACGCGGCGACCGATCAGCACCTGTGGAGCGAGAGCTACGAGGGCGACCTCAAAGACGTGCTCGCGCTCCAAGCGCAGGTCGCGAGAGCCATCGCCAGCGAGATCAAGGTGGCGGTCACGCCGCAGGAGCAGGCGCGACTCGCGCACAGGCGTTCCGTCGACCCCGCAGCGCACCAGCTCTATCTGAAGGGCCGCTACTTCTGGAACAAACGAACCGCGGAGTCGCTCAAGGCGGCTCTCGCGCTCTTCGAGCAGGCCATCCAGAAGGATCCGAGCGACCCGGCCGCCCGTGCCGGCCTCGCCGACACCTATGGGCTGATGGGGTTCTGGTCGTATGGGGTCTTGCCCCCACGCGAGGCGATGCCCAAGGCCAAGGCCGCGGCTCTCGAGGCGCTCCAACTCGACGAGAGCCTCGCTGAAGCCCACAGCTCACTCGGCTGGGTGAGCTTCGCCTACGACTGGGAGTTTCCCAAGGCGGAGAAGCATTTCAGGCGCGCCATCGAGCTGAATCCGGGTTATGCCACAGCCCACTACTGGTATTCGACCTACCTCTCCTCGATGGGTCGCCATCCGGAAGCGCTCGCGGAAGCGATGAAGGCTGTGGAGCTGGACCCCCTGTCGCTCATCATCAATGCCGTGGCGGGGGCTCAGCGCTATTGGGCGGGACGCCCTGAGCTGGCCATCGAACAGTTCCGAAAAGTGCTCGAGATGGACCGCGGGTTTCCAATTGCGCGCCAGTTCCTCGGCTATTCCTACATCAAGTTGGGAAGGCATCGCGAGGGCGTCAGCGAGCTCCAAAGCGTGGCCGCGGAGTTTCCAGACACCACGCTGTACACGGCCCTTCTCGCGGAGGCGCACGCGCTCGCTGGCCAACGCCCCGAGGCGCTTCGCGTGCTCGAAGGGCTGAAGGCGGTCGCGAAAAAAAGACATGTGCCATCCGAGCAGCTTGCGCTCGCCTATGCCGGCCTGGGGGAGAAGGACGAGGCCTTCGCGTGGCTCGACAAGGCCTACGAAGAGCGGAGCAGCCTCATCGTCTACCTCAAGGTCGATCCCGTGTTCGACCCGCTGCGCTCCGATCGGCGCTTGGCCGAGCTGGCGAAGCGCATCGGCCTGCCCGAGTGACGAGCTACAGCCTGACGCCCTTCGTTTCCGGCAGCGTCCAGACGCTGGCGCCGGCCAGCAGGGCGAACCCCGCCGCCAGGGCGATCCCTTCGGCGAAGCTCGCCCGAGAGGCGACCAGCACCACGGCGAGCGGCGCCAGGAACTGCGCGCCGCGGGCCAGGTTGTAGACGATCCCGAGGGCCGCGCCGCGCAGCCTGGTCGGGTAGAGCTCGTTCAGCAGCGGGCCGATGCCGCCCCAGTTGCCTTCGCCGAACCCCACCAGCAGCATGCAGCCGTAGAGCAGCAACGGCGATTCGCCCGCCGTGCGCCAACCGAGCGTGACGATGGCGAGGCTCACGGCCTTGATCAGCGAGAACAGCGAGAAGATCGGGCGCCGCCCGAAGCGATCGCTGAGCAGGCCGAACAGCACGTATCCGGCCAACGAGCCGATCTGTTCGACGAACAACACGCGCGAGGCCTCGGCCGGTGAGAAGCCGCGCTCCTCGTGGAAGTAGGTGGGCAGCCAGATCGTCTTGAGCCAGTAGCCCGCCATGTTGAAGAGCGTGAGCAGCAGCGCCAGCGCCGTGACCACGCGCAGCTTGGGGCCCAGCATCTGTCCAACCGCCCGGAGCTGCTCGCGAAAACCGTGGGACTGCGCCGCCGCCCGATCGCGGAGCCACAGGTCCGACTCGGGCATGTGGCGCCTGATCAGCACGACGAGCAGCGCGGGAAGCGCGGACAGCATGAAGCTCGCGCGCCAGCCGATCCATGGCGCCACGCTGAATCCAACGACGGTGGCGAGGAATCGGCCGAAGACGGCGCCGCTCTGCAGATACGAGCCGTAGCGGCCGCGTACGTGGGGCGGCACGGTCTCCCCGACCAGCGCGTGGGCCACCGCCCATTCGCCGCCCACGCCCAGCCCGGTGATCGCGCGGGCCGCGAACATCGACCACATGCCGGTGCTGAGACCGGACAGGAACGTGCCCGCGCTGTAGATCAGGATCGTAGCCATCAGCAGCGGCCGGCGTCCGTAGCGGTCGGCGAGCGCGCCGCAGACCAGGCCCCCGATCGCGCTGAAGCCAAGCGCGCTTCCGAGCAAGAGCGCCACCTGGTCCCGCGACAGACCGAGATCCCGCGGCAGCGACGTCGCGGTGATGACGTAGCTCAGCAGCAGCAGGTCGTAGAAGTCGAAGATCCAGCCGATCCAGGCGAACGTCAGGATCCTGCGGTGGATCTTCTGAGGCTCGGCGCTCTCGCTGAGTAGTGCCGTCATGTCGAGGCCGAGCCGCCGCGCGCTGGACGGATCAGTTCTTCGCGGGAGCCTGTGCCGTTTCGGCGGGCCGAGAGAACACGGCGTTGCCAAGGCGCACGAACGGCCCTCCGTCCTCGGACAGCTCTTCGACGAGCGTGAACGAGTGCGCGGAGACGACACTGAGCGTCCGGTTCAAGCGCAGCCGGCGCCCGCCCGCCTGGAAAGGAGCGACCTTGAAGCGGATCGCGATCGGGCTCGTCCAGTCGCCGAGGCTCAGGGTCTGGAGTCCGCCGCGCTGCTCCAGCAAGACGAGCGCCTTGTCCGACTCTTCGAAGCCGAGCAGCAGCTTCTCGCCGAGCGGGCTCCACTTCGACTTGCCCTCGACGCGGCCTTCCAGATACGCGCTCTCCGGCAGCGGCTCGAGCAGCAGCGTGCCGAGCGCGACGCCCCCCGGAGTCAGGGCGCTCTCGCGTCCGACCCACCGATAGCTCCAGCGCCCGCTGAAATAGTCGAGGGACTGCTTCTGCGTGGGTTGCGGCGGCGACGATCGCCCCGGACGCCGCGAAGGCTCCGGGCTGGGAGAGGCCTGTGCCGCGCCCGGCGTTGGCGGACCCTGCTGCGCCCATCCGGACGCGGCCTGCGCCAAACCCGAGACGACGACCGCCGACATCAACGCTGGTCGGAGCATTCCCGCTTTCCTTTCACTGAGAGGCTAGACTATACCGGAGAGTCAACCCGGCGCCGGCCGAGGAGCGTGATCATGACTGGGCTCGACGTCTTGGCGCTCGTGGCACTCGCCGCGACGCCTGTCTCGGCCGAAGCCGACCACTGGCCGCAGTTCCGAGGCCCGGGTGCGCGGGGCGTCGCCGAGGGCGGGCGCCCGCCGGAAAAGTGGAGCGCCACCGAGAATGTCGCCTGGAAGACCGAGATCCCCGGGCGAGGCTGGTCCTCGCCGATCGTCTGGGGGGACCGCGTCTTCGCAACCAGTGTCGCGACCGAGGGAGAAGTCGAGGCGCCCAAGAAAGGCCTCTATTTCGGCGGCGAGCGGCCGCCTTCCACGGCGGAGCATCGCTGGCTCGTCCACGCCGTCGACTGGGAGACCGGCAAGCTGCTCTGGCAGCGCGAAGCCCATCGCGGGGTGCCCGCGTCGGCTCGCCATCTCAAGAACAGCTTTGCCTCGGAGACGCCGGTCACGGATGGCGAGCGGCTGTACGCCTACTTCGGCAACGTCGGCTTGTTCTGCTACGACCTGGCGGGCAAGCCACTCTGGTCGCAGCGTTTCGACGCCTACCCGATTCGCTACGGCTGGGGGACGGCGGCCTCCCCCGTCCTGCATCAGGGCCGGCTCTACATCGTGAACGACAACGACCAGCAGTCGTTCCTGATCGCCCTCGACGCCAAGACCGGCAAGATCCTGTGGCGTGTGGACCGTGAGGAGCGCTCCAACTGGGCGACGCCGTTCGTATGGAGCCACGAGCGCCGGAGCGAGATCGTGACGGCCGGAACCGGCGGCATCCGCTCCTATGACCTCGACGGGAAGCTGCTCTGGCAGCTCGGACCGATGTCCAGCATCGCGATCCCGACTCCGTTCTCCGCGTTCGGGTTGCTCTACGTGGCCTCCGGCTATGTCGGCGACGAGGTGCGGCCGGTGTATGCGATTCGCCCGGGCGGCTCGGGCGACATCACGCTCGCGAAGGACCAGGAAACGAGCGACTTCATCGCTTGGCGTCTCCGCCAGGGTGGGCCCTACAACCCCTCGCCGCTCGTGTACGGCGATCACTACTACACGCTCTACGACCGCGGCCTCTTGACCTGCCACGACGCGAAGACCGGCAAGGAGATCTACGGGAAAGTGCGGATCGACTCGGAGGCGGGTGCCTTCACCGCATCGCCGTGGGCCTACGGCGGCAAGATCTTCGCTCAGAGCGAAGACGGCGATACCTACGTGATCCAGGCCGGGGCCGAATACAAGCTGCTCGGGAAGAACAGCGTCAACGAGTTCAGCATGGCGACACCTGCGATCGCGCGCGACAGCTTGATCTTGCGAACGATCTCGAACCTGATCCGGATCGCCCGGCAACCCTGATGCACGCATCCCCAACCTCGCGCCGGCGGGCGCTCGTTGCTCTGGTTTGTCTGCTCGTGGCCTTGGTCCGGCCGACCGGCGCCCGCGCCCATACCCCGATCACGACCAAGGTCCTCTTCAACCGCGAGGTGATCCGCATCCTCCGGGAGAACTGTCTGGGTTGCCACCGTCCAGGCGGCATCGCGCCGATGTCCCTGGCCAGCTACGAGGAGGCGCGCCCCTGGGCCAAGGCGATCAAGGAAGAGCTGCTCGAGAAGAGGATGCCTCCCTGGCCGGCGGTCAGGGGCTTCGGCCAATTCCGGAATGCCCCGCGGCTCACCCAACGCGACGTCGACACGATCGTCAACTGGGTGGAGGGC